>JAJCYC010000298.1 GCA_029263115.1 Pseudonocardia sp. | reverse complement strand
GACTCGGCGAACATCGGCTACAAGATGGCCGAGCGGTTGGGTGGCCGTCGGGCGATCGGCTCGATCGTGATGGGCCTGGCCCGACCGTGGATCGACTTGTCACGAGGCTGCTCGGTCGAAGACGTGGTCGACGCAGCAACCGTCGCGGCCTGCCTCAGCCGGGCTACGGCTCGACGTCCCGCCCCCGTCGACTGAGAGCCACCGGCTTACACCGATCGGCCCAGTGAGTGCCTCCTTTCGGTTGCGTTGCGTACCGGTCGCATCTCGTCACGGCGTGCCTCGTTGGACTTTTCACCAGCCGCGATCTGCACGCTCCCCGCCGCGGCATGACGAGAGGACCCCCTCGAATGACCAAGTCCGACCGCCGGGCACTGCGGACCAGCGCCGCCGTCGTCGGAATGGCCACCTTCGGTTCGGCGTTCGCCGGGACCGCGTTCGCCGACACCCCCGGCCTCGAGGGGGCGGCCGACGGGTACGACTCGACAGAGGTCGCCGACGACGAGGACATGGCAGCCCTGCCGACCGACACGATGGACAGCGCGGAGCTGCACAGCTTCGAGATGCCGTCGATGACCACCGCCGGCCCTCGGGACGACGACGACGACAGCCGCGACCGTTCATTCAACGACGACGACTCGGACGACTCGGACGAGGACGAGGACGAGGACGAGGAGAGCACCTCGACCCGTTCCGGCACCGAGGCCAATCCCGCCAGTGCCTCCAGCGAGTTCGACGACGACGAGGACGACTCGGACGACTCGGACGACGACTCGGACGACGACTCGGACGAGGACGACTACGACTCGGACGAGGACGAGGACGAGGACGAGGACGACTCCGGTTACGGAGGGCTGCTCTAGCTCAGTCGGCCCTCGACCGGATCTCACTCACCGGGCGGGGGTCGCATTCTGTCCGGAATGCGGCCTACGCGGCTGAACGCGATCGGCTATGTATGTCACCGTGGTCGTGCACCCAAAGACGGTACGGCGGTCGCCGTACGTGGAAGGAAAGAAGAGATGACGTTGACTGTCGGACGGCTCACCCGGGTCATCACGACGGTGGCCGGTCTCGCCGCTCTCGGCATGGGCCTCGCAGGCACCGCACGAGCTGAGGAGCAGATCAACCGGTACGACCCCGACGGCGACACTGCCGGCTCGCGCGGTGACGACTCGTTCGACGGGTTGTCTTCCGATGACGGGCTGCCGGTCCTCGGCGAAGCGCTCAGCTTCGAGATGCCGGCGGCCAGCCCGAGGCCGGTTCCCACCTCGCGCGACGACGACTACGCCGGCTGATCGCCGGGTGACGCGGATTTCGGGTCGCGTCACCCGGCATTCGTCGCTCCCCGTCTCGTTCGGATGGCTTCCGCCTCACCTCTAAGGTGGACTCATGCGCTCTTCCCTCCGCCGCACCACCTCCGCTCTCACCGCGGCCGTCCTCGCCAGCACGCTGGGCCTGCTCACCGCGTGCGGCGGCGGGTCCGGCGGCCGGGACAGCTCGCCCACCAAGTGCGACCTCGGCGGGTGCACCGTTACCTTCGTCCGGGACGGCACTCCTGAGGTGTCGATCCTGGGCGTCACCGCGAAGTTGATCGGCGTGCAGGGGGACCAGGCGACGATCGAGGTCGCCGGGCAGCTCATCACGCTGCCGGTGGGTGGGGAGACTCAGGCCGAGGGCTTCACCGTGCGGGTCGAGCGGGCCACCGACACCGAGGTGGTCGTCCGCGTCTCCCCTTGACGCCAACCTTCGGGCCGGAGCGGCTACCCGACGAGTAGCGCCCGGATCTCGGCAACCGAGTCGACCGCTTCCTCCCAACTAGGAGAGCACGGTACCAAGCTGATCGAGCGAGCACCGGCTTCCAGGTAAGGCCGCAGGAAGTCGGCCACCTGAGCGGGAGTTCCGGCCGGGCAGAGCCGCTCGAACTTCTCGAACGGCAGCTTGTACAGCTCCTGCATCTTCGCTGCCACACAGTCCCGGGCGGCATCCGGGTCAGCGGCCAGCCCGCACCAAACCTCGAATCCGTGCTGATCGGGCACCGCACGGCCGGTCTCGCCGGCCAGGGCGGCGATCTGCCCGACGAACTCGGCGAACCTGCGTGGCGAGACGAACATGGCCAGCCAGCCGTCGCCGTGCTCCACCGTACGCCGGACGGTGGCTTCGGACTTGCCGCCGATCAGGATCGGTACCTGCGGCGTCTGCGCCGGCAACACCGCGCCGGACCCGATCCGGAAGAACTCCCCGTCGTGCTCCACCGCCTCACCGCCGGCCAGCCGGCGAAGCACAGCGAGGCTCTCGTCGATCCGCCGGCCGCGGGTACCCGGGTCGACGCCGCAGTTGGTGACCTCCGAGCGGTCCTCGCCGCCGACCCCGACACCCAGGATCAACCGACCCGGGGCCATGCCGGTCAGCGAGGCGAGCTGGCGGGCCACCGTCATCGGGTGCCGCAGCGCCAGCTGGTACACCCCGATCAACACCCGCACCCGGTCCTCGGTCGCCAGCGCGGTCGCCGCGCCGACCATACCGTCGAAGCCGGTGCCACCGTGGAAGCTGACATGGTCGGCCACCACGACGTGGTCGATGCCGGCGTCGGCGATCCGGCCCAGCAGTGCGCGCCGCCGCTGCGGGGTAACGGTGAGGATCTGGTCGTGCACGGAAGTGCCGACCGTCACGGTGCCGTCCGTGGTCGTGCCGTCCGTGTTCACTGCGCCGGCTTCCGCAACGCCCGCTAGTAGGTCTTGACGTACCTGGCGAAGTCGGGCTTTCGCTTTTCGGCGAAGGCGACCGCGCCCTCCCTGGCCTCGTCGGTCTGCGCGTAGGAGTCCAGGCCTGCCATCGCCAGCGCGGACAGGCCGCCCTGGTGGTCGGTGTCGGCGTTGAACGACGCCTTCAGGTAGCGTAGCGCGGTCGGGCTGTAGGCCGCGATCCTCTCGCCCCAGGCCTTGGCCGTCGGCAGCAGCTCCTCCTTGGGCACCACCTTGTTGACCAGGTTCCAGCGCTCG
>JAJCYC010000297.1 GCA_029263115.1 Pseudonocardia sp. | reverse complement strand
CTGCGCAATACCGCGATCACCATCCTGCGCTTGGCCGGCTGGACCAACATCGCCGCTGCCCTCCGCCACCACTCCCGCAACCCCGAAGCAGCCATCACATGCGGTCTGACGTGCTAAAACATGACCTTTCCGGGACCCTGGGGGATGAGTTGGGGGATGAAACCCTGCGCCCAGGTGACCTGGATGAGCACCGAGTCCACCCCCGCGTGCACCGAAAGCCCTGGTTGAGCACCTGGACCACGACTTAGCGAACGTTCCTAAACCGTGCGTCGCAGGTTCGAATCCTGCCGGGGGCACCACGTCTGACCAGGTGCGGACACGCGGCGTGATCCTGGTCGTCGGAGTCCAGTGTAGCCACCAGCGGACCAGTGTCGACGATCACCGCGCCCGGCGCCCGAACTCCTCGAGCAGGATCTCGCCCGAGCGCCGTGCAAGGTCACCGCGACCCGAGCGGATGGAGCCAACCCACGGATTCCGTCGGCGGAACTCGGTCATCGCGGCCTCGGCGTCTCATCGACACCGGCACGACCCCGCTGCGCCAACTCGGCCAGCCGGCGAGCGGCATCGGGCAGAACCGTCTCGTCGAGTTCGTCGACCAGGCGGTGCAGGTCATCACGGATGCTCATCCCGACCGTTCCTCCCCCCACGACCGGCGCACCGGTCAGGTCCACAGTGTGCCGCGTCCCGAACCCCACCGCCTGGTGCTGGTGGTGCTCGGGCTGCTCGGCCGGCTGGCGCTGCCCGGCGCGGCCGCCCGGCGTCGGGTGCTGCTGGTGGCGCTGGCGGCCACCGCGTACCAGGCGGCGTACTTCGCGGCGGTCGCGCTCACCTCGGTGCGGCTGGCCACCCTGGTGACCCTCGGGGCGGCACCGATCCTGGTGCTGGCCGCCGACGCGCTGCGCGAGCGCCGTCCACCGCCGCCGGCCGTGGCGTTCGCGGTACTGCTCGCGGCCACCGGGCTGGCGCTGCTGGTGCGGGGCCCCGAGTCGGCCGCCAGGGGCGCGCCGGGTGGGGTGGCGCTGGCCCTGGTCGCCGCCGCCGCGTTCGCCGTGATCACCCTGCTCGGCCGACGGCCGGTCGCCGGGCTCGGCGCGCTGCAGACGATCGGCTTCGGATTCGGGCTGGGCGGGCTGCTGCTGGGCCCGGTGGCCGGGCTGACCGTCGGGCTGACCTTCCCGCCGAGCGCTGCCGGCCTCGGCCTGGTCGCGTTCCTCGGCGTGATGCCAACCGCGCTGGCCTACTCGCTCGAGCCGCTCACCGCCACCGCGCTCGGCGTGCTGGTGCTCGGCGAGCGCCTGGGCGCGGCGGGTGTGGTCGGGGCCGGGTTGCTGTGCGCCGCGGTGCTGTTGGCCAGCCTCGGACCCGGGCGCGACTAGAAGTGGTCGGCGCCGGTGAGCTGGTGCTCCAGCTCGTCGGCCCGGGACACCACCAACTGGAACGGGCCGTCGAACCTGGTCAGGTTCAGCTCGGAAAGCGCGGCGGCGTGCCGGAACATCGCCACCCCGCCGGCCACCGCCACCCCGCCGACCGCCGACTCGCCGGCCAGTTCCAGCAGCCGTCGAAGGTCCACCCCGTCGGCCCGGGCGATCGGCGACTCGATCTGGATCCACTCGGTGCCGTCACCCATGCCGTCGTCGCCGACGTGGTGCACGGCCACCCGCTGGGTGCGCCCGTCCCGGGTGGGCAGGTCGAAGTCCAGGGTGCGCTCGGTCTGCCGGAAGATCTCGTACCGGACCCGGATGTAGGAGACCAGGTCGTTCCACGTGGTGGCCACGACCGAACGCTAGCGCACACTGCCGAGGCCGCGGGGGCCCGCCGGTACCTGGGCCGGGACCTGGGCCAGTCGCATTCGGCGGGTGTCCGGGTGGATGCCTGCGGGGCTGCGGACCACTCGTCCAGCGATAGACGATCGACCCGGTTCTCCCGCATACCGGTAGGCTCATCGATCATGGACCTCACGTCGCGGCGGTCCTCGCCGCTGGCCCAGCGGGTCGACCCGGGTGAGGTCGGGATGGACGCCGCCCGGCTGGCCCGGATCGACCGGCACTTCGCCCGCTACGTCGACGACGGGCGGCTGGCCGGGCTGCTCACGGTGATCACCCGGCGCGGCAAGGTGGTGCACGTCGGTGCCCAGGGCCGGTGCGACGTCGAGGCCGACCTGCCGGTCGAGGTCGACACCCTGTGGCGGATCTACTCGATGACCAAACCGGTCACCTCGGTGGCCGCGATGATGCTCGTCGAGCAGGGGTTGCTGGAGCTGAACGACCCGATCGACCGGTGGCTGCCGGAGTTCGCCAACCCCCGGGTGTACGCCGGCGGCTCCGCGCTGCAGCCGGCGACGGTGCCGGCCGCCGGGCCGATCCGGGTGTGGCACCTGCTCACCCACACCGCCGGGTTGACCTACGGCTTCCACCACGCCCACCCGGTCGACGCCATCTACCGCCGGCACGGCTTCGAGTTCAACTCCGGCCCGGGGCTCGACCTCGCGGCGGCCTGCGAGGTCTGGGCCGGACTGCCGCTGATCGCCGAGCCGGGCACCGAGTGGGTGTACTCGGTGGCCACCGACGTGCTCGGCCGGCTGGTCGAGGTGGTGTCCGGGCAGCCGCTGGACGCGTACCTGGTCGAGCACGTGCTCGGCCCGCTGGGCATGACCGACACGACGTTCTGGGTGAACGACGAACGGGCTGGCCGGCTGGCCGCGCTTTACAGCCCGCACCCCGAAACCGGGCGGGTCGCGCGCAATCCGCTGGGCGAGGCCAAGCGGCGGCCACCGGTACTGCTCTCCGGCGGCGGCGGGCTGGTGTCCACGGCGGGTGACTACCACCGCTTCACCCAGCTGCTGCTGCGTGGCGGTGAGCTGGACGGCGTCCGGCTGCTCGGCCCGCGCACGGTGGCCTACATGACCCGCAACCACCTGCCCGGGGGCGTGGACCTGGCGACCTTCGGCCGGCCGGTGTTCGCCGAGACCCCGTTGATCGGCGTCGGGTTCGGTCTGGGATTCTCGGTCACCCTCGACCCGGCGGCGACCAAGGTTGTCGGCAACGTCGGGGAGTTCGCCTGGGGCGGCGCGGCCAGCACCGCCTTCTGGGTCGACCCGAAGGAGGAGCTCACCGCCATGGTCTTCACCCAGCTGATGCCCTCGAGTACCCATCCCATCCGCTCCCAGCTGCGCACGCTGGTCCACCAGGCGCTGGTGGACTGAGATGCTGGCACTGGCGATCAAGGTCGCGGTCAACGCGGTGGCGCTGTGGATCGCCACCCTGCTGGTCGACGGCATCAACCTCGGCGGCCGTGACGAGACCGTCCGGATCGGCACCCTGGTGGTCGTGGCGCTGATCTTCGGCGTGGTGAACGCGGTGCTCAAGCCGATCATCAAGACCGTCGGCTGCGCGTTCTACCTGCTCACCCTCGGGCTGATCGGCCTGGTGGTGAACGCGCTGCTGTTCCTGCTGGTCGGCTACCTCGCCGAGCAGGTCGGGGTGCCGTTCAGCGTGGACGGGTTCTGGCCGGCGTTCCTGGGCGCGATCGTGGTCGCGCTGATCGGGTTCGTGCTGCACCTGGTCATCCCGGACCGCTTCGACGAGCGCTGAGCGGCAGCGGCGTGCGGCGGTGACGAGCGATACCGGGGACCCGCGCGCGGTCGCGGTGGTGGCCGCCCGCATCGGGCCAGCTGCGCTCAGCCGACCCGGGTGCGGGTCTCCAGTCGGGCGGTGAGCGAGTCGTAGCCACGCAGGTTCGAGGTGGGCCGGCGGTGCGGGCGCCCGACCATGGTGAGCCCGGGGAACCGTTCGGTCAGCGCGCGCAACGCCACCTCGCCCTCCATCCGGGCCAGCTGCGCGCCCAGGCAGTGGTGCACGCCGCTGGAGAACGACAGGTGCTTGCCGGCGTTCGGCCGGGTCACGTCGAACCGGGCCGGGTCGGTGAACACCTCGGGATCGCGGTTGGCCGCCGCGAGCAGCACGATCACGATCTCCTCGGCCCGGATCGGCACCGCGGCGATCTCGGTGTCGCGCAGGGCCCGGCGCGCGGTGCGCTGCACCGGGGAGTCGAAACGCAGGATCTCGTCCACCGCGCCCGGCCAGTGTGCCGGCTGGGCGGCGAGCCGCGCGCGCTGCTCGGGGTGGTCCTGCAGCAGCTGGATGCCGGTGCCGATCAGGTTCACCGTGGTCTCGAAGCCGGCGGCCAGCACCAGCAGGCTGGTGGCCAGCAGTTCGGTCTCGGTGAGTCGCTCGCCGTCCGCGTCGGTGCCGTTGGAGGAGGCGTTCACCAGCTGGGACAGCACGTCCTCGCCGGGGCTGCGGCGCAGCTGCTCGAAGTGCCCGCGCATCCAGTCCAGCAGCGCGTCGATGCCCTGCTGGGCGTGCTTGAACGCCGCGAGGCACATGCCCGGGTCGAGCGAGGTGGCCGCAGCGTCGCCCCAGGTGAGGAACTTCTCCCGCATCGACACCGGCGCGCCCAGGATTTCGCAGATCACGATCACCGGCAGCTGGGAGGCGTACCGGCGGACCAGGTCGACCGGTTCACCGGCGTGGTCGCGGGCCAGCTCGTCGAGCAGCTCGCCCGCCACCTGCTCGGTGCGCACCCGCAGCGCGGCGACCGCCTTCGCGGTGAACGCCCGGGTGACCAGCTTGCGGTAGCGGCTGTGGTCCGGCGGGTCGACCGCGAGCATCGAGGGTGGCTCGATCACGCTGCGGCCGCCGCCCGCGCGGGCCAGTAGTCGCCGGACCGGGGCCGGGGCGCCGCCGAACGACGCGGTGCCCAGGTCGTCGCGGCGCAGCACCTCGGTGGCCACCGCGTGGTGCACGGTGAGCTTGCCGGCGAGGCCCTGGGCGAACGGCTCGGGGCCGCGCAGCAGCTCGTAGTGCCGGTACGGGTCGTCCCGCACCGCCGGGTCGGTGAGGAACAGCGCGTTCGTGTTGCCCCGCCGTGTCTCACGCCGCAGCACGAGCCGGATCAGGCCGTGTGTCAGCGCCCAGCGAGCGGTGTCCGGAATCCACATACGTACACTGTACGTCGCCTGCGGGCCGGTCGCCAGTGCCGCCCGGCTGGTGAACGCCCGGCAAACGGAGCAGGGCAGGAACGTGACCGGCGTCCGATCGGCGGAGCTTCCGGACCGCTCGGCGCTCGTTGAACCCGGTGGGCGCGAGAAACCGGTCACTATTCGGTACGGCTAGTGACTCAGCGCTCGAAAGTGGGTAACCATGTGTGCTTCGGGTTTGCGACTCAGTGCAGAGAACGCCCGCCGAAGTCGTCGGAGCAAGGCGGAGGTGCCAGGATGTCTGTGCACGCAACGATGGACCACCACGAACGCATGAGGCTGCGCGCGGCCGCGTTCCGGGCCACCCGGGTCTACCCGGGTCCGGTGGGCGAGCTGCTGTCCCGCGAGCTGCTGTCGTGGGAGGAGTTCGGCTACCGGCTCGGTTCCCGCGGTCTGGTCATGGGCATCGTGGACGCGGTGATGAAGGCGCAGGTCGCCCAGTCCGACGCCGCCTGAGGCTCGGCGCGTGGCGCTGGGTCCGGGCCGAGTCAGTCCCGCGCTGGTGCTGCCTGCCGTCCGGTCGCCCGCCGCATGGCTGAGCCGGTGCGGCCCGGCGAGGGTCAGCGCCGCGGCGTCGGTGAGCTGGACACCGAGGAGTCCGGCGCGGCCGGGGCGCCGCCGTCCGGCGCGGTGCCGCTGATGATCCCGACCACGGCGAGCAGCCCGAGCATCGACACCGTGCGGGTGAGATAGCCGCTCAGCGCCACCCCGGCGGCAAGTATGCCCTGTGCGCGGGTCGGGCCGGCCGGGACGGCCCGGTGCGATTCCCGGCGGGCCGGCGCCGGCCGCGGCCCTTTGGTCGCCGAGCGGGCTTCGACCGCCGCGGACCGGGGGCCGACAACCGCCGGTCGGGCTGCGACCGCCGCCGGCGGGATGTGCGCGGGGCGCCGCGTCACCCGCTGCGCCACCCGCGACCCCTGACGTTGCCGCGGCACCTCGACCGGAGGCACCGGGTCGAGGCCGGCGGGCCGAGGTGCGGCCGATCGCACGGCGGGTGGAGGCGCGGCGCACTGGCCCGGGGGCGGGGCGGCGGGTCCGAACCGGACCCTGGGATCGCCGGCCACATAGGGGCGGACCCGCTGCGCGTTCGTGGGCCCGGCACCCTCGCCCGACGGGTACCCCACTGCCGCGTGCCGCGCGCCTGGGCCGCCGGTGCCCGGACGCCCCCCGACCGCGGTGACGGGCCGGGTGGCGTGCGGGTCGGCGATCGGAATGCTCGGCATGGCAGCGGGCCGCCTCGGGGCTCGGGAGCTGGGTGGTCGCGCCGACCACGACCATCCGTCGTAACTGATCTGTGACCCGTTACGCCCCGCGCCCGGCCATCACCCGATTGCCACCGGCAGGTGCTTGATGCCGTTGATGAACGACGACTTCAGCTGGACCGGGCGGCCGGTGGTGTGGATGCTCGGTGCCCGGCCGAGCAGCTCGCGGAACATCACCGAGACCTCGCGGCGCGCCAGGTGCGCGCCCAGACAGAAGTGCGGACCGGGCCCGCCGAAGCCGACGTGCGGGTTGGGGGAGCGGCGCACGTCGAACCGGTTCGGGTCGGTGAAGTGCGCCTCGTCCCGGTTCGCCGAGCCGTAGAACATCAGCAGCTTGTCGCCAGGCCGCAACGGCTGCCCGGACAGTTCCACCTCCGTCGCCGTCTCGGCCACGGTGCGGCGCATGAACGACACCGGCGAGGCCCAGCGGACGATCTCCTCGACCGCCGTCGGGGTGACCCCCGGGATGTCGGCCAGCCAGATCGC
>JAJCYC010000296.1 GCA_029263115.1 Pseudonocardia sp. | reverse complement strand
GAGATAGTCGCATCCAGCGGATGCCCTTCTGTGCGGACCAATGTGACCTTCGCAAGCCACATTCTCCCAGCTCAGAGGGGCATTCGTGCGTTACGACTCACCATCAAGGACCCATTTCGACGGTGGATCCAGGCTGAGCGGAGGTCCGCGCGACCGATCGGGGTGTGAGCTGTTCGTACGGCGGTTTCGACGCTCGCCGGTGGGGTATCGACACGTGCCAGAGATCGACTGAAACCCGCGACATCGGATCGACCACATGACTCCCTTATCACCGAGCTGGGCCGCTGCCCGTTGCCGTGATCACGACCCGGAGCTGTTCTTACCGGTCGGCGACGGGCCACCGGCACAACGGCAGACCGCCCGGGCGAAAGCGGTCTGCGGGCGCTGTCCGATATCGGCGTCCTGCCTCGAATGGGCACTGGAGCACGGGACGGATCTGGGGTGCTTGGACGGTCGACGAGCGGCGGGAGTTGCGCCGGCTGCGGATCCTCACCGCGCGGGTAGCGTCGCGGCCGGAGACGTAAGGGTGCCTGGTGGCTCCCGCGGTCTTCACAACCGACGGTCCTGGGTGTCTGTCGGCCCAGTCCACGCACCGGGGCCCGGCGCATGCGGCGCCGGGCCCCGGGGGCGTTCGAGGGAAGTCAGGTGCCCTGGTGGCGCCGCTCCGTGTCCTCGTGCCGATCGGCCCGGTCTTCGTGCCGCTCCGCATCGAGCCGGGCACGGCTGGCCTTCATCTCCTCGTCGGACTTGCGCTGCTGCGCTTGCCCCTCTCGGCGCAGGTCGTCGCTGCCGGTGGCGGTGCCGGCGCTCTCCTTGGCCTTGCCCTTGATCTTGTCGAAAATGCCCACGATTCCTCCTTCGTCGGGTTTCCAGCCACAATTTGCGTACCCGCCACACGGCCGGCTACGCGATGTCAGGCGTGACCGCTTTCACATTCAGCCGAGCCACTTGGCGGACTTGCGGCGGTTCAACGACCGCCACCGACCGGGCAGGTCGCGCTCGGCCCGCTCAGCCCGCTCGGCCTCCAACCCGTGCAACATGCCGTGGGCGAAGCCGTTTCCACCGTCGAGGTGTGCCTGCACCGCGAGCTCCCGGATCACCGGGCGGGCGACCACGGTGTCCTGGTGGTCACCGAGCGGGCCGTGCAGATCCTTGAGTCGGCGGCGCATCCGCTTCGCCGGCTCGCCGACGTCCGGGACGGCGACCTCCACTGCGTAGTAGCGCAGCCGCTTGGCGGCCTTGCGGGTCTCGTGCAGCGCCCGGTCACGTTCCGGGCTGTCGGGTGTGGTGGTGACCACCCGCATTCGCTTGACCGTCCGTTTCCACGCCCGCCAGACACCACGCGGCAGCTCACGGGCGGCGGATCGGCGAGCGCGGCGGGCCAGTGGCGGATCGGTGAGCAACCGGTCGATCGCGTCGTGCAGCGCCAGGTACCGGTCGCTGTCCAGCGCGGCGAGCACCGCCTCATCGACGTCGTACTTGCGTTCGGTCTCTCGCGTCGTCGTCGCTGATCTGGTCACCCACGACGAATACCCAGGTCCCGCCACTGTCACACCCGCGGCGAGCCGGAAACGACGGCCTGATGGCGCGGACTCTTCCTCTCGACGGAGTGTCGCCTGTTCGAGTGATTCACGTTTGCATCCTCCGCTGCTGGGCGACTGCCCACACCGACAACGACGTTTCAGGTAAGCACCGGAACGGAGACGCCATGGCACGCATCAGCATCGATCTGAACACCGTGGGCATCCGCGAGGTGCTCGCGGGGCTGCCGTTTCCCGCCCCGCGATGGGAGATCGTGGCGCACGCACAGCACTGGGGTGCCGCAGCCGGCTGTGTCACTGAGCTGATGCAGCTCCCGGCCCGGGACTATCGCGATCTTCGGGACGTGGTGGGCGCGCTCCGTGCTCGACGCGGCGCCACTCACGCTGCGCCGTCGGCCTCGACCCGGGCCCCGCTGCTCATTGCACAGACCGCCGGCGCCACCTCTACGCGTCGTCCGGCCGCACAGTTCGGCTCGGCCGCCGCCCGGGCGGTGAGCCCGTAGCGCAGCCCCGGCACCGGCCCGCTCTGCTGCTGCCCGATTGGCCGCTCGAACGGGCGGCTGGCCGGGAAGCCGTCAGCCCGAGCTGGGCTCTCCAGCCCAACAAGGCCACGATGTGATTTGTGGCACTCCTTGACAGGTCCGTTGAGGATTGACCGTTCTACCGATGGGTAGTCATTGGAATGCGACCTCAGCCAGGCACATCCGGACGACGAGCACTGGTGCTGGGTGCAGGTGGTTTTCTCGGCGCGGCATGGAACCTCGGCGCGCTCGCCGCCGTGCGGGACGTGACCGGGTGCGACATCGGCAATCCCGACCTGATCGTCGGCACGTCGGCCGGCGCCGTCCTGACGATGATGCTGCGCGGCGGGATGAGCGTGGACGATCTGTGCGCGGGCCAACTCGGTGGCCGGGCGGTGGCCCGGGTCGCCCGGCCGGCGACCGCGCTCGAGGCAAGGACCGCCACCCAGCTCCCTGACATGGCGGGCCCGGTCTTCGACCTCGACGGGGAACCTGCCTGGCCGCTGCTGCCCAGGCCCGGGTTGGGCTCACTGCCGCTGTTGCTGCGGGCGGCCCGCAACCCGTTCCGGGTGCGGCCGGCCGCGCTGGGCGCCGCGCTGGTGCCGCGCGGACGGCGCACACTCACTCGGGTAGAGAACGCCGTGGGCGGATTGCACGACGGGCGCCGCTGGCCCACCGGAACCCGGGTCGTCGCCACCGACTACCGGACCGGTGACCGGATGGAATTCGGCGGCCGGGGAGCCCCCCGGGTGTCCCCCGCACGTGCGGTGATGGCTTCCTGCGCGGTGCCCGGCTGGTTCGAGCCGGTGGACGTGGGCCAGGTGCCCTATGTTGACGGGGCGGTCTGCTCACCGAGCAACGCCGACCTCGCGCTCGGGTACGAGGAGGTGTGGGTGCTGGCGCCGATGGCGTCGCTGCGACCCGGACCGCTGGGCAGGCTGCAGCGCTGGTGGCGGCGATGGGCGACCGAGCACGTCCAGTCCGAGGTGCGCCTGCTGCGCGCGAGCGGTGCGCGGGTACACCTGCTCACACCCGACGCGCACGATCTCGCGGTGATGGGCGCCAACATGATGGACGGACGTCGACGAGCCGAGGTACTGCGGGCCGCACGGTCCAATGTCCGTGCCCAGCTCGACGACACCCGGCGGCGGACCGCGCGCCGGACCGGCCGCACCCGGGTCGATCGCGCACGATCACACGCTGTCTCTCCCGCCGCATGACCGGTGGCCCGGCTCGGCCTGCACCGTCCAGCCGAGTGGCGGAACCGGAACAGCCGCCGGGCCGACGCGGCGGACGTGGCCTCGTCCGGCGCCCAAGCGAGCGGCACCTCGCAGTACCGCGGTCCGATCCCGCCGGCATCCCGGTGAGCTTCGACCAGGTCAGGCCCGGGCTCGGTGGCGAACAGCCCGTCGCCGTGGCTGGCCGCCAGGCGTGCCTAGTTCGGCCCGCCGGCGGCGACCGCGATCAGCGGTGGACGCGCCGGCAGGTCGAACACCCGCGCGTCCTCCAGCGTCAGGTGGCGGCCCCGGTAGGAGTGGTAGCCACCGCTCCACAGGAGCCGGATGATCTCCACCGCCTCGCGCAACATCTTGTGGCGTTGCTCGACCGCCGGCCAGCCCTGCCCCACGACGTGCTCGTTGAGCCGCTCGCCGGCGCCCAGCCCGAGCACGAACCACCCGTCCGACAGCAGCGCGGCGGTGGCCGCCGCCTGCGCGACCACCGCCGGGTGGTAGCGGATGAACGGGCAGGTGACGCCGGTGGCCAGCTCGATCCGCTCGGTGCGCAGCGCGATCGCCGCGAGGATCGACCAGGCGAAGCCGGAGTGGCCGTGGTCGTCCAGCCAGGGGTGGAAGTGGTCGCTGATCTCGACGAAGTCGAACCCGGCCCGCTCGGCCGCGACGGCCTGCCGCACGAGCTCCCCCGGGGTGAACGCCTCGGCGAACAGCTTGAAGCCGATCCACATCTCTAGACCGTGGCCTGCATGTCGCGCCGGGTCGGCCTGCTGCTCGGCCTTCCGGTCCAGCTCGTCGGCCTCGGCCCGGCATCGCGCCTCGATCCGCTCATTGAGGGACTCTTCGACGTCGGTCGCCTTGTCGATCCGCATGGCGCCGTCCTTGCTGTAGGACTGCACCGGGCAGGTCGGCCTGGTGGTGGGTGCGGGTGTCGGCTCAGACACGGGCCCTCCTCGCGTAGGACGGTGACCCGTAGGGACCCTCCCGGTCCGAATGGGCCCAAACCCGAGGAGGTCGGCACCGAGCAGAGCGCGGTGCCACGAGAACACCCGCTTGAGTCGCTCCAACACACCCCGCTCGTCGTCACCCGCAGACGCCACCCCGAGCTGCCGAAGGATCTTCCGCTCGTCGATCTCCCCCGCGTTGAGATGCCCGGCGCCGCCTTATCTGTCCCCGGACGCGCCCGTGCGGTAGACGAAGGCTCCTCGCTCCTCGTCCAGCTCGTGCAGGTGGTAGGCCGTGCCCCTGCCGCCTGTGTGCTCTGGGTCATCGCTCAACGGATCGGACACGACGAGCCGGGTCGGCGGCCGGCCGTCCGGCCCGGCCTCCAGCGTCAGCTCGGCCCCGATCCTTGGGCCGTCCTCGAGGTACACGTTCACTCGGAGCACGCTCGCCTCCTCGCTCGGGTCACTCACGCAGGTACCCGGGTGGGGACGCCAGGACACGCGTACCCGGCCATGGACATCGAGATCGGTGCGTACACGCGGCGGCGCGCACGAACCGGGACGACATGAAGGCTGTCGTGTTCCTGGGGCCCTACGAGGGTCGCGCGCCGCTGGACGCCGGAATGGCGCCCGGCCACGGGCACATGGGGTTCGTGGTCGAGGCAGACCCCGGGATCGACCGGATCAGCGCGCGCGGCGGGTGCGGATCATCGTCCGAGACCGCGACCGACAGCCCGGCCGCATGCAACTCCAGGCGCAGCCGGCACCCGGCGCTCGTGTGGGTGAGCGCGTTCTCCACCAGCTCGCACGCCACCAGGACCGCGGCGTCGCATTCCGGCAACCCGAAGCTCGCCGTCTGCTCGGCCAACCAGCGCCGCGCCCACCGCGAGCTGTCGACCAGCGCCGGCAGCTCGATCTCGACCCGGCGGCGGTCCGGCGGATGACCCACCGCGTCCAGCGCCGACTCGATGTCCGGGTGACATGGCACAGACCGGGGAACAGCGCTGGCCGCGAGGGCGCTGGCCAGGGAGCCGCGGGCACCGGCCAGCAGCAACGGCACCTCAGGCCAGACCGACGTAAGCATCCACACCGTCGGAAACAGCGACAGCGCGGAGATCCGCTCGATGCGCACCCCGGCCAGGTCAACGACGATGGCCTCGGGCGCCTCCGCGGCGCACTTGAGCAGGGCGTCCCGCAACTGAGCGTAGGTGTTCACGTCCCAGCATGCCCTCAGGAGTCACCACCGCCGACCACGCCGCGCGCGGTGCTGGATGAGTAGTTGGCTGGTGGTCTGCCATCGCCGAGATTCACTTTCTCGCGTCCTCTCCGCGTGACTACGAGTGGGTGCTCGAAGGTGACATCGAGGCGTGCTTCGACCGCATCGACCACACCGCGCTGATGGCGCGGGTGCGGCGGCGCATCGGAGATCGACCTGGCCACTTACCGCCGTAAACATTCAGCCCCGCGGATCGTGCCTGGTCAGGTCTGTGGGCGTGTCGATCACGGGGTGATGGGCTGGTCTGCGGTTTGATCTTCCGGTGCTTGAGCCGGAGGAGATGTCGCGTGACGAGCTGATCGTCGTCGTCGCGCGCCAGGCCGGGCAGATCGCGCAGCTGCTGGAGGCGAATGAGGCCCTGTCCGGGAAGCTGGCCAGGTTGGAGCA
>JAJCYC010000295.1 GCA_029263115.1 Pseudonocardia sp. | reverse complement strand
GGTGGCCGCCGCGCTGGCCACCGACCGCTACCACCCGACGCACGACGAGGCCGACCTGGCCGGATTCGACGTCGCGGTGGTCTCGGTGCCCACTCCGCTGCGCGACGGCGACCCGGACCTGTCCTACATCGAGAAGGCCTGCGACACCCTGGCCCCGCACGTGCGTCCCGGCTGTTGCGTGATCCTGGAGTCCACCACCTACCCCGGCACCACCGAGGAGATCGTGGTGCCGCGTCTGGAGGCCGGCGGGACGCTGCGCGCCGGAACGGACTTCCGGGTCGGCTTCTCCCCCGAGCGGATCAACCCCGGCGACCAGGTCTACCGGCTGCGCAACACCCCGAAGATCGTCTCGGGGATCGACGACGCGTCGCTGGACGCGGTGTCGGCGTTCTTCGCCGACCTGGTCGACACCGTGGTGCCGGTACGCGGCACCCGCGAGGCCGAGCTGGCCAAGCTGCTGGAGAACACCTTCCGGCACGTCAACATCGCGCTGGTCAACGAGCTGGCCATCTACTGCCACGATCTGGGCATCGACGTGTGGTCGGTGATCGACGCGGCGGCCAGCAAACCGTTCGGGTTCATGCGGTTCACCCCGGGCCCGGGAGTGGGCGGGCACTGCCTGCCGATCGACCCGTCCTACCTGTCCTGGCAGGTGCGGCGCTCGCTCGGACAGAACTTCCGGTTCGTCGACATCGCCAACGACATCAACGACCACATGCCCGACTACGTGGTGCGCCGGGCCACCAAGCACCTCAACGCCGACCGCAAGGCGGTCAACGGCAGCCGGATCCTGCTGATCGGGCTGGCCTACAAGCCCAACTCCGGTGACGCCCGGGAGAGCCCGTCGATCGCGGTGGCCAAGCTGCTCGCCGAGCTGGGCGCCGGGCTGCGCGCGGTCGACCCGATGATCGACCCGGCGCACGTACCGGCCGGAATCACGATGGTGGACTGCGCCGAGGCCGAGGTCGCGGCCGCCGACCTGGTGGTCGTGCTCACCGATCACGACTCGGTGGACTGGGCGTTGCTGGAGCGGTATGCCGCCCGGGTCCTCGACACCCGCAACCGGCTGCGCGACCCGGCCACCGACCGGCTCTAGAGAGGGGTGGCCGTGCGCCCGCGATCGTGATCCGCAGTACCCGGAACGGGCACTGCGGGGTTCCTCGCGGTGCTCCACCGGCTGGCCGACCGGCACCCCCTGGTGCCACCGTCGGACATCGCGGTGACCGTGGTCACCGAACACGCCAACGCGCCGCGCGCGCGGGGGTTCGTGGTGGCGGCACCGCCGGTGGGCGCGGTGCGGATCTGCCTGGACAAGTCCGCCACCCACGAGTTCGCGCTGGCTCACCTGGTTCCCGCGCCGGCCACGGTGGCGCTACGCGACGTCGCGGACCTGCGCCGGTTTGAGGCCGAGCACGGCTTTCCCGGCGTGCTCAATCCCACGGTCAGCCACCGGTAAGGCCGCCTTCCGGCGCAAGTGGACCCGGGTGGACGACCTCACCCAGGCCGTGCAGCACTTCGACGCGGCGGTGACCGCCGGCTTCGAGATGGTCGCGCAGGAGCTGATCATCGCCGCTGAAATGCTGACACCCTTAAAGAGCGTTGGTCAGTGTTTGCAGGTGCCGCCGTCAGCGTAAGGACGAATCGCAGCGTAATGCTCCTGCAAGGTCGAGGGCGGCGCGCCGAGCACTGGGTCCGCCTGCACCGGAGAGGCCACCCGCTCCACGCCGTTGAGGGTGTACCGAACGGTGGCATTCGGGAACTCAGCCACCAGCATCCGGGCGCCGAGCAGCGGCAGGTGCTCGGACTCACGGGTTGCGATCAGCAGGGCCAATTCGGCATCGTCGATCTTGAGGAAGCGTACGTCGCCGCCTTCCAACCAGTCGGAAACCCGTACCGACTCGGGGATGAAGAGGTGGTTCCAGTGACCCGGCTCCGTGCGCAGGTTCGAGAACATGGTGAACGCCGCCCGAGTCTTGACGCCGAGATACGGCGTCAAGGCGTTCAGTAGCAGCGCGGCGATGCACACCCACATGATCGGGCTGCGCACGCGGAGGCTAGCGCGTGGGCCGGGGGCGCTCGGCCAATGCGCGCGCAACCGATACAGGACCCAGCCGGTGAAACCCATCCAGCCGAGACACAGCGGCGTCGACTGGGCACCCCAGTGCCGGGCCACGAAATGGGTGGGCGGCAATGCGGGAAGAACGCCGTAGCGCGCGGCCATGAAGGCGCCACTCAGCACGAGTATGGTCAGGGGGCCCCGGGCATAGGCCGCCGCCACGAGGGCGCGGACACGCTCGGGCAGTGCTCGACGGGCCACGACCACCCCTCGGGCGAGCACGACCGGGGGCAGGAAGAGCACGTAGAACGCCCACCCGAACCCGGAGAACCACGAGTGCCCGGCAAGCGCCGACACGACGTGGAACACGAACCCGAGTACGATCGCCCACGGCCTGGTGCGATGGAACAGCAGCAACGTCGGCACGGCCAGCTCCAGCGCGATCGTCCCGGCGATCACCGCCGGGGCGAGGGCCTGCCATACCTGCACGGCCGGGATCGACTCCAGGATCCACACCGCGCACGTCGCTACCGGGTCGATGAACCCGCTGTTGAGCTTGGCAAACGCCGCGAACGCCCAGGTGATAATGAACGCGACGCGCAGAAGCGGAGCGATCCTCTCGTAGAGCGCCGCGGGATCACGGGCGACCCGCGGCGCCCGGACAAGCAGCAACAGCCACCACGACCCCAGCGTGGCGCCCACAATGCCGAGCAGCATCTGGTGGTTGAACGGGTTGGGCAGCCGAAGGACGCACTCCACCGTGAGAAGGCCCAACAGCAGCACGAGCCGGACCGGCGACGACGGCCGCACGAGCACCGCGAACGCCGCGATCACCACCGGAATGGTGATCACCGCGGGCATCCGGCTCTGCGCCTCGTGGATGATGGCGCCCATGGCCAGCGCGAAGGCGAACACCGAGAACGCCACGCCGTGACAGGCGTTCGCCGGTGCAGCCCGCCCTTCCACGACCGCTGGGCCGGTGTTGGCGTTCACGACCACTGGGCATCACCCCTCACGAAACCGATCTCGCGCCCGCACCCGCGCGCTCCGCCGCGCAACGACGAGGCTTGCGGCCCGGCGATGCTATAGGGTCGACCGAGTCCGCAGCACGCCCGTCCTACTGCCCAGACGATGGGTGGTGCAGCGCTGCAGGAATGCGCTCGGCCTCTCCGGCCTGCGCAACACTTCCAATCCCGGCTGCGCGACCCGGCCGTCGACCGCATCTAGACCACGTCTAGCCTCCCTGCGGTCCGGGCGGCGGCGAGACTGCGGCGAAATGGTCGGCGCGGCGGACCGGGACGACACAGACTGGGGTGGCTGACGAGTGGACATGCAGCCCGCGATCGTGATCGGCAGTCGCATGCAGGGCCTGGCGGTGATCCGGTCGCTGGGCCGCATGGGGGTCCCGGTGGTGGTGCTGCGCTACCACGCCGACGACTTCGGCCACGGCTCACGCTGGGCCGGCGAGCGGGTCGAGTGCCCGCACCCGGAACGGGACACCGCGGGATTCCTCGCGGTGCTCCACCGGCTGGCCGAGCGACACCCCGGGGCCCTGCTGGTGCCACCGTCGGACATCGTGGTGGCCGTGGTCGCCGAACACGCCGACGCGCTGCGCGCGCGGGGACTGGTGGTGGCCGCCCCGCCGGCGGGCGCAGTGCGGATCTGCCTGGACAAGTCGGCCACCCACGAGTTCGCGCTGGCTCACGGGGTCGCCGCGCCGGCGACCTCGGTGCTGCGAGATGCCGCCGCCCTGCGCCGGTTCGCCGTCGACCACGGGTTCCCGGCCGTGCTCAAGCCGCTGGTCAGCCACCGCTACAAGGCGGTGTTCCATCGCAAGTGGACCCGGGTGGACAACCTGGACCAGGCGCTGGACCACCACGCGGCGGCCGCCGCGGCCGGCTTCGCGATGGTCGCGCAGGAGCTGATCGGCGGCGACGAGCTGTGCGGGGCGAACTACAACGCCTACTTCGCCGACGGCGAGCCGCTGGTCGAGATGACCGCGGCGAAGATCCGCAACTCGCCGGCGGAGACCGGTTCGCCGTGCGTGGTGGTCAGCCGAGACCTGCCGGAGGTGGCCGAGGCCGGCCGGCGGATGCTGGCCGCCCTGGACTACCGGGGGTTTGCGAACGTCGAGTTCAAGCGCGATCCGAAGGACGGGCGCTACAAGCTCATCGAGGTGAACGCGCGGCACAACCTGTCCTCGATGCTGGCGATCCGCTGCGGGGTGGACTTCCCGGCCCTCGAGTACCGCCACCGGATGCTCGGCGAACGGCCGGAGCAACCGGCCCCGGCCCAGGGCGTGCACTGGATCGACCTCACCCGGGACCTGCAGGCGGCCGGTGACTACCTGCGCCGGCCGGACTACTCGGTCGCCCGGTTCGTCCGGCCGTACCTGTCCCGCCCGGTGTTCGCGGTGGCCGCGCTGGACGATCCGGTGCCGGCGGTGATCCGCGGCCGGCACACCGTCGCGGGCCTGGTCCGGAAGCTGGCGCGACGAGTGTCCGGGCGCGCCCGGGCGCGCACCCGGCGGCGTGCCGGGGCCACGGTGGCCGGCTCGTGACTGCTCCCCCCACCGCGGCCCGCAGTTCGGTGACCGTGTCGATCTGGACGTTGGTCAGCCGGGTGACCGGCCTGCTGCGGGTGGTCGTCATCGGCGCGGTGCTGGGGCCGACCTTCTTCGCCAACGCCTTCCTGACCGCGAACAGCGTGCCCAACCTGGCCTACACCGCGATGGCCGGTCAGGTGCTCACCCTGGTGCTGGTCCCGGCCGTCGTCCGGGCGCTGACCGAGCACGACGTCGGGGCCGCCGCCGATCTGGTCCGCCGGATCAGCGGCTACCTGCTGAGCGTGGCGGCGGCCGCCGCGGTGGCGCTGGCCTGCGCGTCCCCGCTGGTGGCGTACGCGGTCACGGCCGGGATACCGGATCCGGCGGAACGGGCGCAGGCCTGGCGGTTGACCGTGCTGGTGCTGCTGTTCGTCACCCCGCAGGTGCTCGGGTACACCATCGCCGGCATCGGCGAGGCGGTGCAGCAGGCGCGGGGCCGGTTCGCGCTCGCGGCCGCCGCCCCGGCCCTGGAGAGCATCGGGGTCATCGCCACGATGGCCGTGGTCGCGCTGAGCTACCGCTCCGGCCTGCCGGTCGCCGAGGTCCCGATCGGGATGGTGCTCACCCTCGGAGTGGGCTGCACGCTGTCGGTCGCGGTGCACGCGGCCGCCCAGATCTGGGGCGCGCACCGAGCCGGGTTGTCGATCCGCCCGGCCCGAGGCTGGCGGAGCGACCCGGCGGCCGCCGAGGTCACCCGGCGGCTGCGGCGCTCGGTGGTGGTGGCGGTGTTCCCGCCGCTGTCGATGTTCGCCATGTTGGCCATCGCCTCGACGGTGCCAGGGGGCACGTTCGTCTTCCAGGCCGGCATGTCGGTGTTCTTCGTGATCTCCGCGCTGGGAGCCAAGGCGGTCACCGTCGCCGTGCTGCCCGGGATGAGCGCGGCGGCCCGGGCCGGCGACGACACCCGCTTCGGCGGCGCGTGGCGGCAGGCCCTGTCGCTGGCCTTCACCGCCAGCCTGCCGGCCGCCTGCCTGCTGCTCGCCTTCGCGGTGCCGGTGGCCGAGGTGCTGGCCAACGGCAGCCTGCGCACTCCGGACATCCTGAGCTGGCTGACCGGGGTGCTCGTGGTGTTCGCCGTGGCCCAGCTGGCCAATGCGGTCAACGAGATCGGCCGGCAGGCCCTGTTCGCCCGCCTGGACGTGCGCAACCCGCGGCGGATCAGCACGGTCACCCTGACCCTGCGGGTCGGGCTGGGGCTGGCCTGCCTGCTGCTGCCCCCGGACGGCTACCGGCTGGCCGGG
Source organism: Pseudonocardia sp. (assembly GCA_029263115.1). Taxonomy (GTDB): domain Bacteria; phylum Actinomycetota; class Actinomycetes; order Mycobacteriales; family Pseudonocardiaceae; genus Pseudonocardia. The sequence goes on along the minus strand of JAJCYC010000295.1, from coordinate 1,335 downwards.
CTGGCCGGCGCGGTGCTGATCGGCGAGGCCGCCGCCGGCGCGCTGGGCGTGCTCACCATCCGGCGGGCGATCCGGCCCGAGCGGGTGCTGGACCGGGCCCGGCTGGCCCACGTCGCGCTGGCCAGCGCGACGATGCTGCCGGCGGCCGGGTTGGGCTGGTGGCTGGTACGCACCGAGGTGCAGGAGCGGCTCGCCCAGATCGGCGTGGCGGTCGGCCTCGGTGCGGTGTCCGCCGGGTGCTTCGTGCTCACCCTCGCCGCGGTCACCGGCCGGCTGCCCACCCTGCTGGCCAGGGTGGGCTTGGGCCGCCACGCCGACTGAACCCGGGCACCCGGCCGGGCCTGGGCACACCCGGCGAAGTTCGCCCCGCCCTGCCTCCACCGCACGGGGTCACCGCCCCGGTTGTAAGATGATTGCAATGAAGCCAACCCTGCTCGGGCCCCGGCCGAGCGTGCGTGACCGTGGGGTGACGATCGAGCATCGCTCCTCCCTCGACGGTCCCCTTGCCGAGGTCTGGGACGACCGCGTCACCCGCCAGCCGGGCGCGGATGTCAGCCAGCTGACCGGTTGGGGCCGGCTGCGCTCCACCGCCGGCTTCACGTCGAGCTACCTGCTGGCCTTCCACTGCGCGACGCTGGTCGGCGGTGCTCAGCTGCTGCGCCGCCGGTTACCGCTGCTGGGCGAGATCGCCTACCTGCCCTACGGACCGATGATCTTCACAGACGCCCACAGCGAGCGGGTCGGTGCCGCGCTGTGCCGTTCGCTGCGCGACCTGCGTTCGCTCGGCGTGCGGGCCCTGTTCGTGCAGCCACCGGACGGTGCGCACGAACTGGGCGAGCGGCTGCTGACCCTCGGCTTCGGCCCGTCCGAGGCCGGCATCGCACCTCGCGCCTCGATCCGCGTCGACCTGGCCCGTTCGCCCGACGAGCTGCAGGCCGCGCTCGGGCGCAAGCTTCGCCGCTGGGTCCGGCGCTGGCCGGACCGGGGGGTCACGGTGCGGATCGGCGACGAGGCGGATCTGCCGACGCTGGCCCGGCTACACACCTGCACATCGGAGCGGCGTGGCTTCCCGCCGCTGTCCCAGGAGTACCTGACCCGGCTGTACCGGGAGCTGGCCCCCTGCGGCGCGGCCCGGATCTTCGTCGGCGAGATCGACGGCACAGCGGTCGCGGCCGCGCTCACCACCGGGTGCGGCGGCGTGCTCAAGACCCGGATCAGCGGTTTCGACCGGGCGACGAACACCACCGAGCTGCGGGTACCGGCCGCCGTCCGGTGGACCGCGATGCAGTGGGCCCAGCGGGAGGGCTACCGCTGGTTCGACTTCGGCGGGCTGTC
>JAJCYC010000294.1 GCA_029263115.1 Pseudonocardia sp. | reverse complement strand
GTGGAAGAACACGTCCTGCACGCACCCGGTGAGCAGCGCGACCCGCCGACGGGCCGGCGCCGGTCCGTCGGCGGGCACCCGCACGGGCAGCCGGGCGAACGCGTCGCGCAGCCGCACCGGTGGCAGAAGTGCCTCCACCGCGGCGAGCCGTCCGGGCAGCCGGGCAGCCGCCCGGGACACCGCCGGCACCCGGCGTAGCCGCTGGTAGAGCGCGCCGGGGACAGCCGCCGCGCGCAAGCGGCCGCGGTGGGGGAACAGCGCGAAGATCGCCGAGCGGAACAGCCGGTCGGACCGGGCGCGGGGCACGTTGCGCTCCAGTTGTGGGCGCACCGCCTCCAGCAGCCGGTCGTAGCGTACCCCGGAGGGGCAGGAGCTGACACAGGCCATGCAGCCCAGGCAGGCGTCGATGTGCTCGTGCAGCGCCCCGCCCAGGCCGATCTCACCCCGCTCGGCCAGGTCCATCAGGTAGATCCGGCCGCGCGGGGAGTCCATCTCCTCGCCCCACAGCTGGTAGGTCGGGCAGGTGGGCAGGCAGAACCCGCAGTGCACGCAGTCGTCGAGCAGCTCGCGCGCCGGCGGGCGGTGCGGATCGAAGGCACTGGGCGGATCGAAGGCACTGGGCGTGCTGCTCATCGGAACCTCACATCCAGGGGGTGAAGCGACCGGCGCCGAACCGGCCGGCGGGGTCGAGCTCGGTCCGGATCCGGCGCAGCACCCCGATGGCGGACGGGGCCGGTCCCCAGGCCGCGGCGGGCGACCCGGCCGGTCGGGAGCGCAGCATGGAGGTGCCGCCGGCCCGGTGGACGAGGTGGTGCGCGTGGTCGACGGTGCCCGGGACTGCCGGTATCCGCACGGTGCCGATCCCGGTGGCCAGGCCGGCGGTGACGTCGGTGGCGCCGGCCTCGCCGACCAGCGTGGCGATCAGCCCGGGCAGCCGGGACGGTCGGGCGCCGAGCCGGAGGACGGCGGTGTCCGGGTCACCAGGCCCGGTGACCAGCTCGGCGTGCCGGGCCCAGGCCTGCCGCTCCGCGTCGACCGCCAACCGGCGCGCGGCCGGACCGAGCAGTCGGGCCAGCCGGTCGGCCCGGGCGGGCAGGGCGGCCGCGCTGCCGGCCAGCCGTACCAGAAGCTGCCCGTCGCACCACTCCACGGCCACCGGTTCCAGCGGGCCGGCCAGCACCTCGGCGGTGGTACGCGCGGCGTCGTCCAGGGTGCCCGGCAGCGCCACCGTGGTCTCGGCCGCCGGCAGCGGGTGCAGCCGCAGCACCACCTCGGCGATCAGCGCCAGCGTGCCGTGGCAGCCGTGCGCCAGCTTGGACAGGTCGTAGCCGGCCACGTTCTTGATCACGTGTCCGCCGGAGCGGGCCGGCGTGCCGTCCGCGAGGACCACCGTCGTCCCGATCACCAGATCCCGCAGCGAGCCGTGCGTCAGCGCGGACGGGCCGGAGTCGGCGGTGGCCACCAGCCCACCCACAGTGGCGCCGAGCGGAACCCGGGCGGCGTCCAGGGCGACCCGCTGGCCGTGCGGCGCCAGTTCGTCGTTCAGCGCTCGGAGCGGGGTGCCCGCCCGCGCCGAGACCGTCATGTCGCCGGGGTTGTGGGTGAGCACCCCGGTGAGTGCGGTGGTGTCCAGGATCAGATCGGCGGATTCGGGGGCGGCGGCCCAGTCGTGCGCGGTGCCGGCGCCGTGGATCAGCACCCGCCCGCAGGTGTCGGCAAGCGCGGCGGCGGCCTCGGCGACGGTGGCCGGGCGCAGCGTACCGACGCCATCCGCGGTGGACCTGTTCACAGCCGCTCGATCACTCCGGCCTCCTCCAGCGGGTGCGGCCGGTAGCTGCCCGGCCGCTCCCCGCACAGCCGGGGCGTCGGCAACAGCTTGCCCGGATTGCACAGCCCGCCCGGGTCGAACGCGCGCCGCACCCGGTCCATCACCGCCAGGTCGTCCTCGGAGAACATCTTGGGCATGGAGCAGGCCTTGTCGGTGCCGATGCCGTGCTCCCCGGACAGCGAGCCGCCCAGTTCCACGCACAGCTCGGCGATCTCGGCGGTCAGCTGTTCCGCCCGGGCGGTCTCGCCGGCGGCGGCGTCGTAGAGCACCAGCGGGTGCAGGTTGCCGTCGCCGGCGTGGAACACGTTCGCCACCCGCAGGCCGACCTCCTCACCCATCCGGCCGATCCGGCCCAGCGCCTCCGCCAGTCGGGTACGGGGCACCACGCCGTCCTGCACGAAGTAGTCCGGGCTGATCCGGCCGACCGCGGCGAACGCCGACTTGCGTCCGCGCCAGATCGCGGTGCGCTCCTCGGCGTCGGCGGCGATGTGCAGCCGGGTGCAGCCGTGCTTCTCGCAGATCGCCGTGACCTGCTCGAACTGGGTGTCGCACTCCTCGGCCGGCCCGTCCAGCTCGACCACCAGCGCGGCCGGCGCGCCTAGGGTGTAGCCGGCGTGCACCGCCGCCTCGGCCGCCTCGATGGCCAGGGTGTCCATCATCTCCACCGCGGCCGGCACGATCCCGCCGGCCACGATGTCGCTCACCACGTCGCCGGCGGCGGCCACCGACCCGAAGTCGGCGAGCAGGGTGCGCACGGTCTCCGGGGTGCGCAGCAGCCGCACGGTGA
>JAJCYC010000293.1 GCA_029263115.1 Pseudonocardia sp. | reverse complement strand
CACGATCTCGGTGCCCGGGAACTCGCCGCCGAACAGTGCCCAGTGCACCCAGGTGCCCATCACCGGGACCGTGAGGGTGATGCCGGAGCCGATCCGCAGCCCGGTGCCGGAGAGCAGGTCGTCGGGCAGCGAGTAGCCGCTGAACCCCTCGAAGGTGCCGACCAGCAGCAGCAGCACGCCGATCAGCCAGTTGGACTCGCGCGGCTTGCGGAACGCTCCGGTGAAGAACGTCCGGAGCATGTGCACCATCATCGCCGCGACGAACAGCAGTGCGGCCCAGTGGTGCAGCTGGCGCATGAACAGTCCGCCCCGGACCTCGAAGGAGATGTCCAGCGAGCTGGCGAACGCCCGGGTCATCTCCACGCCGCGCAGGTTGGCGAACGCGCCGTCGTAGACGACCTCCTCCATCGAGGGGTCGAAGAACAGCGCGAGGTACACGCCGGTGAGCAGCAGGATGATGAAGCTGTACATCGCGATCTCACCGAGCATGAACGACCAGTGCGTCGGGAAGACCTTGTTGAACTGGCGACGCAGGCCGGCGGCCGGGTGGAACCGCTGGTCCAGCTCGTCCAGCCCTTCGGCCGCCTTGGCCTGCAACTTGCCGGAGGATGTGGTCGGTGTCGTGATCGAACTCATGACTTCCGCTCCCAGAACCCGGGCCCGACGGCCTCGTTGAAGTCGCCTCGCGCTACGAAGTATCCCTCGTCGTCCACTGTAATGGGCAACTCGGGAAGCGACCGGGTGGCCGGACCGAAGATGGGCTTGGCGTACTCGGTGGCCAGGAACTGCGACTGGTGGCACGGGCACAGGATCCGGTTGGTCTGGGCCTCGTACAGCGAGGTCGGGCAGCCCAGGTGGGTGCAGACCTTGGAGAAGGCGTAGTAGTCGCCGTAGTGGAAGTCCTCCTGGCCGGACCGCAGGGTGACCTGCTCACCGGGGCGCAGCCGGATCAACATCACCGGTGTGTCGGACTCCTTCAGCACGTGGTCGAGTTTCTTCGGGTCCTTCAGGTCGGACATCCGGAACGGGAACACCGTCTCCATCGACGCGGCGTCGAGGTCCTCCGGGCGGACCCGGATGCCGTCGATGCCCTTCTCGATGATCTCCTCGCCGAGTGCTCCGGTGTCGCGCCGCAGATAGACCTTCTCGTAGCCGGTGCCGACCTTCTCGCCGTGGTCGGGGGCCCACCCGGTGACCCAGAGCGCGGCGTGCTTGCCACCCTCCCACGGGTTGCGGATCAGGCCGCCCAGCGCCAGCGCACCGACACCGAGTCCGAACACCCCGGAGGCCAGGCCGAGTGAGCGCTTGATCAGTCCGCGGCGCGCGATCGTGGTGTCCTGGCCCGCCTTGGCCAGCTGGGCCAGCACGGTGCGGCGGTCCACCTCGTCGGAGCGACCGTCGTGGCGCTGCTGGACCGAGACCTCGTCCGGGAAGAACTTCTTCACGTACGCGATGACGCCGATGCCCAGCAGCAGCACGGACAGGCCGAACGTGGCGCCGATCACCGGGGTGTACAGCGCGTACATCTGGTAACCGGGCTCGGACGGAGCCTTGTACTCGTACGGCCAGGCGATATAGGCCACCACGAACACAGCGGCGAAGAGCCCGGAGAGCAGGAACCACCCGGCGACGGCGCGCTCGGCGCGCTTCTCCGCGCGGGTGCCGGCCACCGGGAACTTCGGCAGGTTCTGGACCACGACCACGTCGTCCAGCTCGGCGGCCAGGGTGGCCAGCTGGTCCGGGGTCATGTCCTCCATCTCGGCCTCGGTGGGCCGCCGCGACCGGGACTCGGATGCCGACGTCTCGCCACTCATGCCTTCGCTCCCAACCACACGGCGATGCCGACCATCGCCCCGATACCGACCAGGAAGGCGATCAGGCCCTCCGACACCGGTCCGAAACCGCCCAACGGATGGCCACCGGGGTTGTTGTTGCCGTCGGTGACCGAGGTGACGTACGCGATGATGTCCTTCTTCTCCTCCGGCGAGACCTGACGGTCGGAGAAGTGCGGCATGTTCTGCGGGCCGCTGAGCATCGCGGTGTAGATCTGCTCCTCGGTGGACTCGTCCAGATGCGGGGCGAACTTGCCCGAGGAGAGGGCGCCGCCGCGGCCGGTGAAGTTGTGGCAGGAGGCGCAGTTCAGCCGGAACAGCTGACCGCCGCGGGCCGGGTCGCTGCCGCGCAACGCCTCGCCCTTCTCCAGCGGGGGCGTCGGGCCGCCGCCGTTGGCCTGCACGAACGCCGACAACGCATCGATGTTGCGGGCGCCGTCCCCGGTCTTCGGGTCCAGGTCGTGCAGCGGCGCCTTGCGGATGGCCTGGGCCTCCTGCCGGGCCAGCGGCATCCGTCCGGTGGCCACCTGGAAGTAGGTGGCGGCCGACCCGACCCCGATCAGGCTCGGACCCCGGTCGGTGACGCCCTGCAGGTTCGCGCCGTGGCAGCTGATGCAGTGGTTGTTGAACACCTGCTGACCCTGGGCGACGAGCTGCGAGTCGTCCTGGGCGATCGCGATCTGCGGCCTGGGGGCGAACGCGGTGTATAGCACACCGGCGCTCAGCAGCGCGAGGCTGAGGGCGAGTGCCCCCGCGATGCGTCGTCGCAGCTTGCTCGATGTGCGGAGCGATTGCGGGGCGCGCGCGGCGATACGCGAGCGGAGCGCGGCGGTGTGGCGGCGCGGTGTGGTGGTCGTCATCGCGATGTCTCGAACCCTCAGTGGTCGGATCGGGCGCTCGGGAAAGCGGTCACTTGATGAAGTAGATCACGGCGAACAGGCCGATCCAGACCACGTCGACGAAGTGCCAGTAGTACGACACCACGATCGCCGCGGTCGCCTGAGCAGGCGTGAACTTGCTCATCTTGGTGCGGGCCAACAGGAACACGAACGCGATGAGCCCACCGGTCACGTGCAGTGCGTGGAAGCCCGTCGTCAGGTAGAACACCGTGCCGTAGGCGCTGGAGGACAGCGTGGTGCCGCTGTGTACAAGCTCGTAGTACTCGAAGGCCTGGCCGAGCACGAACGCAGTGCCCATGGCCAGGGTCAGCAGGTACCACCGGCGCAGCCCGAACACGTCACCACGCTCGGCGGCGAACACCCCGTACTGGCAGGTGAACGACGACGCGACCAGCACGATCGTCACCACCAACGCATACGGCACGTTCAGATGCGTGGGTGGTGTCGGCCACTCACCCACGTTCTGCGCACGCGCGGTGAAGTAGATCGCGAACAGTCCGGCGAAGAACATCAACTCGCTGGACAGCCAGACGATCGTGCCGATGCTGACCATATTCGGGCGGTTCAGCGAGTGGATTCGCTGGCTGATACCGGGCGCTGCCGTCGTCACGAGGGCCATTATGGCCCCCTCGGTGGTTACCGGCCGTTCAGGGTGAGCTACCCGGTGTCGTGGAGCGTGGCGTGCACTTGGCGGGCGGTAACCATTCCGGGGAGGGCGCACCCGCTAGCATCGCGCTGCGACCTGGCCGACCCGACCGGCCCGGTGGACGAGACTCAGCGAGGAGAGAACGTGAGCAACCCGGTGAGCACAGGTTCTCGAACGGTGCTGGTGCTCAGCCACCGCCCGGAGGTCCGGGAGTCCATCATCAACGCGGTCGGTCGCCGTCCGGCGCCCGACGTAGGGCGGGTGAAGTTCATCGAGGCCCAGTCGATCGCCGAGGTCCTGGCGGCCGTCGATGCGGGCCAGGTCGACCTGGCCATCCTGGACGGGGAAGCCCAGCCGACCGGCGGGATGGGGCTGTCCCGGCAGTTGAAGAACGAGATCGACCCGTGCCCGCCGATCATCGTCGCGGTGCAGCGCCGGGACGACCGGTGGCTGGCGACCTGGTCACAGGCCGACGCGGTGCTGGTGCACCCGCTCGACCCGTTGACCGCCGCCGAGACGGTCGCGCAGACCCTGCGGGCGGCGTCCGCGCCGGCCACCCGTAGCTGACCCGACACCACGAGCCGCCGGGCACGACCGGGTCGGCCCGCAGCCCGGTCGCCGTCGGACATCCGCGAGGAGCTGGACGTGACTGAAACCACCCCGCCACGCACCTGGCCCGGCCTGCTGGCGCGACTGCTCGCCGGCGCCGACCTCACCGCTGCGGACACCACCTGGGTGATGGACCGGGTGCTCGGCGACGAGGCGAGCGACGTGCAGCTCGCCGGTTTCCTGGTCGCGCTGCGGGCCAAGGGCGAGACACCGGAGGAGATCGCCGGGCTGGCCGAGGCGATGCTCGGGCACGCCCGACGGGTCGAGGTACCGGTGGCCGCGGTGGACGTGGTGGGCACCGGGGGTGACCACTCACACAGCGTGAACATTTCCAGCATGGCCGCCGTGGTGGTCGCCGCCGCCGGGGTGCCGGTGGTCAAGCACGGGAACCGGGCCGCGTCCTCGAAGTGCGGGGCGGCGGACCTGCTGGAGGCGCTCGGGGTGGCGATCGATCTCCCGCCGGAGAGCGTGCGCAGTTGCGTGCACCAGGTCGGGATCGGGTTCTGCTTCGCTCCGGTGTTCCACCCTGCGATGCGACACACCGCCGCCGCTCGACGCGAGCTGGGTGTGCCGACCGCGATGAACGTGCTCGGTCCGCTCACCAACCCGGCGCGGCCGCCGGCCGGCCTGGTGGGCTGCGCTGACACCAGGCTGGCCCCGGTGATCGCCCGGGTACTGGCCGGCCGGGGTGGTTCCGCCCTGGTGGTGCGGGGTGACGACGGGCTCGACGAGATCACCACCACCACCACCACCTCGGTCTGGGTGGTCAGCGGGGGACAGGTCCGGCCGGAGTCGCTCGACGCCGCAGCGCTGGGGGTGGCCAGGGCCACGGCGGACGACCTGCGCGGCGGTGACGCGGGATTCAACGCGGCGGTCGCCCGGGCGGTGTTCGCCGGTGAGCCCGGTCCCGCGCGGGACGCGGTGCTGGTGAACGCCGCCGCGGCGGTGGCCGCGCACACCGGCCTGTCGGACGATCTGACCGCCGACGTCCGGGCCGCGCACGGACGGGTGACCGAGGCGGTGGACTCTGGAGCGTCGGCCGACCTGCTGGCCCGGTGGGCGGCGGTGTCCACCGGACTGCGGGGCAGCTGAGCCGCGACCCGGTCGGTGGGTGCGCGGTCGCTCAGCGCCCGCGATTGGACCACCACCAGCGCAACAGCACCACGAGTGAGCTGAGCAGCATCATCAGTACCACCAGCTGCCCGAGCGGCGAGGACATGCCGGTGGGATCCGCGGTTCCCATCTCGCCACGCTACCGACGGTGCCGCTGCGCCGCGGCGGTCCGCGCGGTGTCCTACGGTGACCCGGTGCGGCTCACCCAGTTCCGGCAGCTGATGGCCGACGAGTTCGGCTCCCCACGGGCCAGTTCGCTGGCCACCGACCACGTGTTCACCGGGCTCGGCGGACGCACGGTGAACGAGGCCCTGAACGCGGGGGTGGACCCGAAGGACGTGTGGCGGGTGGTGTGTGGCGAGCTCGGGGTGCCGCCCGAACGACGCTGAGCGCCCGAACGACGCTGAGCGCGCGAACGACGCTGAGCGCGCGGCCGTCGTCGACCATGGTCGGGAGCAGCGTGTCACGTTCGGCTTCGAACAGCCGTTCGGCTATGGTCGTGTCCACACCCGACGGAGTTGTCCACAGCTCGCTCCTCGGCCGACGAAAGTGTCGGTCGTACCCCCTACCGTCGGTCACAGCTTCTGTCGCGTCCCTACGTTTCCCGAGGTGGCATTCGAGATGACCGCTCCCGACCGTGAGAAGGCTCTCGCTCTCGCGATGGCCCAGATCGAGAAGAACCACGGCAAGGGTGCCGTCATGCGCCTGGGGGAGAACGCCCGGGCGCCGATCGGGGTGATCCCGACCGGGTCGATCGCGCTGGACGTGGCGCTGGGTGTGGGCGGTCTGCCCCGCGGTCGGGTGGTCGAGATCTACGGTCCGGAATCCTCCGGAAAGACGACGGTGGCGCTGCACGCGGTGGCGAACGCGCAGGCCGCGGGGGGGATCGCGGCGTTCATCGACGCCGAGCACGCGCTGGATCCGGAGTACGCCAAGGCGCTGGGGGTGGACACCGATGCGTTGCTGGTCTCCCAGCCCGACACCGGTGAGCAGGCCCTGGAGATCGCCGACATGCTGATCCGCTCCGGCGCGATCGACATCATCGTGATCGACTCGGTGGCCGCACTGGTGCCCCGCGCCGAGATCGAGGGTGAGATGGGCGACAGCCACGTCGGTCTGCAGGCCCGGTTGATGAGCCAGGCCCTGCGCAAGATCACCGGCGGGCTGAGCAGCTCCGGCACCACCGCGATCTTCATCAACCAGCTCCGGGAGAAGATCGGGGTCATGTTCGGCTCCCCGGAAACGACCACCGGTGGCAAGGCGCTGAAGTTCTACGCCTCGGTCCGGCTGGACATCCGCCGGATCGAGACGCTCAAGGACGGCACCGAGGCGGTCGGCAACCGCACCCGGGTCAAGGTGGTCAAGAACAAGATCGCCCCGCCGTTCAAGCAGGCCGAGTTCGACATCCTCTACGGCCACGGGATCAGCCGTGAGGGTTCGCTGATCGACGTCGGGGTGGAGCAGTCACTGATCCGCAAGGCCGGTGCCTGGTACACCTACGAGGGCGAGCAGCTCGGCCAGGGCAAGGAGAACGCCCGGAAGTTCCTGCTGGAGAACCCCGACGTGGCCGCCGAGATCGAGAAGCGGATCAAGGAGAAGCTGGGTATCGGTGCCCAGCTCGACTCCGAGGACGCGGCCCCGGTCCCGGCTCCGGTCGACTTCTGACCGTGGCCGGACGACGGGGTCCGGTCCGGTCGGCGAGCACGACTGACCAGGTGAGCACCGGCGCGGACACCGACCGGACGGAGGCTGAGCCGACGGATCCGGAGTCCTCGGCGCGAAACGTCTGCCTTCGGCTGCTCACGGCCCGCCCGCGCAGTCGCGCGGAGTTGGCCGGCGCGCTGGCCCGCAAGGGCGTGGCCGACGAGGTGGCGGCCCGAGTGCTCGACAGGCTCGGTGAGGTCGGCCTGGTGGACGACGCGGCGTACGCGGACCTGGTGGTGCGGTCCGGTCACCGCCACCGGTCCATGGGGCGGCGGGCGCTGTCGGCCGAGCTACGGCGGCGCGGAGTCGATGACGACACCGTCGGTGAGGCGGTCGCCACGATCGATCCGTCCGAGGAGGAGCAGACGGCCAGGCAATTGGTCGAGCGCAAGCTCCGGGCGATGTCCGGGCTCGACGATGCCACCCGGGTCCGCCGGTTGGCCGGCATGTTGGCCCGCCGTGGCTACCCGCAGGGCATGGCCTATCGGGTGGTCCGCGAGGCGCTGCGCGAGCTGGGTTCGGACGCGGAGCTGGTCGACCCCGAGCACCTGACCTGATGCACCTGGTCGGCGGGCGCCCGGCTAAGGGCTCGCGACGAAATAGTTTAGGTTGATGTCGGCGTGTCGTCCGTTGTCGGCGCGACGGTGTAGTTCCACTCTCCATGGAAGTCGTGCCTGGTGATCGGCAGGGCGTCGACCTGCTTCTTCGTGTATCTGATGC
>JAJCYC010000292.1 GCA_029263115.1 Pseudonocardia sp. | reverse complement strand
CCGAACCGGGCACCTCGCGGCCGAGCCCGGACACGATGCCGGCGGTCACGGTGCCCTCGAAACCCAGCGGGCTGCCCAGCGCCAGCACCAGGTCTCCGGGCCGGGGCAGTTCGGTGCGGTAGGTCGGCACCGGCAGCCCGGCGCGTTCGGTGCGCACCACGGCGATGTCGGTGACCCGGTCGGTGGCCAGGACCGTGCCGGGGGACTCGGTGCCGTCGGCGTAACCGATCACCACCTGTCGGGTGTCCCCCACGACGTGCTGGTTGGTCACCACGACGTCGGGCCGGAACACCACCCCGCTGCCCTGGCCACCGTCGGTGCGCACGGTCACCACGCTGGGCTCCAGCCGCTCGACGAGGTCGGCGTAGCTCGTGCTCGGTCCGGCGGGAGGCACCTGGACCGCGGTCGGCGGAGCGGGCGCGGCGGCCGGCGGGGCAGCGGCGGGTGACGGGGGGCAGCGGCGGGCCCGCCGGCCGCGCATCCGGTGGCCGCGGTGAGTACCAGCGCGAGCGCCATGGCCTGGACTGTCGTCGGCATCAGTTACCTCCGTCGGGCGCCGGCGCGGTCGGTCCGGCCGGCGGGGTGGGCGCGGCCGCCGGCGCGGTCTGGGTCTCGAACCGGCGGGTCGCCTCCTCGAGCGCGGTGAGCGCGGCGCCCGCGGCGGTGAAGTCGCCGGCGGCGAAGGCCTCGCGCAGTCGTTGCAAGGCGGCCCGGACGTCCGCCGCGGCCTGCGCGGCCTGGGGTGCGACGGTCGCGCCCCGGCCGGGAGTGGCCGCCGGGCCCGGGGGCTGGGCTCCGGTGGCCGGCGCCGGCACGGCCCCGCCGAGGGCCTCGCTCAAGGCCCGCTCCAGGCTCGGGGCGTACCCGACACGATCTCCGTAGAGCACCAGTACCCGGTTGAGCTGCGGGAAGGAGACGTTCTCCCCACGACGCTGGACGTACACCGGCTCGACGTAGAGCAGCGTTCCCTCGCCGGTGGGCAGGGTGAGCAGATTGCCGAACAGCACGTTCGTCTCCGCGGCCTGCAGCAGGTTGAGCTCCTGGCTGACCTCCGCTGAGGAGCGGAACCGGGTCTGCACCTGCTGTGGCCCCAGCGTCTGGGCGTCGGTGGGGAACCGCAGGATCCGCATCTCGCCATAGGTCGCGGGCTCGGCGCTGACCGAGATGTAGGCCGACAGGAACTCCCGGCGCAGGCCTACCATCGGACTGGTCAGCTGGAACGATGCCGGCCCGTCCCCGGCCGGCGGACCGGCGAGCACGTAGTGCGGCGGCTGGTTGACCGGCTCCGGAGTGGTCGGGTCGCTGGGCACCTGCCAGAAGTCGTTGGTGGAGAAGAACACCTGGGGGTCGTCGACGTGGTAGCGGGCGAGCATCTCGCGCTGCACCTTGAACAGGTCCTGCGGGTAGCGGAAGTGCGCGCTGAGCTGCGGGCTGATGTCCGCGGCCGGCTTCACCACACCGGGAAACGCCTTCATCCAGGTCTGCAGCACCGGGTCCGCGGGATCGGTCGCGTAGAGCGTCACCGTCCCGTCGTAGGCGTCGACGGTGGCCTTCACCGAGTTGCGGATGTAGGAGATCATCTCGTCCGGCAGCCGCGGCGTGCCCGGTAGGGCGTCCTCGGTGGCCGCGCCGAGCGCGGTGCTCTGGGCGTAGGGGTAGTTGGCCAGCGTGGTGTAGCCGTCCACGATCCAGGTCACCCGACCGTCGACCACGGCCGGGTACGGGTCGCCGTCCGGGGTGAGCCACGGAGCGACGGCCTCGACCCGTTCCCGGGGGCCCTGCCGAAAAATGATCTTCGACTCGGAACCGATGGCCTCGTTGAACAGGATGTTTCGCTCGGCGTGCTCGGCGGCGAAGACCAGCCGCTTGAACAAGCTGCCGATCTCCACCCCGCCGGCGCCGGTGTAGGTGTAGAGGCTGCCGTCCAGCTCGTACTCCAACGGGGCGTCGCCGGGCTCGCCACCGACGATGACATAGCTGTCGATCAGTTCCCCGTAGTAGATCCGGGGCTGGTTGACCGGGATCGCGCCGTTGCCGGTCGTGTCGCTGACGGTGAACACCGGGTACCCGCTGGCTCCGGCGGGATCTCCGGTTGCGCCGGCGGTGGCGTTCACCTGGTCGGCGCGGGCGGCGACGAAGCCGTCGCCGTGGGTGAAGCGCAGATGCTGGTTGATCCAGTCCCGCTGGTTCACCGCGAGTGACGCGGTCTCCAGCTCGCGGACGGTGACCACGTAGTCCTGGGTGTCCGAGCCGTCGACGTCACCGCCGGTGTGGTAGCGGTCGATGTCCAGCTTGTCCGGGAAGCCGTAGAAGTTCTCCCGCTGCTGGAGCTGGGTGAAGGTGGGCTCCAGCAGGGCCGGATCCAGCAGCCTGATGTTGGACGTGGTCGCGGTCTCGTCCGCGAGCTGTGCGGCGTCGGTTGCTCCGCCGGCCGGGTAGTCGATGTAGTCGACCTGCTCATCGGTGATCCCGTAGGCCACCCGGGTTGCCTCGATGTTGCGTTCGATCGACAGCGCCTCGCGCTGATTGGCGTTGGGCGCGACCGAGAACTGCTGCAGCAGAGCCGGCCAGGCGGCCCCGACCAGCAGACCGGAGAGCACCAGCAGCGCGGTCGCGATCGCCGGCAGCCGCAGGTCCCGGGTGTACGCCGCGACGAAGAACGCGACCGCGCACAGCACCGCGATCGCCGCCAGGATGACCTTGGCGGGCAGCACCGCGCGCAGGTCGGTGTAGGTGGCGCCGGTGAACAGGGCGCTTCGGCCGGAGGACAGCAGCTCGTACCGCTCGAAGAAGTAGTCGAGCCCGACGAGCAGTACGAACACCCCGCCGAGCACCGCAAGGTGGATCTTGGCGGGGGAGGACATCCGCACCGAGGTTTCCGCCCGCACCCCGCCGAACAGGCGGTGCGCGGCCAACGTCGCGATCAGCGACACGGTCACCGCGACGAACGCCCAGCCCAGCAACCACCGGTAGAAGGGCAAGGTGAAGACGTAGAACGCCACATCGTTGCCGAACACCGGGTCGGTCAGGCCGAAGCCGGTGCTGTTCAGGAACAGCTGCACGGTCTGCCACTCGGTGGTGGCCACCAGGCCCGCCAGCAGGCCCACCCCGATCGGAAGGCCGACACCCAGCAGACGCGACCGGCTCAGCACCGCGGTGCGGTAGACCGCGAGCGGGTCCGGGGCGCCTTCCGCCGGGATCACGATCGGCCGGTTGCGGTAGGCGAGCACGAGGTTGAGCGCGAGCACGCCGCCGACGACGGTGCCGACCGCGAGCAGCAGCACGAGCCGAGTGCCCAGCACCTTCTGGTAGACCCCGAGATAGCCGGCGGCATCGAACCACAGCCAGTCCACGTAACGGTCGACCAGCCACGAGCCGGTGAGCCAGATGGTGAGGAAGACACCGCCCACGATCAGCAGCAACCGACGCCGTCGCGAGATTCCGGCGGCGCTCACCGGTCGATTGGTCATAGCCACACTCCCCCGACCGCAACCTGTTGCGGGTCAACCCGCTCTACCCGGTCGGTGAGCCGGTCAATCGCCGGCGGGTCGGCGCCGGTGGTCACGGTTGTGTCTCGTCTCGCCCGCGCGGTTTGTCGGCCGCCGCAGCGGTAAACCTGGGTGGGTGTCCCGGACCGGCTGATCAGGAGGCGCACGGTGAACGCGACCACGAGCACCCGGACGAACCGCTGATGCCCTACGAGGGGAAGCAGGAGCCCGACCCCGGCGAACAGGCGGGCGGGGGAGTGTCGACCGGGCAGGTCGTGGTCGGGGTGGCGGCCACTCCGGAGTCGCGTGCGGCGTTGAGGTGGGCGGTGGGGCACGCCGGACGGATCGGTGCCCGGGTGCGGGCGGTCGCGGTCTGGGACGTCGCGGTCGCCGTCGCGCCCGACGTCGGCGGCCTGGGTGGGGCAGTCGGCGCGGGCGTGCCGGCCGCCGCGCGCGCCGAGCTCGCCGAGGACGCGCTGGTTCCGGCCGCGCGGCAGCTGCTGGCGGAGGCCATCGGCGCACTCCCCGACGAGGCACAGCGCCTGGTGGATGGGAGCGTGGTCGGTGGAGACCCGGCCACCGCGCTGCTGGCCGCGGCCGACGGCGCGGTGTTGCTGGTGCTCGGCAACGCCCTCCGGGGTGCGCTGGCCGGCGCGGTGACCCGGTCGGTGGCCTCGAGCGTCCTGCATCACGCGTGCTGCCCGGTCGTGCTGGTGCCCGACCGGGACTGCGGCGACCCACCGGCACCCGCCGGAGCCTGAACGGATCGACACCCTGGAGACCGGGCCCGGTCCGCTCCGGGTGCCCCGGTGAGCTGACCGGACGACCAGGGTTCGCTCGTCACTCGATCGGGTATCCAGCCGCGCAGCGAGCCACGACGAAGTGGGTGACAGCGATGACGACACGCGATTCCGGCCCGGCCTCGGTCGTCGACCGGTTCCCGGCGAAGCATCTGGCAGCGCCCCAGGTCCGATTGCTACCGGAGCCGCCGAGTTCGGCCTGGCGGATGGTCGGGCCGGGCATCATCGCCGCCGGGGTCGGGCTGGCGTCGGGCGAGTTCGTTCTCTATCCCTAGACCGCGCTGACCGGTTTCAGCAGGTAATGGCGGCACTGGGGGCTGGTCCTCGCGCTGCTCACGTGCTGTAGCCCTCTTCGCGGTTGTCGAAGGGGGCGTAGGCGTCCGGGGCGTCGGCCAGCGGGAGCTCCTTGGAGACCACGAAGCTGGGCTCCGCCCGGCCGGCGAGGATGAGGTCGCGGAGCTGCCGGTTGTAGGTCTTCACGCGGGCCGGGCGCAACGTCGCGGCGTCGCTGGGACATGGCCGGTCCCGCGCCTACAAACATCACGACTTGGGCTTTGTCGTCGACCTGGGTGGGCGCGCGGCGGCGGCCACTCCGCTGCGCCTGCCGATGTCGGGGCTCCCGGCGAAGGTCGTCTCCCAGGGCTACCACCTGCTGTCCATGCCGGGAATCCGGATCCGCACTGTCGTCGACCGGACCCTGGACGCCGCGTTGGAACGGCAGACCGTGCAGCTGGGCCTGGTCCGTTCTCCGGCGGTGCCGCTCGATACGGCCTCGCCGGAGGTCCCACGGCTGCCGACGCGGTGAACGTCCGGTGTTCCCGGTGACCGGGGTGCTGTGGCTGGCCAGCATTCGCTCCGGCGTGGGTCACGTCGCGATGCGAAATCGATACCAACTCGCGATCTGCTGCGTCGCATGGCCGGGCCTCGTCCGGGCAGGCGGGATGACCGGGAGCCCGTCCCGGCCGTCAACAGGAATGAGGAAACACCGGTTTTGACGAGACGACTGGCCGCGCTCGGCGCAGCGGTCAGCCTCTCCGCGGTGCTGGCCGGTTGCGGTACCGCGGAGCAGCCCGCTGCCAGCCCGCCCGCCGCCGCGCCGACGACCACGACGGGCGCGCCGCCGGCGACTTCCGCCGCACCCGCCCCGGGCAGCGGCACGACCCAGATCTCCGACATCTACGGTCCGGCGTGCAACCAGGTGCCGACGCAGGGTGAGGGCTCGGCCCAGGGCATGGTCGACGACCCGGTGGGCACCGCCGCGTCCAACAATCCGCTGCTGACCCGGCTGGTGGAAGCCGCACGGGTTCCCGATGCGGACGATCGTGTCGCCGCTGTACGGCTACGTGTCGGCCACCAAGTGGCTCACCGAGCTGGAGCTCGCCACCTTCGACGTCGACCCCTACTGGGAGCAGCGTGGGTGGGACGGCGACCCGGAGGGCATCGTGCCGATCAAGACGTCTCCCGGGTCGACGCGCCACAAGGGTTTGCCCGGGTGCCGGCCGGGGAGGTCACCGCGGTGGGCACCGCCTGGGCGCCGGGGCGAGGGATCCGGCGGGTCGAGGTGCGATATGACGACGGTCCGTGGCGTGACGCGACGCTGGCCACCGGGGTCAACCCGTTCATCTGGCGGATGTGGCGACACACCGAGGTGCTGCGGCCCGGGTCGCACTCGATCACGGTGCGGGCCACCGACGGCAACGGCGAAGTGCAGCCCGAGGAGCGGGTCGACCCGATCAACCCGGGCCCGGACGGCGCGACCGGCTGGTACGAGGTGCAGTTCTCGGTGGTCTTGACCCCGAGCCGACGATGCCGGGCCGCCGGTCCAGGCGGTCACGCGGTGTGGTGTCCCAGGTTGTCGAGCATCTCGGCGTAGACCCGGCGCAGGCCCTTCGGGGCGAACGTGCGCTCGAAGAACCCGCCGATGCCGCCCGCGCCGTCCCAGGTGGTGATCACGCTGACCCGGGCGCGGCCCTCGCCGGCGTCGGTGACCTGCCAGCGGGTGACCATGCTGGAGTTGGTGTCGGACTCCACCAGCGTCTCGCCGTCCTCGCTGACCTGGACGAGCTGGTCGCGGACCCGCTTGCTGGTAGCCGCGAACTTCCAGTGGACCGAGCTGCCCGCGCCGTGGCCGCCGGCCCGTACCTCGTACTCGCTGAACTGGGCGGTGAGGATCTTCGGGCGGACCTCGACGTAGTCCGCCAGCGCGGCGCGGACCTGGTCGGTGGTGCCTCGGACTTCGTGCTCGGCGGTGACGATGACCTGTGCCATGCGGCCATCCTGCCGCGGGGACGGCAGACTGTGCCGGGAGGGATCAATCGAGGCGGAGGAGGCGACACGGTGGCGTGGGACTTCAGTACCGAGTCGAAGTTCGAGGCGAAGCTGGCCTGGATGCGGGGATTCGTCCGGGACGAGATCATCCCGCTGGAGACCCTGGATCTCGACCGGCCGACCTACGAGCGGATCACCGCGCCGCTGAAGGACCGGGTCAGAGACGAGGGACTGTGGGCCGCGCACCTGCCCCCGGAGCTGGGCGGCGGCGGGTTCGGGCAGGTGAAGCTGGGGCTGATGCACGAGGTCCTCGGGCAGTGCCGGTTCGCCCCGGCGGTGTTCGGCAACAACGCCCCGGACTCCGGCAACGCCGAGCTGCTGGCCCTGGGCGGCAGCCCGGAGCAGCAGGAGCGCTGGATGCACCCGCTGCTGCGCGGCGAGCTGCGCAGCAGCTTCTCCATGACCGAGCCCGGTGCCGGCGCCGACCCGACCATGCTGACCACCCGCGCGGTCCGCGACGGTGACGAGTACGTGATCAACGGGCACAAGTGGTTCTCGTCGAACGCCTCGATCGCCGACTTCCTGATCGTGATGGCGGTGACCGACCCGGACGTCTCGCCCTACCAGGGCAGCTCGATGATCGTGGTGCCGACCGACACCCCCGGGGTGGACATCCTGCGGGACATCCCGGTGATGAACCACCCCACGCACTACGGGCGGCTGGACGGCGGCCACGCCGAGATCGTCTACACCGACGTGCGGGTGCCGGCGGAGAACCTGGTCGGCAACCCGGGCGACGGGTTCCGGCTGGCCCAGCAGCGGCTCGGCCCGGGGCGGATCCACCACGCGATGCGCTGGCTGGGGCAGTCGAAGCGGGCGTTCGACATGCTCTGCGAGCGGGCGGTCTCCCGGGAGACCCACGGGTCGCTGCTGAGCGACAAGCAGATGATCCAGGACATGGTGGCGCTCTCGGCCGCCGAGATGGCTGCGGCCCGGCTGCTCACCCTGCAGGCGGCCTGGGTGATGGACACCGCAGGGGCGTCCAACGCCCGGATCGAGATCGGCATGATCAAGTACTGGGGCGCCAAGGTGCTGCACGACGTGATCGACCGGGCGATCCAGGTGCACGGCTCGCTGGGGTTCACCGGCGATCTACCGCTGGAGCAGATGTACCGCGACGCTCGGGCGGCCCGGATCTACGACGGCCCGGACGAGGTGCACAAGGCGACCGTGGCCAAGCGGATCCTGCGCGGCTACTCCCCGGTCGAGGTGCCGACCGAGCACGTGCCCACCCGGGCCGAGGCCGCCCGTCGTAAGTTCGCCGACCAGTTGGACGCGGTGACCGCCAACCTGTGATCCCCCGACCGGTGTAACGCCGACGGCCGTTCGGACGACACCCGGGTACACACAGGTCAATCCTCTCCGGCCGCAGCGCCCACCGAACCCCTGATCGGTGGGCGCTGCGGTGCGCCCAGGTCCGTTCCCCCCAACCGGAGCTGGACGCCGGCGGCGGCCCCGGTACCGGGGCCGCCGCCGGTCAGGACTCGTCGGCGATGACCACATCCTGGCCCTCGCGCAGCCCGGACAGGATCTGCACCACGCCGTCGCCGGTCATCCCGAGCTGGACCTGCACCTGGCGTTGGACGCCGTCCGGTTCCAGGACGGTCACCACACCGGTCCGCCCGCCCTGCTGGACCGCGGAGCTGGGCACCACCAGCACGTCGGACAGTTCACCGATGATCACGTTGGCCTGGGCGGTCTGTCCCTCCTTGAGTCGGGGGTCGACCTCGTTCAGCACCACGGTGACGTAGTAGTTCGTCACGTCCTGGATGTTGGTCCCGGTGGGGGCCACCGCGACCACGGTGCCCATCCGGGTCAGGTCCGGCACCGAGTCGAAGATCAGTTCCACCTTCTGGTTGGTCTGCACCCGAGCGGCGTCGGACTCCTCGAACGGCACCACCACCTGGAAGGAGTTCACGTCGTCGAGAACCATGAACGCCGAGCCGCCTGGGCGGTCGCCCTTGGACGTGTCGAGCCCGGGGCCCACGCCGGTGGTGACGTCGGGCAGCGACACCCGGCTGCCCGGGGCCAGCGGGGTGGCGGGCGAACCGTCCCCGATGTACTCCCCGACCGTGCCGTTGATCGCGGCCACCTTCCCGGACACCGGCGCCCGCAGCACGGTGTTCTCCACATCGCGGGCCGCGATGCTCACCTCGGCCTGGGCCTCCTCGACGATCGCCTCCTGCTCGTCGATGTCGTGCGGCCGGGAGTTCTCCGCGTCCTCCGCTTCATGGTTGGCCGCGCGCGCCTCGCGGCGGGCGTTCTCCACGGCGACCCGCTGTGCGGCCTTGTCCGTGTTGCGTTTCTGCTGTGCGGCCTGTGCGGCGACGATCGCCTCGGAAACCTGGGAGGCAGCCTCGGCCACCGCCGCTTCGCTCTTGCGGGCCCGGTCGCAGGCCGACGACTCCACCGGCGCGGGCACGAACAGCTCACCCTCCAGACCGCCGGGCTGGTTGACCTCGCCGGGCTTGCGCCGGCTGTCGCCGCCGAGGGACTTGCGGCACCGGGTGGCGTCCGCCCGGTGGGCAATCTCCACCCGGCGCAGGTTGGCCCGGGCAACGGTGACCCGGCGGTCGGCCTGCTCCACCGCCTCGGCGTTCACCGAGTTGATCTCGTCGGCCTGCGCCTCGGTGGCCTCCAGGATCTCCTCGGCGCTCTCTGCGTCGTCGGAGGTGGCGTCCACCCGCTCGGCGTCCTCGATCCGGTCCAGCGCCGCCTGCTCGCGGTTGAGCGCCGCCTGCGCCTTACGCAGGCTGGACTGGGCGTCGAAGTCGTCGATCGCGGCCAGTACCTGACCGGCCTGGACCTCCTGCCCGACGGTGGCGTTGAGCTGGGTGAGCTTGCCGCCCTTCTCGAAGCCGAGGCTCTGCTCGGTGATCGCCCGCAGCGCACCGGTGCCGGTGACCTTCGAGCTCACGCTCGAGCGCGCCACCTTCGCGGTGGTCGGGCTGGACGCGGGTACCCCGCAGGCGACGAAGACCATGGCCAACGGGACCAGCAGCGAGGTGGCCACCGTCCAGCGGCGCCACGGCGGCGCCCCGGGCCCGACCGCCTCGCGAACCCCCGGGGCCACGGCAGCGGTCATCGCCGACCACCGACCGGCCGCGCCGATCCCTTCCCGTCGGGAGCCGTCGATCCGCTCGTGCCGGGAGCCGCCGGTCGCGGTGCCGGCCACCGGACGGTAGCCGTCCGAGCCGGTCGGAACGTTGCCGTCGACCCCGCCGCGGGCACCCACGCCGTACCCCGCGAGCGCTCCCACAGCGGCGGCCGATCCAGCGGCGGCCGCGGTGCCGACCGTGCGGCGCCGACCAACGGCGCCGCTCTGCCGCGGGTGCAGCTTGCCACCGACGGGGGTTCCGACCTGCCGGCTGATCCGGGGCCCGTTCGAGTCCTCGCCGCCGATGCGCGGGGAAGCGTCGGTCGCGTCCTGCGCGGGCACCGATCGGCCGCCGATGCTCGGCCCGAGCCCCCGGCGGCCATCAGCCGCCGGGGCGACCCGCGGCGCGTGGTTCGCGAGGTCCCGACCGACGGCGTCCTGTGCGGCGGTGTCCTGTGCGGCTGTGCCTTCGGGCTGGGCCAGCCGACCACCGGTGCTGGCGGAAGTCGGCAGCGGGCCGACGCCGATCCGGCGCCCGACGGTGGGTGACTCGACGGTGGCGGGACCGTTCGTTGCCCGCGCCGTGCCGAGGAAGCGGCGGATCTGCGGCTTCACCGGCTCCGGGGCCACCGTGCCGGTCGCCGGTGCCTCGTCGTCCAGCAGCCGTCGCTTGCCGCCGCCGCTGCCGATCAGCGGAAGCTGTCCGACCCCGGACTCCAGCAGATGCCGGGAACTCTCGGTGTCGGCGGACCCGTCCGACGGCTCTACCCGGGTGTTCTCGGAGCCGTCGCCGTCGCCGAAATCGGCGGGCAGCTTGATCCCGGGCAGCGTCGGAGGTTGCCAGACGGCGAAGTCCTCGGCGTCCGGGTTGTCGTTCGACCTGCCGTTGTCGCGCGGCGTCATCACTCGTACCTCAAGGCTTCGATCGGTCGCAGACTGGCTGCGCGATTGGCGGGGTAGGCGCCGAAGAACAGGCCTATCGCGAGGCTGACCGCGAACGCCACGAGGACGGACATCGGGGACAGCACGGGCGGCGGGAAGTCTCCGAGTGCGCTCGGACCCAGGGCACCGGCGAACAGCGAGACCCCGACGCCCACCACGACGCCGACCAGTCCGCCCAATCCCGCCAGCACTGTTGACTCGATGAGGAACTGCTTCAAGATGGCCTTCCGCCGTGCACCGATGGCCTTGCGGATGCCGATCTCGCGGGTCCGCTCGGTCACGGTGACCAACATGATGTTCATGATTCCGATGCCGCCGACCAGCAGCGATATCGCCGCGATCGTGGTCAGGAACAGGGTGAAGATGCCCGACTGCTTGGTGAACTGCTCCAGTAGCTCGAGGTTCGAGCGGACCTCGAAGTCCTTCTGCTCGGGATCGGTGATCCGATGCTGGGTCATCAGCACCCGGTCGACCTTGGCCATGGTGGCGGGCACCGTGTCCTGGCTGGTGGCCTCGACGACGATCGTGTCGACCTCGTCGTCGCCCCCACCGCCGATCAGGTAGTTGCGCGCCGCGGTGATCGGCATGACGGCGAGGTCGTCGGCCTGGCCGTTGTCCGCCAGTACCCCCACAACCTCGAAGACCTGGCGGCCGATCCGGATCTGCTGGCCCAGCGCGGAGGTGTTGTTGCCGCCGAAGAGCTTCTTGACCGGGTCCTTGGACAGCACCACCACGCGTTCGCTGGTGCGGATCTCGGCGTCGGTGTAGAAGCGGCCGGCGGCCAGCTTGCGGTGGAACGCGGAGAGGTAGTCGGTGGACGAACCGGCGATCGAGGTGCGCCAGGACTTGTTGTTGACCTCGAGCACCGCGCTGCCCTGCTTCACCGGGGTGACCGAGAGCAGCCGGGGAGATGCCCCCGCGTTCTGCAGCGCCTTGACGTCCTTGTCGGTCAGCGGCTGGCTGCGACCGTTCTGCGAGACGTTGCCCCGACTCTGGAACACCCCGACCAGGTTGGTACCCAGCGATTCGATCTGTTCGTTCAACTTGGCCGAGGTGCCGTTACCCAGCGATACCAGCACGATCACCGCGGCGACGCCGATCATGATGCCGAGGATGGTCAGCGCCGAGCGCAGCCGGTTGGCCCGCAGCCCGCGAACCGCGACGAGCAGTGCCTCCTGGAGGGTCATCCGGGCGACCCCACCCGGGCCCGGATGACCGTGTCGTCGATGATCCGCCCGTCGCGCAGCCGGATGACCCGGCGGGCCACCGCGGCCACCTCCTCCTCGTGGGTGATCAGCACGACGGTGCGACCGGCCCGGTTGAGCCGGGTCAGCAGCTCGGCGATCTCGGTGGTGGAGGCGGTGTCCAGGTTGCCGGTCGGCTCGTCGGCCAGGATCATCGCCGGCTCGGTGACCAGGGCCCGGGCGATGGCCACCCGCTGCTGCTGCCCGCCGGAGAGCTGGTTGGGGTGGTGGTTCTCCCGGGCGGCCAGGTCCACCTCGGCGAGCGCGGCGCGGGCCTTCGCGCGCCGCTCGGCGACCTTGGCGTAAAGCAGCGGGAGCTCGACGTTGGCCAGCGCGGTGTTGCGCGGCAGCAGGTTGTAGGCCTGGAAGATGAACCCGATCTTCTGGTTGCGGATGTCCGCGAGCTGGTCGTCGTCCAGGCTGGCGACGTCGACCCCGTCGAGCTGGTACTCGCCGTCCGTGGGCACGTCCAGGCAGCCCAGGATGTTCATCATCGTGCTCTTGCCGGAGCCGGACGGCCCCATGATCGCGACGAACTCGCCACGCTGGATGGACAGGCTGACCCTGTCCAGCGCGCGCACATCCACCTCGCCCGCGCGGTACACCTTGCTGACTCTGTCGAGCCGGATCATCGTCTCCCCCGAACCGCTCGTGGCCACGTCGCCGAGCCCGGATGGACCCGGGTCCGGGCCGCCATGGCCCACCGAACAGTTACCGCCCCCTGCCGCGCCAACCTCTCCCGTCGACGCGAATTCATAGCGCTCAACGACGCAGGTTCGGCGGGGGTTACGTGGGTTACGTGTTCTCTTGTCGCGCAATCGAGTGATCCATCTACACGTTCGGAGCAATGAGCCCGGAAGCGGTGGCCGTCTGCTCGCACCCGGGGGGGTACGGCAGGACCGTGGTGTCGGGTAGTGGCTCTCGACACTCACCCGTACGGGTGGCGACTAAAGGGGAGGGCGAGGCGTACTTAGGGATCAATCGTGCGGTCGGCACCCTATCGGCGCAGCTCAGAGGTCCAATCTCATCAATTCTTGGAGCGACCAGCCGGTGCGCACAGACTCCTCACGGTTACTGGTGACCGTGTTGCTCCAGACGGGTGGATCACACGTCTGAGTGGTGATTCCCGACGGACCCGGTTCAGACTGGACACACGCCTCGGTGGAGCGCTATTCATTGCCCATCTCGCGCCAGTGGCGGCCCGGGAGCGAACGGGAGGGGGGCCCGGAGTCGTGGTCATGCATGACACTTTGCCGATCGGGGGGCCGATTCGGATGCCACCGCGAGCCATGGTATACGCGGGCCCAGGTGCGCGCTGTCCGCTCTTTCCGGGGATCTTCGGACGACACGCGAAGTGACGTCGCACCCTTTGCTGAGAACCCTCGTTGAGACGGTCGCCGACCGGTAGTTGACCTGCCGGTTCCTTCGTGGGTCTCCGACCTAACGCGGTCTTTAGTTGTACTTGGCTTTATTTGTGCTGTGTTTTTACCGACCCGGTGACGAATGGCGTTGTCGGGCAGATTTCAGGGGAGGCAATGCAGATGCGCAAGGCATCGATCGTGGCCGGTTCCATCGCGGTTGCGGCAATGGGTTCCGTTGCTCTGGGCGGGGCCGCGCTGGCCGGTGGCGGCCACGGCCACAACGACAACGACAGCTACGCCGGCGACGGCGAGGGTGGCACCGCCACCAACAACTGCCTGAACGTGGGCATCCCGATCCTCAGTGGGATCGGCCTGGGTGGCCAGGGAGAGGCCGACGGCGCGAGCTGCTCGGCGAACGCCAACGGCACCGGTGGCAACGCCTACTAGGGCGATCCGCCCACATCCTGGCGACTCAGCACGGCCGGCTTGTCCGGCCGGCGCTCGGTCGATCAGCGCACTACCTCACCGGCCCGGGAGTTCGATGACGCTCCCAGCGGGCTGATACACAGAAGAGAAGGAGTTCACATGAGCAAGACCAAGATCGGCGCGGGCGTGCTCGCTGTCGCCTCCGCGGGCTCCGCGGTGCTCGGCGGCGTGGCCCTCGCCAGCGGCGACGACAGCTTCGCCGGCTCCGGCGTCGGTGGCGCCGCCACCAACAACTGCCTGAACGTCGGCGTCGACGTGCTCAGCGGGATCGGCCTCGGCGGTTCCGGCGCGGCGAGCGGCGCGTCCTGCGCAGCCGCGGCGAACGGCACCGGCGGCAACGCCTACTGAGCCAGGTCGTCATCGACCGGTTCGCGGTGTGGGCTCCCCGAGGAGACTCTGGGGGCCCACACCGCGCCATCCACCATGTGACCGGTCTGTCGGTCAACGGTCCTGGACCGGTATCCGGTTTTCGGACCGACCAGAATTTCGCTACGTGCACGTTGCAGGATTCAGAACCGGAGCGAGTCACGCTTTCGGTGGATTTTCAGGGGAGAGCACATATGCGCAAGACATCCATCGTCGCCGGTTCCATCGCGGTTGCGGCAGTAGGTTCCGTCGCGTTGGGCGGGGCTGCGCTTGCCGGCGGCGGGCACGACGACAACGACAGCTACGCCGGCAGCGGCGAGGGTGGCACCGCCACCAACAACTGCCTGAACGTGGGCATTCCGATCCTCAGCGGGATCGGACTCGGCGGCACCGGCTCGGCCAGCGGCGCCAGCTGCTCCGCCAGCGCCGACGGCACCGGCGGTAACGCGTACTGATCCATACCGCGGGTATGGCAGGTCGCCCGGCAACCCGTCGGGGCGAGTGGTAGTCGAACGTCCGCTCCGATTCGTCGTGGCGGATGAGTGAGGCCTCGACGGGGATGAATGGCATTCCTGATGGCCTGAATCAGAAGGGAATGCACATGCGCAAGTCCTCTATCGGGGTGGCCATCCTGGCGACCGCCGCCTCGGGGTCCGCCGTTCTCGGCGGCGTGGCGTTGGCCACCGACGGGAACTCCTTTGCCGGCTCCGGCACCGGCGGCACCGCGACCAACAACTGCCTCAACGTCGGCGTGCCGGTGCTCAGTGGTATCGGCCTCGGAGGATCCGGGGTCGCCAGCGGCGCCTCCTGCGCCGCCGCAGCCAATGGCACTGGCGGAAGCGCCTACTGAGGTCGGGGTGCGCCTCGACCCGGCATTCGGTGCGGGCCCCGGATCGCGGGGCCCGCACCATTACCGTGCCGTCGAGGTCCCGGAAGAAGGCAGCGGATTGACCGTATCGTCACCGGAACCCGCTCGTTCTTCTTGTTAGGCGGCCTCTTCGTGCCGCAACCGGCCGAGAACATCGGCCCGACTCGATTCTCATGGGGGTATTCGTGAACGGCAAGCTCCGCAGGACCGTGGCCGCGGCCAGCATGACCGCCGCCGGATTGGTTCTGTGCGGTGGCGTCGCGCTCGCCACCGGCAACGACAACAGCGACAACAGCCACGAGGGCGGCGAGGGCGGTAAGGGCGGCAAGAACAGCTCCAAGTGCCTGGCCCCGATCGGGCTGTCGGCCGGTGCCTTGGCCGGCTCCGGTGGCGAGGTGGATCAGTGCAACTCCAACGGCGGTAACGGCGGCGAGGGTGGCGCGGGCGACGTCGACTTCTGACGTACACCCGACCACCACGGTCCGCCGGGCGGGAGGGGCGTCGTGACTCACGGCGCCCGCCCGGCGGACACCCACCCGTCGGAGGCCGGCGGTCCCAGCGGGTCCATACCCGGCGATTGCTGACGCGTGGCCCGACAGTTGCAGGGGGAAGCGATGACGAACTCGAAGCGGACGGTCTTCACCCGCTGTGCTGTCGCGGCGGGCGCTGCGACCGTGATGGTGCTTGGCGGTGGTTGGACGGCACAGGCCGCGCCGGATCTTCCCGGTGGTGACGGTCTGGGCATCCCGGGTCTGGAGAACGGCCCGGACGGGTGCAGCGTCACCTCGACCGACCCGAAGAACCAGAACAGCTGCAACGCCGACGGCGGCAACGGCTCCGACGGTGAGGCGGGCGCGGTGCACCGCAACGGCCGTACCTACTACGGCGGCCGCGACGGCGCGGACGGCGCCGACAACACCAGCCGCTAGGACCCTTCCCCGTCGCGCATGCGGCGAGGATGTTCGCGGCAAGCCGACAACGGGGGTATGCACGTGCTTCGCCGGATCGCGGTACTGACCGCGTTCACAACAGTGTCCACCGCGCTGGTATGCGGGGTGGCGCAGGCCGAGGACGACGACTGTGTGCGAGACACCGTCTACCAGGACAACCGCTCGTACTCCTCCGACGAGTACGAGTTCGACGACCTCGGTGAGTACTCCGGGTCGGACGAGTGCCCGGACGGTCCCGAGGGTTCGTCCGCCTCGGACGACGAGGACTCGGACGCCGGACGGTTCGACGACGACCGGGGCCGGGAACCCGAGGACGACCGGGGTGGCCGTGGCGGTAAGGCCGGCCACAATTCCTCGGACTGTGACGCGTCGATAAACCCGACCGGCAACGGTACGGAATGCCGGAACGGGCCCGCTCAGCGTGGCGCTGACGGTCCCGACCGGTTGGTCTTCTGAGACCCTCCCGGGTTCATCGCACAGCAGGACGGAAAATGGGGCCACCGCCTACGGTGGCCCCATTTGTCGTGCGCCTTTCGGTACCGTCGAATGGTGGTTCCGGCCGGCGGCGCTATGCCTATCGGCGCGCGGTACGCGGGTCAGTGTCGTCGAGGGTGCCGAAGCGGGCGAACGGGGTCACGATGAGCCGGACCTTGCCCGCCAGCGCCGGCACCGGAACCGGGCCGTTACCGGGCGCCCGGGAGTCGAGTGAGGCGTTGCGGTTGTCGCCCATCACGAAGATCGTCCCGGGTGGGACGATGACCTTGGGAAACGGCTTCTGCACGGCGCCCCCGGCGGCCGGATCGAAGTACAGGTAGGGCTCGTCGACCGGCTTCCCGTCGATCAGAATGCGGTTTCGCGGGTCGCAGCACTGCACTGTCTGACCGCCCATCGCGATCACCCGCTTGACGAAGTCCGACCCGTCCGGCGGGCTGATCCCGACGTGCGAACCCGTCCGCTCGAGCGCCCGGACGATCGGGTTGCCGGTGCGCGGGTTCTGCACCTCGCTGTTGGTCCACACCTCCGGTCCGGCGTTGAAGACCACGATCTCACCCGGCCGCGGTTCGGTGAACCGGTAGACCAGTCGGTCCACCAGTACCCGGTCGTTGTCGCACCCGTTGCAGCCGTGCAGGGTGGTCTCCATCGACCCGGACGGGATGACGTACAGCCGCGCCACGAACGTCGGGATGAGCAGCATCAGGGCGAGCGTCACCACCGTGACGAGCACCCGCCGGCCCCACCGGGCAGCGTGACTCGTCGTGCGTGAAGGCGATGTGCTCTGAACAGGCACGATAGGGTCATGAGTGGGAGCTTCGCGGTGCTCGTCCACCGCGCGAGGGTTCTCCTGTCCGGCGTCCGAGCCGCCCGGAAGCGCCCCGACGGTCCGGTCCGACCCGTTCGCGGCAGCCGGATCCGGCGCGCTCGGCTCGGCCGCGACGGGCGACCCGGCCGGGTCGCGGAAGGTCTGTGTCCCCGGCTCCGGCGTCCCCGGCTCCGGCGTCCTCGGCTCCGGCGAGGGGGCGGCGGGGGCATGCTGCGGCTCGGTAGCGGCCGACGTGGCGGCCGGCGTCTGCGCCGATGTCGCGCCGCCGGCGTCTGCCGGCGCACCGGTCGCGACGCTCCGCCCGGGGTCGTCCGTCTCGGCGGATCCGTCCGCGCCGGTGTCCGCACGGACCTCGGCGGCGGTGGACCCGCCGGCGACGTCGGGTGCCGCTTCCGGCTCCTCCGCACCGAGTTCGGTGGTGTCGGACTCGGTGGTGTCGGACTCGGTGGTGGCGTCGGGCGAGGCCCCGACAACCGGACGAGGGGACGGGCTCGGCCGGGGCCGGGCGGCCGCCGACGCCGCAGTCGACTCGTCGGCGCCCGCGGCGGTGTCGGAGTCCGGCCGGTCGCCGGTGTTCTCCGACGGTTCGGTGCGATCCATCGCGGCCCCCTTGCCGAACTGCTGTCGAGCGAGTGTCGCGGGTGGACGATAGCGGCCCCGGAACCGTAGCCGCCGGCGCGGTGGTGGTCCGTTCCGCTGCCGGACCGGGAAGGTGCTACGGTCCCGGCTGAATTCGCTCGAAAGCGGACTTTTTCTCGGTCCTGGCGACCATTGCCGTACCCGAGACGTGATTGTGTCGTTGCGCCTTGTTGGCGGGTTTCGTGTTCGGCGACCTGTTAGGTGTAAGGGGAGACATGAACAGGCGAGGCATCAAGATGTGCGCGGTCGCGGGGGCGTCCGTCGCACTCACCGGTTTCCTGGGCGCCACCGCGTGGGCGGACTCGTTCACGCCGGCCATCGAGGAGCCGACCTACGAGTTCAAGCTGCCGCAGGGCCCGGCCCTCGGCCCGAACGCTCCGGGTGGCAACTCGAGCAGCGCGCAGGGTCGCTCCGGCAGCGACCTCGGTTACGACCCGTACGGCTACGACGCCTACGAAGGCGCGGACTCCTCCGACGAGGAGGACGGCGCCAGGTCGCTGGACGGCAACCGCAGCAGCGCGGAAGGCCGCAATGGCCGCGATCTCCGGGCCGGCGGATCGGACGAGTCCTCGGACGAGGACTACTGACCCGTCCCCCGCGCCCGGGTTCGGTGTCCGGGAAGCGTGGCGACGGAGCGGCCGGGGGCGCCGGCGTGGCACGCCGTCACCCGGGGCTGCCCGGGCGGTCGCGGGCCGGTCCGTGCGAATGACCATGGCCCGTCGACGGGGAACGTGGGGGATGCATGCCAGAGCTGGACTTCGGGCCGCTGCGGGTCACCGTGCCCGACGAGGCCCGGCCTCGGTTGTCGGACGGGCGGGGTAGCGCGGCGGACGCGGTCTTCATGCACCTCCCGCCGGGGCAGATCCGGCTCAGCGTGCTGGCGGCGCCCCGCGGCGGACGCTTGTGGCCCTCGCTCGCCGAGGAGATCGCCTCGTCCCAGGCCGGTGCGGGAGTGCCGGTCACCTCCATGCGCGGGGAGTGGGGCCGGGAGCTGCGGATCGGCGGCGACGGCGAGCAGAACTGGGTGATCGGCCTGGACGGTCCGCGCTGGATGCTGCTCGGCCGGGCGACCTGGCCGGCGGCCGACGCCGAGAGCCTGGTCGAGGCCATGCGCGAGATGATGCGGGGCAGTGTCGTTCACCGTGGTGACCAGGCGCTGCCGGTCCGCGCGCCATTGCCGCTGACCGAGCCGAACCCGGCCGAAGAGGGCACCGGCGGCGAGCCCGAACGCAACCAGTACGCGGCAGTCGTGAAGATGGTCTTTCCTGGCACGCACGACGCGAACCCCCCCCTGTCCGACGACGCGGTGGCTGACGGCACGCCGTCGATCCCGCTGGCCCGGGGCGAGGCCGAGGAGGGTTCGGACGGACGGCAGGTACCGGTGGAGTCCGGTCCGGTGCCGGAGACCGCCCCGCAACGGCGCCGTCTGCGCACGGCGTTGCTGGCCGCCGCCGCCCTGGTCTTCGTGCTCAGCGCCGGCAGCGCACTGAGCACTGCGCGGGATTCGGCACCGTCGGTCGCGCCCACCCAGACGGTGCTCCCGGCCCAGGCGGTTCTGCCGGTTCCGGCCGCCGATCAGGCCAGGGAAGCCGTCCGGCCGCCGGGCGCGAAACCTGTCCCGGGGACGAGGCCTGGTCAGCCACCGAACCCCGCTGCCGGCGCGAAGCCGGCCCCGGGGACGAAGCCTGGTCAGCCACCGAACCCCGCTGCCGGCGCGAAGCCGGTGCCGGGCGCGAAGCCGGTGCCGGGCGCGAAGCCGGTGCCGGGCGCGAAGCCGGTACCGGGGCCGGGGCCGCAGCAGCCGAGGAACCCGGCGCCAGGTGCGAAGCCGATCCCCGGGACCAGGTCCGGTGCCGCGACGAAACCGGTACCGGGCGCGTACCCGGGCCCCGCCGCGCGACCGGCCCCGG
>JAJCYC010000291.1 GCA_029263115.1 Pseudonocardia sp. | reverse complement strand
CAGCGAGGACCAGCTGTTCTACCTGATGAGCCGCGGCCTGACCGAGGACGAGGCGATGGCCATGGTGGTCCGGGGCTTCGTCGAGCCGATCGCCCGCGAGCTGCCGATGGAGTACGCGCTGGAGCTCAACCGGCTGATCGAGCTGCAGATGGAGGGCTCGGTCGGATGAGCCCCGAAGCCGACAGCGAGGGAGCATCGCAGCGAGCCCCGGCGAGCGAGGAGCGGACCGAGCGCGGAGGCAAGGCGTGAACACGGGCACTACCGAAGAAGTTGCGGGTCTGGCTCCGGAACTCGCCGGCGCCAAGGCCGGCACCGGCCTGAAGCCGATAGCCAGCGCGGGGGAGCGGTTCACCTCCTACGACCTCGAGGCGTTCGAGGTACCGGGGGGACGCGAGGAGAACTGGCGGTTCACCCCGATGCGGCGACTGCACGGGCTGCACACCGTGGAGGCCGGCGCGGTCGACCTCGACGGCGTGGCCGACGTTCAGGTGCCGGTCGGCGACGGGGTCACCGATGAGACCGTCGGCCTGGACGACCCCCGGCTGGGCGAGGGCGGTGCCCCGGCGGACCGGGTGGCCGCGCTGGCCTGGTCGCACGCGCCGCACGCGCGGGTGCTCACCTTCGACGGCCGCCCCGACCCGGTCACCGTCACGG
Source organism: Pseudonocardia sp. (assembly GCA_029263115.1). Lineage (GTDB taxonomy): Bacteria > Actinomycetota > Actinomycetes > Mycobacteriales > Pseudonocardiaceae > Pseudonocardia. The sequence continues at coordinate 6,331 of JAJCYC010000291.1, read as the reverse complement.
TCACCGGCCCGGGGGCCGGCGCCACCGCGCTGGCGCACCTGCACCTGCGCACGACCCCGCACACCGAGGCCGTCGTGGTGCTCGACTACCGCGGCGGCGGCACCCTCGCGGACAACGTCGAGGCGGTGCTCGCCGACGGCTCCAGGCTGGTTCTGGTGGTGATCGACGACCTCGACGCCGACGGGGTGCACGTGGGTGCCCAGCACCTGTACGTCGGCCGGGACGCCACCCTGCGGGTCACCACGGTCAGCCTGGGCGGTGACCTGGTGCGGATCAGCCCGGTGGTGCGCTACGCCGGCCCGGGCGGCGATGCCGAGCTGACCGGACTGAGCTTCGCCGACGCCGGCCAGCACCTTGAGCACCGGTTGCTGGTCGACCACGCGCAGCCGCACTGCCGGTCCAACGTGGTGTACAAGGCCGCGCTGCAGGGCGACGGCGCGCACACGGTGTGGATCGGCGACGTGTTGATCCGCGCCGCCGCCGAGGGCACCGAAACCTTCGAGCTGAACCGTAACCTGCTGCTCACCGACGGGGCCCGGGCGGACTCGGTGCCCAACCTGGAGATCGAGACCGGCGAGATCGCCGGCGCCGGGCACGCCAGCGCCACCGGCCGCTTCGACGACGAGCAGTTGTTCTACCTGCGCTCCCGGGGCATCCCGGAGGCGGCCGCGCGCCGGTTGGTGGTGCGCGGGTTCTTCAACGAGATCATCAACAAGATCACCGTTCCGGCGGTACGCGAGCGGCTGGAGGCGGCCGTGGAGGCCGAGCTGGCTCGTGTCGAGCAGTAAGGCCCGGTAGCGCCCGACCATCACGCCTCGGCGGCCGCGCTCGAGGAGATCGGGCCTGGCCGGAGAGGCCACCCGGACGCTCGTCCGGCCTGCTGGCACCCACCCACCACAGAGCTTGGAGCACCTGCACAGATGGCCACCCTGGAGATCAAGGACCTGCACGTCGAGGTGCGTACCCGATCCAACACAGGGTCCGATCCCGACGCGGCGAAGGAGATCCTGCGCGGGGTCGACCTGACCGTCCGGTCCGGCGAGACCCACGCGATCATGGGTCCGAACGGATCGGGCAAGTCGACCCTGGCGTACGCGATCGCCGGACACCCCAAGTACGAGGTGACCTCCGGTGAGGTCCTGCTCGACGGGCAGGACGTCCTGGCGCTCAGCGTCGACGAGCGGGCGCGGGCCGGGTTGTTCCTGGCCATGCAGTACCCGGTCGAGGTACCCGGGGTGTCGACCTCGAACTTCCTGCGCAGCGCGGCGACCGCCGTGCGCGGCGAGGCCCCGAAGCTGCGGACCTGGGTCAAGGAGGTCAAGGCGGCGATGGGTGAGCTGGAGATGGACCCGGCGTTCGCCGAGCGCAGCGTCAACGAGGGATTCTCCGGCGGTGAGAAGAAGCGGCACGAGGTTCTGCAGCTGTCGTTGCTCAAGCCCAAGTTCGCGGTGCTCGATGAGACCGACTCCGGCCTGGACGTGGACGCGCTGCGGGTGGTCTCCGACGGGGTGAACCGCTACCGCGCCGAGGGCGACGTGGGCGTGCTGCTGATCACCCACTACACCCGCATCCTCAGGCACATCAAGCCCGACGCGGTGCACGTGTTCGCCGGTGGCCGGGTGGTCGCCTCCGGCGGCGCCGAGCTGGCGGACGAGCTGGAGGAGCACGGCTACGTGCGCTTCACCACCGCGGACGCCCCGGCCGCCGGGTAGCTCCGACCGACACCCCTCGTGGAGATCGCGATGACTTCGCTGGACCACGCCGTGCACCGGACGATCGGCGGCACCGCCGACACCACCGTCGACACGGCCAAGCTGCGCGCCGACTTCCCCCTGCTGTCCCGCACCGTGCGCGACAACCGCCCGCTGGTGTACCTCGACTCGGGGGCCACCTCCCAGCGTCCACGCCAGGTGCTCGACGCCGAGCGGGCGTTCCTGGAGCAGCACAACGCCGCCGTGCACCGGGGCGCGCACCAGATCGCCGAGGAGGCCACCGACGCCTACGAGTCCGCCCGCGCCCGGATCGCGGCGTTCGTCGGCGCCGAGCCCGGCGAGGTGGTCTTCACCAAGAACGCCACCGAAGGGATCAACCTGGTCGCCTACGCGCTGGGCAACGCCAGCATCGGCGATGTCGACGCCGAGGTGGCCGCCCGGTTCGCGGTGGGCCCGGGCGACGAGATCGTGGTCACCGAGATGGAGCACCACGCCAACCTGGTGCCCTGGCAGGAGCTGTGCCGCCGGACCGGAGCCACGCTGCGCTGGTTCGCGGTGGACACCGCCGCCGGCCGGCTGGACCTGGGTTCCGACCCCATCACCGAGCGCACCAAGGTGGTCGCCTTCACCCACCAGTCCAACGTGCTGGGCACGGTCAACCCGGTCGACGAGCTGGTCGCGCGGGCGCGCGCCGTGGGTGCGCTCACCGTGCTGGACTCCTGCCAGTCGGTGCCGCACGCGCCGGTCAACCTGTCCACCCTGGGGGTCGACTACGCGGTGTTCTCCGGGCACAAGATGCTCGGGCCCTCCGGGGTGGGAGTGCTCTACGGCCGCGAGGAGTTGCTCGCCGCGATGCCGCCCTTCCTCACCGGCGGGTCGATGATCGAGCTGGTCCGGATGGAGGGCTCGACGTACGCGCCGCCGCCGCAGCGTTTCGAGGCGGGCGTGCCGATGACCTCGCAGGCGGTCGGGCTGGCCGCCGCCGTCGACTACCTGAGCACGATCGGGATGGACCGGGTCGCCGCGCACGAGCGGATGCTCACCGAGGCGGCACTGACCGGGCTCGCCCAGGTCCCGGGCGTGCGGGTCATCGGACCGACCAGTACCGAGGACCGCGGCGGAGCGGTGTCGTTCCTGGTGGACGAGGTGCACGCGCACGACGTCGGCCAGGTGCTCGACGACCGCGGGGTGGCGGTCCGGGTGGGGCACCACTGCGCGTGGCCGCTGCACCGCCGCTACGAGGTGGCGGCGACCGTCCGGGCCAGCTTCGCCGTCTACAACACCCTCGACGAGGTGGCGGCGCTGATCGACGGAGTGCACGCGGCACGGTCGTTCTTCGGGGTCGGGTGATGGGGCGATGCAGCTGAACCAGATGTACCAGGAGATCATCCTGGACCACTACCGCAATCCGCACGGCGCCGGTCTGCGTGAGCCATTCGACGCCGAGTCCTTCCAGGTCAACCCGACCTGCGGGGACGAGGTGACGCTGCGGGTCGCACTGAAGCGCGACGACGCCGGCGTGCAGGTGGTTGCGGACATCTCCTACGATGCACTGGGTTGCTCGATCAGCCAGGCGGCCACCTCGGTGCTGACCGACCTCGTGGTGGGCCGGACGGTGGACGAGTCGATGACGATCCTCGACGCGTTCAAGGAAATGGTGCAGAGTCGGGGCACGATCGAGCCGGACGAGGACGTGCTCGGTGACGGGATCGCCTTTGCCGGGGTCGCCAGGTACCCGGCGCGGGTGAAGTGCGCGTTGCTGGGCTGGATGGCCTACCAGGACGCGACGGCCCGGGCCATGTCCGGGTCGCCGAGCGAAGCATCGGGGAACGGAGCGAGCTGATGAGCGACACGCAGACCGAGGACATGGCGCGGGAACCGGGCGCCGGGACCGACGGCGACGCCGATGTGGTGCGCGGCGCGTCGGGTATGCCCGACGCGGCAGTCGCCGGGCTGCCGAGCTTCGATGACCTGGAGGAGGCCATGCGTGACGTGGTCGATCCCGAGTTGGGGATCAATGTCGTCGACCTCGGGCTGGTCTACGACATCCGGGTCGACGAGCAGCGGGTGGCCACCGTCGACATGACGCTGACGTCCGCGGCCTGTCCGTTGACCGACGTGATCGAGGACCAGACGCGCTCGGTGCTGATCGGCACCCCCGGCGGCGGCCTGGTCGACGATGTGAAGATCAACTGGGTGTGGATGCCACCGTGGGGGCCGGACAAGATCACCGAGGACGGCCGTGAGCAACTGCGTGCGCTGGGCTTCACCGTCTGATTCGATTATATGATCTCGCCCATACCGCGGCGCACCTGCTAGTGTCCGGTCGTCCGATGCCGCCGGTCTGACCTGGCGATCGATGAGCCTTCCGGTGCATCCACCGACGAACGCCGGCGGACCCTCCGACGAAAGTCGGAGGTCTTGATCCGTCGGGAGTAGGACGACGTCGCGGGGCATCCACGGAAGAGTGGGGTCACGAGCGAACGTGCTCGTGGCTAGGGGGTAAGTACCGTGTCCACCGCGACTCCGATCGCGACAGGTCCGGCGGAGATCAACGACGACGAGGCCGCCTCGCGGCTGCCGTGCCACAGCGCGGACGCGGACCTGTGGTTCGCCGAACGTCCCGACCAGATCGACCGGGCGCAGCGACTGTGCCGGGAATGCCCCATCCGCCGACAGTGCCTCGCGGCGGCGCTGACCCGCCGCGAGCCGTGGGGGGTCTGGGGTGGTGAGATCTTCGAGCGTGGCCGGGTGATCCCGTTCAAGCGTGGTCGGGGTAGGCCGGCGAAGTCGGCTCCGACCGGCGGCGAGCGTCCGCGAGGGCGTCCCTAGCCGGCTCGCGTAGGCTCGGCTCAGGTCGCCCGGGTCAGCCCCCAGGGCTGCAGGTGCCGGTAGCCGCGCACGGACAGCGCCCGGCGCGGCCTCGTCAGGTACCCGGGGTGCGGTTGGAGGGCCGCGGCCAGGTTGCGGTCCACCAGGATGCGGCCGGGCCGGGCGTGCGTGGTGAGCCGGGCCGCGATGTTCACCACCTCGCCGTACACGTCACCGAAGCGGGTCACCACCGGCCCGAGGGCCAGGCCGATGCGCAACTCGGGCAGGGTGTCGACGGCGGCCAGCCGATCGACGAGCCCGAGTGCGATCTCGGCGCCGTGCACGGCCTCCTCGGTGACGAACAGCACCTCGTCACCGACGGTCTTGACCACCCGGCCGTGCTGCCCGGCGACCACCTCGGTGGCCACCGCCTGGAACTGGTCGATCAGGTCGGTGAGCTCGGCCGGGGTCAGCCGGCGGGTGGTGCGGGTGAACCCGACCAGGTCTGCGAAGCCGACCACCAGCGTCCGGGTGTCCGGTTCCTCGGGCAGGGCGGTGAGCAACCGGCCGGCAGTGGCGGCCAGATGGCGCCGCCAGACGTAGTTCTGCATCTTCTGCAGCATCGGCAGCACCCGGGCGCCGACGTCGAGCACGTCGCTCTCCCCGACGGCGTCCGGGCCGGCGTCGAGCAGGTGGTACAGCATCTCCACCTGCCAGTCGGCCAGGCTGGCCATGGCCTGGCCGACCGTGCGGGTCACCACCTCCTGGATCTCCGTGGGCACCATCCCGACTGCCCGGAGAGTCTCCAGTTGGCGCAGCGCATCCCGATCGCCGTCGGTGAACACCACGTCGTGGTCGTTCACCTCGGCGAACCCCATCGAGCGCCACAGGCGGGTCGCCAGATCCGGGTCCATCCCGGTCTGTTCGAGCAACTCCGCGCGGGTGTAACGACGGGGCCCGCCGAGGATGAGCTCCTCCACCCGGGTGTCCGACGGATCGTCTTCGGCGTCCGGCCGGCCGAGGTCGAGCAGCCGTATCAACCTGGCGAGCCAGTGCGGCTCCCGGTCGTCACCGTCGAGCGCGGTGTCGCCGGAGCGACCCCGGTCGTCGCTCATCGCGGCTGCGCGGCGCGGTCGGGCACCACCGGTCAGGAGGAGGTGTGCACGATCAGTACATCGACGCCTGAGCGGCGGGCCACGCTCTGCGGCACCGAACCCAGGATCCTCCCGGTCAGGGTGTTCAGCCCGACATTGCCCACCACCAGCAGGTCTGCGGCGCGGTCGGCCACGGCCTGGTCCAGCACGTCGACCGGGGGACCCTGCACGGCCAGGGTGTCGATCTTCTCGGCGCCGGCCGACCGGGCCCTGGCCACGGCGTCGCGGAGCACGCTCTCGGCCGGCGCGGAGCCGACCACCTGGTAAGCGTCCTGGTCGAGGGCTTCGGCGGCGGCCCTGACCACGCTGTCGCTGTGCGGCTCGTATGCGCACACGATGACCAGCTCCGCGCTGGCGTCACTGGCGATCGCGCCAGCCCGGTCGATGGCCAGCATCGAGGTGTCGGACCCGTCGGTTCCGACGAGGACCTTCTGGTAGGCGCCCATGATGAGCCTCCCTTTCCTACATTGACGTTGGGCCGAACGCTACTTCACACTAGTCCGTGCGGCGTACTCGGGCGGCGCGCTGACCAGCAACGACGACCCGATCAGGCGAAGGCGCACCGGCCAGGGGGTGGTCCGGAACAGTCCAGCCATGGCCGCCGCGGTGGCGAACGGCCGTTCGCGACCGTCCAGATAGGCCGCCCGGGAGTGT
>JAJCYC010000290.1 GCA_029263115.1 Pseudonocardia sp. | reverse complement strand
CGGATCACGGCCTGGGACGGCACCACGGAGCACCACGCAGCCCAGCTGAACCGCATCCCGACCCCCTCCAGGAGCCCGCATGACCCGCCTACCGAGCAGATCTCAGTCCCGAACCGGCTGTTCGACACCGGCCACCTAGGGGCGGACGAACGCCGGCAGGAGGAAGGCGTCCATCAGCAGCCGATGCGCCTCGCCGACCGCGTCGGCGGTGACCAGCGTGCCGAAGAACTCGTCGCGTCGCCCGATCCGGCCCAGGTGCAGCAGACCCTCGACCCAGCGTGGGCAAGGCGGCTCCGGGTCGCGGCCGAGCTGCGGACGCTGCTGGAGACCTCCGGCGCGTCCGTGGTGCTCGCCGACGCCACGTTCAGCGCGGCCCTGAAGGAGGTCACCGCGCTCGGGGTGGGTTGTCACTTCGCTTGCCGGTCTCGCCGGACTCGTTCGGCACCGCGGTTTCGTTCAGCACCGCGGTTTCGTTCAGCACCGCTTCGATGATCTGCCGGCAGACCACGTCGAAGATCCCGTCGGCGGACACGGCCCGCTCCCGCTGCGCGCGGGTCAGGTTCGGTGTGCGGTCGGCGTCCAGGTCCTTGCCGGTGCCGGGCCTGGTCGACCGGGCCTCGTGTAATGCGCTGCCGATGGCGTAGAGCTCCAGCGCCTCCAGGATCGGCGCGATCGCCCCGGTCGGCACCCCGTCCTGCTCCAGCAGCGTGACCGTGGCGTCCAGCTGGCTCGCGCCGATGCCCAGCGGCTCCCGACGCAGCATCACCGGAACCAGGTCGGGGTGTTCGCGCAGCGCCCGGCGCAGCCGCCGCGCGTTGCCGATGATCCAGACCCGCCACGGCTCGTCGTGGGTCTGCGGGGCACGCACGTCGGCCAGCGCCAGCTTGGCCGCCCCGACCACGATCTCCTCCTTGTTCTCGAAGTGGTGGTAGAGCGAGGCCCCGTTGACGTTGAGCCGCTCGGCCAGCCGCCGGATGCTGAGGTGGTCGATGCCCTCGTTGTCGACGATGTCCAGCGCGACCTCCAGCGCCCTGCGCTTGGCGATCAACGGAACCTTGGGACGAGCCACGAGGTGCCCTTCGTCTGGAGGGTGTCCGGCGGGCGGTGCGACGGCGAGGTGGCCGGTGGCGACCGGGATCGACCCGAGGGTAACAAGCTCGGATCGGTTTCCACGGTCGTGCCGGCGAACGAGCGAGGGCGGCCGGCGGCTCGGTAGCCGGTCAGCCGGGAGCGGTGGCAGGCAGGGCAGCAGTCTCTACGGGACGCTCGTCCAGCCTCGTCAGCGTCGGGTGTCCTTCCACGGGATGTCCCGGTCGACGCGGGGTTCGCCGGGCAGGCCGAGCACCCGTTCGCCGAGGATGTTACGCAGCACCTCCGAGGTGCCGCCCTCGATGGAGTTGGCCAGCGAGCGCAGGTAGGCCTTGCGCACGTCGGCCCCGCCGTGCACCGCCGCGAAGTCCGGCGCGGTCTCGGCGTAGGAGTCGATCAGCAGCCCGTCGGTGCCGGACAGATCCACGCAGAACTCGTAGATCGCCCTGTGCAGATCGGCCATCTGTACCTTCGCGATCGAGCCCTCCGGGCCGGGCTCGCGCCCGAGCTGCGCGGCGGCCCGCGCGTTGGTCAGCCGGGCGGCCTCGGCGGCGGTCCAGAGCAGCATCAGCCGCTCGATGGTCGCGGCGTCCACCCGGCCCTCCCGCGCGGCCTGCCGGTACACCCGGACCGCCTGCCCGATCGGGCCGCTGCCCCGTGTGGCGGGCCGGCTACCCAGGGCGACCCGCTCGTTGGCCAGGGTGGTCATCGCGACCTTCCAGCCGTTCCCGACGCCGCCGAGCACGCACGACGCGGGCACCCGCACGCCGGTCAGGTACACCTCGTTGAACTCGGCCTCCCCGGTGAGCTGGCGCAGCGGCCGCACCTGCACGCCGGGGGAGTGCATGTCCAGCAGGAAGTAGGTCAGGCCGCGGTGCTTGGGCAGGTCCGGGTCGGTGCGGGCGAGCAGGATGGCGAACCGGGCGACGTGCCCGAGCGAGGTCCACACCTTCTGCCCGTCGACCACGAAATGGTCACCGTCTCCGTCGGCACCGCGGACGGCTCTGGTGGCCAGGGCCGCGAGATCGGAGCCGGCGCCCGGTTCGGAGAACAGCTGGCACCAGATCTCCTCGCCGGTGAACCCCGGCCGCAGGTAGCGGGCCGTCTGCTCGTCGGTGCCGTGCGCGTGCACGGTGGGCAGCGCCATGCCCAGCCCGATCACGTTGCGGGCCGTGTGGTCGGCGGCGCCGGCTTCGGTGAAGCGCTGCTCGACCAGCGGCTGCAGGGAGGCGTCCGATCCCCGGCCGCCGGACCCGGGAGCGAAGTTGACCACCGCCAGGCCGGCGTCGAACCGGGCGCCGCGGAACGCCCGGTCGGCGCCCACGTCGCCGGACCGGGGCACCGGGTGCGCGCGCAGGAAGGCGTCGATCTCGGCGTCCAGCGCGGCGGCGGCCGGCGTCGGTTGCGGCGCCGGCGGGCCCGGCTCGCCCGACCCGCGCTCGACGAGCACCAGCCCGGCCAGCCGGGCGCGGTGCCGGGCCGGTCCGCCGAAGAGCAACTGGCTGCTCTTGGCCCGCTTCAGGTACAGGTGCGCGGAGTGTTCCCAGGTGAACCCGACGCCGCCGTGGATCTGGATGCTGTCGGTCGCCACCCGGCGGTAGGCGTCCGAGGCCACCGCGCGGGCCAGGCTGGCCGCCGCCGGAAGCCCCCCGGGATGGTTCGCGGCGGTCCACAGCCCGTGATGGACCACCGATCGGGCCGACTCGACCTCGATCAGCATGTCCGCGCAGCGGTGCTTGACCGCCTGGAACGACCCGATCGCCCGGCCGAACTGGACGCGGGTGCGGGCGTAGTCGACGGTCGTGGCCAGCACCCGCGCCGCGCCCCCCAACTGCTCGGCGGCCAGGTACAGCGCGGCCAGGTCGGCGGTGCGGCGCAGGGTCGTGCCGGCTCCGCCGTCGGTGCCCAGCAGTTCGGCGGAGGTGCCGGCGAAGCGCAGCTCGGCGAGGCGGCGGGTGGAGTCCAGGGTGGTCAGCGGGGTGCGGGTCAACCCGGGAGTGTCGCCGGGCATCGCGAACAGGCTCATTCCGGCCGGAGTTCGGGCGGCGACCAGCACCAGGTCGGCGTCGGCGCCGTCGAGCACGATCGCCGCCGTGCCGGTGACCGCCCAGCCGTCGGGGGTGGCGCTCGCGTCCAGCGCGCTGACCGTCGGGTCCGGTCCGGCCCAGGCCAGGGTCGCGATCGTCGCGCCGGTGACGATGCCGGGCAGGTGGTGGACCCGGGCCGCCGCGGCGTCGGAGTCGGTGCCGGCCCGGGCGCCGCCGCCGAGCTGGACCAGCGCGGTGGCGGCCAGGCCGACCCCGGCCAGGAACGGGCCGCCGTAGAGCGCCGCGCCCATCTCCTCGAACACCACACCCAGCTCGACCGGGGTGGCCCCGCTGCCGCCGTGGTCGACCGGCACGGCCAGGCCGTGCAGTCCCAGCTCGCGGGCGGCCTGGCTCCAGACCTTCGGGTCGTAGCCAGACCCGGCCTCGGCCAGCCGCCGCACCTCGTCGGGGCTGCTCCGCTTCTCCAGGAAGTCCCGCACCACGGCCCGCAGGCCCTCGGCGTCCTCGCCGGGGACGAAACTCACGGGTGCCCCCCGTTCCGTTCGATCACGATTCCCCGTTCGTCGGACGGCGCTCGAGGGATTCTAACCACATGCTGTTGGATTGTTGGGTCCCTGAACCGGTGGGCCCGGCCGACACGAACCGGCCGACATGAACCGGGCCTGATTGCCCCGGCGGACGGTCCGCCGTAGGTTCTGCGCCGGGCGGCGGCTGTCACCGAACGCGCCGTCACGAGCGGGAGGAGCAGCTGTTGGGCACCGAGCTCCGGGTCCTGCAGGCGATGCGGCTGAAGGGGCGGGCGCTGCCCGAGGACCTCGCCGCGGCCACCGGGAGGGACGTCGCCGAGCTGGCGCCGATCGTCGAGCGGCTCACCGCGGCCGGCGACTGTGAGGAGGCCCGAGGCCGGCTGAAGCTGACCAGGCCCGGGCGGGCCCGGCTGGAAGTGCTGCTCGCCGAGGAACGCGTCGGCGTCGACCAGGAGGCGCTCAAGGTCGCCTACCACGAGTTCGACCAGCACAACTCGGCGTTCAAGCGGCTGGTCACCGACTGGCAGATGAAGGACGCGCACACCCCGAACGACCACACCGACGCCGGCTACGACGCCGACGTGGTGGGCCGGCTGGGTCCGCTGCACGAGGGCTTCTCTCCACTGCTGGAGCGGGTGGTGGCGATCGCGCCCCGGCTGGCGCCCTACCCCGAGCGGTTCGCCGGTGCGCTGGAGAAGGTGCGGGCCGGCGAGCACACCTGGCTGGCCCGCCCGATGATCGACAGCTATCACACGGTGTGGTTCGAGCTGCACGAGGACCTGATCGGGCTGGCCGGGCTGAGCCGGGCCGACGAGGCCGCCGCCGGGCGCGCGGAGTGAGGGAGTGACCGAGTGCTCCGTGCTCGTCCTCGACGGCACCACGGGAGCCGACAAGAAGCTGCTCGGCGGCAAGGCGTGGAGCATCGAGAAGATGCGCTCGCTGGGCATCCCGGTGCCGCCGGCGTTCGTGCTGACCACCGAGGTGTGCGCGAAGTTCCACGACTCCGGCGGTGCGGTCCCCGCCGATGTACTGGCCGCGCTTCCCGCCGCCATGGCCGGCCTGGAGAAGGCCACCGGCCGGACCTTCGGCGGCGGTGAGCGGCCGCTGCTGGTGTCGGTGCGCTCCGGCGCGGCGATCAGCATGCCGGGGATGATGGACACCGTGCTCAACCTCGGCATGACCGGCGAGGTCGAGGCGGCGCTGGCGGCCGGCGACCCGGAGTACGCCGCCGACACCCGCCGGCGGTTCGTCGAGCAGTTCGCCAAGGTCGTCGGGCGCGAGGCCCCGGCCGACCCGTGGGACCAGCTCCGGGCGGCGATCGAGGCGGTGCTCTCCTCCTGGCGGTCCGAGCGGGCGAAGTTCTACCGCCGCGAGCGCGGCATCCCGGACGACGGGGGGACCGCGGTCACCGTGCAGGCGATGGTCTTCGGCAACCTGGACGACCGCTCGGGCGCCGGGGTGCTGTTCAGCCGCAACCCGCTGACCGGCGACGCCGACGTCTACGGCGAGTGGCTGCCCCGCGGTCAGGGCGAGGACGTGGTGTCCGGCCGGGCCGACGCGCAGCCGCTGGACACGATGGCCGAGTCGATGCCCGAGGCGCACGCCGCGCTGATGACCGCCACCGCGACCCTGGAGCGCGACGGCCGCGACGTGCAGGACATCGAGTTCACCGTGGAGAACGGCACCCTGTGGCTGCTGCAGACCCGCGCGGCGAAGCGGTCGCCGGAGGCGGCGGTCCGGCTCGCCGTGGTGCTGCAGCGCGAGGGGGTGCTCACCGAGTCCGAGGCGCTGGACCGGGTCACCGCCGAGCAGGTCGAGTCGCTGCTCAGGCCCCGGATCGACCCGGCGGCCATCGCGGCCGCCGAGGTGCTGGCCGCCGGGAAACCGGCCTGCCCGGGCATCGCGATCGGCGTGGTGGTCACCGACTCCGAGGAGGCCGTGGACCGCGCCGATGACGGGTACGACGTGATCCTGGCCCGCCGGACCACCGACCCGGACGACGTCGGCGGGATGTCGGCGTCCCAGGCGGTGATCACCGAGCTGGGCGGGTCGACCTCGCACGCCGCGGTGGTCTGCCGGGAGCTGGGGGTGCCCTGTGTCGTCGGCTGCGGGGTGGACACGGTGACCGCGCTGGCCGGGCAGACGGTCACCGTCGACGGCGCGGCCGGCGCCGTCTACCGGGGTGCGCTGACGGTGGTGGACGCCGGCTCGCTGGAGGACCCGGACCTGGTTGCGCTCACCGGGTGGGCCCGCGCCGAGACCGGCGCCGACGACGGGGCGCTCCCGGCGCTGCTGCGGGCTCGTCGGACCTGAACGCGGCCGGGCAGCGGGCCGTCAGGATCGCGCGGATGTGGGGTCGTCGTCGAATTCGAGGGTGGGAAAGAGCGCGGGCTCCGGTTCGGGAGCGAACGGCGGTTCGGACTCCGGACCCGATGCGGTGCCGCGCAACCGGCGGGCGAGCGCGACCGGATCGGTACGTCGGTCGGGCTTCGGCCGGGCGAAGGCGCCGCGTCGCGGAGCGCGCGCCCGCCGGGACGTGGCCCGCTCGATCACCGCGCGACCGCCCGCGTCCTGCTTGGCGGGCGCGTAACCGGCCGCGCGCAACGCCGCCAGCGTGTCGGCCACCGACTTCGCGCTGCTCAGCACCGTGTCCGACAGCGGGGTGAGGCTGAGCCCGGTCAGTGCCCGGTGCCGGGCGACCTCGGTGGCCAGCGCCGGATCGTCCACCCACACGCAGGATGCCGCCGGGCGCACCCGCAGCTGACCGTGCCGGCGGGCGACATCGCCCACCAGGTAGGTCAGCGGCTGCGGCAGCGGCTTGCCGGTGACCGCGGCCAGTTCGCCGAGCAGCTTCCCGGCCGTCCAGCCGGCGTCGAACGCCCGCCGGACGCTGGCCGGGCCGAACCGCCAGGTGGACGCGGCGTCCCGGGCCTCGTTGTCGGCGCAGGCGTCCAGCAGCGCGCTCAGCTCGGTGGCCGGGGCCCCGGCGACCACGGCGGTGAGGTCGGGCAGGAAGGTCGCGGTGCGGGCCGGTTCCGGCAGCAGGCCGGCGAGCGCCCCGGCCAGCTGATCCGGCCCGGGCCGCGACTCGGGCAGGTGGTCGTGCAGCGCACGGCCGAGCGGGGTCAGCGCCTGATCGGCGACCAGACCCAGCTCCCGGGCCTCGGACAGGCCGGCGATCACGTACGGGCCTGATGCCTCGCCGTCGCCGAACTCCAGCGGCCGCCGCCACGCCAGCAGGTCGATCAGCGGGTCCAGCGCGGTGGCCGGCGTCCCGGGCGGGAAGGCGGCCAGGGCCTCGAACAGCCGGGCTCGAAGTGCCGGGGCGTCCGGCCCGGCCACCGGCCCCCCGACGGCGGGCAGCGCCTTGCCGTTGTCGTCCATCCGGTGCGTCGGGGTGATCGGCAGCCGCCACCAGGCCAGCGCCAGGGCGGCCAGCGCCGGCGCGGGCTCGGCGCCCAGCCAGCCGTCGGCCGCCTCGGTCGGTAGCAGCTCGTCGTCGGCGAACCACACCAGCTCGGCGAGCACCGCGCACTCCAACCACAGCCGGACCTGGCTCTCCCGGGCGCGCAGCTGCTTGGCCACCCGTCGTAGCTCCCGCACGCCGATCCCGCCGGACTGCAGGCTGGCCAGCGGCTGGTTCCCGAGCAGGGTCAGCAGCCGCCCGACCCCGTCCAGGGTGGCGCTCGCGGCGGCCTGGCCGGCGGCCAGCAACCGGTCCGGGTCGAGCGGGGCGCCCTGGGGCACCTCCGGGTGCTCGGGCAGCGTCGGGACGGCTTTCGTGCCCCGCACGGCGAGCGCCACCTCGCGGGGCATCTCGCCGACCTGGCCCCACGGCTCGGGTATCGCCCAGCCCTGCAGTGCCAGCTCGACACCGGGGTAGCCGGCCGGCACCCGGTGGTAGGGGCCGGGGAGGAAGACGCCCTCGATACGCGGCCCGTCCCAGGCGAGTTCCGCGACGGCGTCCTGGATCTCGGGCGTGGCGGCGGCCAGCCGCCGGAGCACCGCCTCCGCGTCGCCCATCGCCGCAGCGATCTCGGCCACCCAGATCGCCTTGCGCGCCAGCTTCGTCAGACCCAGCCGGGCGCCGATACTCTTGAGCTGCTCGACGCTGAGCGGGCCCAACAGCTCCGTGGCCGGACGGCCCAGCCCCAGCGGATTCGGCAGCACCGCGCGCACCTGACCGGCCACCCGCAGCCGACCACCGTGCTCCCAGACCAGTGCGTGGCGACGCAGCTGCTCGAGCCCGGCGTCCAACCGGCTGTCGTCCAGCGCGGTCGGACCGCCGAGCAGCTCGTGCAACCGATCCCGGCCGGTGTCGGCCCCGAGCGCGCAGACCGCCTCGAGCAGTCGGAAGGCGCCGAGGTCGAGCGAGCGCAGCGCCTCGGCGACCGAGTACGGCACGCTCAGCCGGTCGGCCAGCTCGGCGAGGCTGCGCGGCTGCGGGGGCATCGTCGCCGCCGGCCGCAGCCGGAGCAGGTCGATCAGATCGGGCTCGGACAGCGAGCGAAGGTGCTCGCTCAGTCCGTGCTTGGCGGCCATGCCGGGCAGCCTAGGCCGTGCGGCCAGGCACCCGGCGAACCGGTCCGGGTGCCGGTGCGGCGTTCGCGATCGCACACATCTGGCGGGTTCCGGCCTTGCCGGCCGGTGCGCCGATCTATCGTCTCGGCCATGACCAGCACCCGGGCGGCGGTGGACGCCCTGATCCTGCAGGTGACCCCGGAGACGGTGCTGGGTGCGCGCGCCGTGCTGCTGGAGGAGGCCACCGAGTTGCAGAAGCTGCTCGAGACCGAGGAGGACAACCTGGACCCGGGGTTGCCGGGTTCGGATCCGATCTCGCCGATCGCCCGGCAGGGGTTCAAGGAGTGCAACGAGCGGCTGCTGGCTCAGTGCGGGGCGCAGGTGCGGGAGCTGTTCGCGGCCGGGGACCGGTTGGCGGCGGTCGCCCGTTCCTACGGCAGGACCGACGAGGAGATCGCCGCGTCGTTCAAGCGCGGCCAGGTGCACCCGCCGCCACCGTCCGGCCCGCTGCCGGGGTTGCTGGGCGACACGATCCGCCCCGGGCCGCCGGTGGCCCGCTCCGGCGACGAGATGTTCGGCGGCCTGCGGTGAACCCGCGCTGGATGGCTGCCGGATGTGTCGCGGTGGCGCTGCTGCTGACCGGGTGCGGCGGGCCGGGACCGGCTGCTCCCGCGCCGGCCCCGGCCGGGGCACTGGACGGGCCGGTGACCGGGCCGAACGGCCTGGTGCTGCCGGCGCGGACCCAGACGTTGCGGTTGGACGGGGTGTCGGTGTGCTCGCTGGTCAGCGAGGAGGAGTTCCCGATGTTCGGCGGCTCGGACCAGATCCCGATTCCGGGTGGTACCCCAGAGACCGAGTTTCGGGGGGGCCCGGACTGCGGCTGGACCAGCGAGCGGCCGCGCAATACCTGGCTGGGCCGGTACATCCCGGGCAGCGGCGCGGTGGACGTGCTGCCGCGCGCCGAGCGGGTGCTGCCGGTGGAGGGATTCTGGGCGATCTCGGTCGCTCCTGAGACCTTCGACCCACGGATCACCTGTTTCCTGACCGTCGACACCGCACCGGGGCAGAGCCTGTACGCCCAGTACTCCAACAGTGATCGGACGGACGCGGCGATGACGCACGAGAAGGCGTGCGCGGAGGCTGTGAAGCTGGCCGGCGTAATGATCCGCAACGCTCGGGCCCAGGGTAGGTAGCCCGCCATGGTGGAGATTCCGAGGCTGAACTACGAGGCCGTGCCGCTGGAGACCAAGTTCGGCTGGATGCGCGGCGGCGACCGGGCGGCCCGGTGCTTCACCGCCGGTGACGGGCTGAGGCGGATCGCCAGCCGCCTCGCCGACTCCGACCTGATCGTCGGGGACAACCTCACGCGCCGGCTCGGGCTGGGCTGGCAGGGCAGCGCGGCCGGTGCCGCCGGCGAGTCGCTGGGCCGCACCGCCGCATCCCTGGCCGCCACCGGGTCGAGCGCCGGCTCCGGCGGCGGCGCGATGCGCGGCTATGGCGACTCGTTCGTGGCGGCCAGCAACGCCATCCCGGAACCGGTGGTGATCGGGCAGAACAGCTTCTGGGGCGAGCAGGCCGACGACATCGGGCGCGCCGCCCGGCACCACGTCGGCACCGACTTCGGCATCCAGTCCGACTTCACCCGCCGGCTGGCCGAGTACCGGGCCGCCGACCAGGCCGCCACCGAGGCGTTGCGGCGGCACGAGGATGCCACCCGTCAGTCACTCGCGCTGTACGCCGCAACGGTGGTCGACCCGGCCGGCGGGAGTTCCGGAGCAGGCGGCGGTGGCCAGGTCGAGACGGCGGGGAATTCGCCCGGTCCGGGCGGTCCGGGCGGCGGTTCCGGTCCGGGTGCCGTTGCGGCGGGCGCTCCGGGGGGCGGGGCGGCTGGCGCGGGTGCCGGCGGCTCAGGAGGCGGCGGCATCACCTCGGC
Source organism: Pseudonocardia sp. (assembly GCA_029263115.1). GTDB lineage: Bacteria > Actinomycetota > Actinomycetes > Mycobacteriales > Pseudonocardiaceae > Pseudonocardia. The sequence continues at coordinate 16,606 of JAJCYC010000290.1, read as the reverse complement.
CGCGGGCGCCGCCGGATCGGCCGGCTCCGCGGCCGCGGGCGCCGGGCCGGGTGACGTCTGGACGCCGATCGGCACCGAGGCCGCGAGTGCCCCGGCCGGGTTGGTGCCCGGCCCGAACGGCGGCTACGTCCCCGCCGCCAACACCCCCGCCCAGCACATCCAGACCTCGCTGCCGGTCGCCCCGTCGCCGGGTACCGGCACACGCGGCGGATATGCCGGCGGGTACGCGGGCGGCTATCGGGGCGCCGGGGGCCAGGAGCCGCTCGCGGCCCGGGGCGGGTCTGCCGCGGGAACCGCACCAGCCGGCGGGACCGGGGGCGGTGGCGCACCCGGTGCCGGTCGAGCCGGAGCGGGAATGCCGCCGATGGGGATGGGCGGTATGAGCCCGGGCGGCCAGGGTCGGGACCACCGCAACGAGCACTTCATGCCCTCCGACGAGCCGTTCCGGGTCGAGCACCTGCCCGACGGGGACGGCTTCGCCGTCAGCCCGGGCGTGCTCGGCGTGCCCGATCCGGTCGACGGTTGGCTCCCGCACGAAAGGTGGTGACGGCTGTGCCGTACCGCAGCGACAAGCCGTACCGCACCGAGACCAACCCCTCGGCCCGGTCGGCAGACGTCCGGTTCACCGTTCCCGAGCTGCTCGCCTGCTGGCACGTCCTGGATCTCGGCGACCCACCGCTGGAGTTGGAGCTCGGTTCGCTCGGCGGGCTCGACCCGGCGTCCCACACGGCATCGGTGAAACGGGCGCTGGACGGCCTGGCCGCGCGTGGTCTGGCCGACGCCGACGGTCCGCGCGCCTCGCTGGCTGCCGCCCTGCGGGTGCTCGCCCGACCGGAGCGCACCGTGGACATCCGGTTCGCCGGAAGCCTGGGGAACCTCGCCGCGCTCGGCGCGATGGCTGGTCCACGCGGCGTGCTGGCCGTGCGCACGTTCGCCACCGACACCCCTGGCCGGTCCGGAGCCCACCGCCCAGGAGCGCTGCCCACCGAGTCCCAGGTGACGGTGACGGCCGTGCCGGCCACCGGCGTGCCGGCCGCGCTGGTGGCCCTCGCCGGCTCGCTCACCGCCGGCCCGGCTCGGCCGGTGAACATTCCCGCCGACCTCCTGGACGACGCCACCGCGGCCACTGCGGCCGGCGCCGACCCCGGCAGCCACTGGCGATTGGCCGATCAGCTGGTCGGCCGCGGCGTGGACCGGGCGGACGCCCAATCGCTCGCCCGGATGTGCGGCGGGATCACCGGCGTCGGCCAGCTGGGGGCCACCGGCTACCACGGCGGGTCGCCCCGCCGCGGGCCGTTTGTGGTGGCGGTGCACCGCGCGCCGGCCGGTGACTTCGTCCAGCTGCGCCGCCCGATCCGGCCCGGCCGCGCGGCCACGGTGTCCGTCGCCCCCGTCACCGCCGATCGGCTGCTCTGTCACCTGCACGACCTGCTCCGGACCGTGCCCGTCGTCGCCGCCTAGTGCGGATGCGGTGGCGCGCGTCGTCGGGCGGTGAGACGACCGCTGGCGCGCCGTCGGGCCCGGCCACCTCTCAACCGACGATGCGGGCGCGCCAGGCCGCGAGGTCGGCCGGGTCGGCACCCTGGGCGAGCAGCCACGCTCCGGCCGGGTCCGGGGAGTCCGCCCGCGCCGCGTCCAGCAGCTCCAGAACTCCGGCGATGGCCTCCGGCGGCGAGCCCATCAGCCGTTGCCGGTGGGTGGGGTCTTCCGGGCCGTGTGCAGCCAGGCCCCGGGCGAAGACGTCGTCGATGTGCTCGGCGGTGCGCAGGTAGTCGGCCACCACCGCGTCGGTGGCGACCCCGGCGGCCCGCAGCAGCACCGCCACCGCGATGCCGGTGCGGTCCTTGCCCGCGGCGCAGTGCACCAGCACCGGGCCCTGGGCGTGCGCGACCAGCCGCAGCACCCGCACCAGCGTCGCGGTGCCGGCGGTGAGGAACTCCGGGTAGGCGACCGGCAGGTCCGGGATCGCCGCCCAGTTGCCCGGCCGGCCGCCGGTCCACCCGTCGAGCATCGACCAGGCGTGCACCCGGGTGCCGGGCCGCTCCAGCGGGTGCGGCCGACCGCGCAGCTCGGCGCGGGAGCGCAGGTCGACCACCTCGACCGGCGGCCAGTGCGCCACGTCGGTCGGTGTGCGGTCGCCCTCGTGCGGCGCCGCGCTGCGCAGCAGGACCCCCTCACGGGTGCGTCCGCCGGCCTCGGTCGGTAGTCCGCCCAGGTCACGGAGGTTCGGTAGCACGTCGGGGAACGTCACCGGGTCGTCGGCGCGCAGCATGGGAACTCCCTTCGGGGGTTCCTTTCCCACGCTAACCATCTTGGCCGACGGATTCGAGCGAACAATGCGTGACGTGACGAGACTCAACCCGGTCGATGCTCACCGGATCCGGGTGACCACCCGGACCAGCGCCGGGTCGGGCGGGGTCGAGCCGAACCCGAACCGGACCGGCGGCGCCACCCGCGTCAGCGGCCCCTGGTCCGCGCCGTCCCAGCTGGTCCGGGCGGCCACCACGCGGTGCAGGTCCAGCGCCGCGTAGTACTCCTCTCGTCCACCGCCGGCGCTGCCCCGGGTCCGCACGCCCGGCAGCACCCGGCCGGCGACCACGTCGATCGCGGAGATCCACCACACCGCGGTGGCCAGTCGGCGCGGCACCGCCCGCAGCAGATGTCCCAGCGCCGGGCGCCGGCCGGTCTCGAAGTCCAGCGCGAGCGGGCCGGCGCGCACCCGCCACCGGGTGCCGTCCACGGTCGCGGCGACCGAGGTGGTGCGCACCTCGTCGAACACGTAGGTGCCCGCGACCAGATCCGCGACCTCCGGGGTGGGCGCGAGCAGTACCCGGTGCCCGTCGGCGTGCTCGACCATCACGTCGGTGAACGGCCCGAGCGGTGACCGGGGCCAGTGCCCGACCACGCAGCGCAGTCCGGCGGCGGTGCCGATTCCGGTGATCCAACCGTCGAAGAGCATGTCCACCCCCGAACGGTAGGCGGCGACGTCCGCCCCGGCACCTGGCGAGTATCCGGCCCGTCGAGCGGGAGCGGATCCTCGCCCGCCTCGGCACGCACGCGAACGCCGCCCTGGCCGCCGGCCCGTACGGCTGAACGCCCGACCTGTGTCCGCACCCGTTGGAGTTGTCCACAGGCAGCCAAGCGCTGAGGTCACCCGCTGCACTGCCGCCGGTATTCTGCGGGTGTGAGCGAACCGGACGATCTCGAAGAGCGGGTCAGCGCGCTCGAGGGTCAGGTCGAGAACCTCAACACCCGGGTGCGGCGCAGCGAGCAGGACGCGGCCGCCGCCCGGGTGCTGGCCGGTGGCGCGGACCGTGACGTCGCCGACCTCGGCGGCGAGGTTCGGGAACTGCGTTCCGAGGTCAGGGAACTGGGTTCCGGGCTTGGTCAGTTGGTCGTCGAGGCGATCCAGCTCCGCGACCAGAACAACCGGCTGCACAACGCGACCCGCGAGGACCTCGCGGACCTGCGTGCGGAGGTGCGGGACTTCCGGGCAGACGTGCACGCCCGCTTCGCCCAGGTCGACGACAACTTCATCGGGATTCGCGGTTTGCTGGATGGCGCCGCCGCCGGTCAGCAGCGGATCGTCGCGCTGCTGGACACCCTGATCGCGCGGGGGAACGAACCAGACGGGCCTGCCGTCGACTGACACCCGGCCGCGGCCTAGGTGGGACCGCGCCAACTGATCCAGACCGGCACGCTGCGGACCTGCGCCACCGGTTAATCTGCCGCCATGCGTGATTCGGTGACCGTGCACATGGCCGCTCCGGCCGACAAGATCTGGGCGTTCGTCAGCGACATCACCACCACCTCGCAGTACGCGGAGGAGACCTTCGAGGCGGAATGGCTGGACGGGGCGACCGCGCCGGCGGTCGGCGTGCGGTTCCGCGGCCACGTGCTGCGCAACGGCCGCCCGCCCGCCTACTGGGCGAACTGCACGATCACCGTCTGCGAGCCCGGCCGGGAGTTCGGGTTCTCGGTGGGCGTCGGCAGCAGCCCGGCGGTCAACAACTGGCACTACCGGTTCACCCCGAGCGGCGACGGCACCGAGGTGACCGAGTCGTTCCACCTCGCGGAGAAGCTGGTGCTCAAGCTCTACTGGGCGTTGTTCGGCAAGCTGCGGGGCAAGACCAACCGGCGCAACATGCAGAAGACGCTGGAGCGGATCAAGGAGATCGTCGAAGCCGGCTGAGGCGTCCCGGGAGCCGCCGGCCGGTCAGGAGTTCGCGCCGCGGGCGGCCACCGCCCAGCGGTCCACGATCCGCCCGCCAGCCGTGACGATCAGCTCGTCGACGAGGTTGACCGCGGCGCAGACGTGGTTGGGCGCGACGCGGACCGTCTCGCCGAGGCCGGGCGCCTCCGCCTCGGCGATGGTGACGGTCGCGTGGTGCTCGGATAGCGCGACGATCCGGGCGCCCGCGTGGTCGGGCAACCGCCCGGCGCCGGTGGCCCAGGCCTGCTGGTCGGCGCCGAGGATCTTGCTGCCGGCGTCCAGCACGATCGTCCCCGGGCGGCGGCTGACCACGGTGGCGGTGGCGGTGAGCGCGACCCGCGACCAGTCGCAGGTGCCCAGCTCGACCTGCTGGGCGTCGTTGAACACGTACACCCCGGGCCGCAACTCGGTGACCGCGTCGGTATCGGTGGCGGCGGCGGTCGGGGTGGAGCCGCCGCTGCGGACACCCGCCTCGAGTCCGGCCCGGGCCAGCGCGTCCGCGCCGGCCCGCAGTGCGCGGGCCTCGTCGGCAGCGGCCGCGGTCGGGGCGCCGGGGCGGTAGCCGTGGCCGGGGAAGGTGAACACCCCGACCACCCGCAGGCCGGCCCGCGCGGCGGCCACGGCGACCGGCCCGGCCTCCTCGGGGAGCACCCCGCTGCGGTGCTGGCCGCTGTCCAGCTCGACGAGCAGCCGGGTATTCGTCCCGGCCAGCGTGCGGCCGAGCGCCTCGGCGGCCTCGACGGAGTCGACCCCGACCCGCAACGACACCCGCTCGGCCAGCCCGCGCAGCCGCCGACCGCGTGGTCCGCCGGGCCAGAGCGGGTAGGCGATGAACAGGTCGTCGACCCCGGCGTCGGCGAACACCTCGGCCTCCCCGATGGTCGCCACGGTCAGCCCGCCGGCCCCGGCCGAGAGCTGGCGGCGGGCGATCTCGAGGCACTTGTGGGTCTTGGCGTGCGGCCGCAGCACCATGCCGGACGCGGCGGCCCGGTGTGCCAGCTCGGCGATGTTGCGGTCGAGCACGTCGCGGTCGACGCTCAGGAAAGGGGTGCACAGCCGCGCCACGAACTCCGGTTCACCGGTCACCGGACGAGTCTGCCCCGGCCATGGCGGAGGCCGCCCGGCAGCCCGTTGCCGGTCGGCGGCCCACGCCTGCTCAGCCCTTGACGTAAGCGAGCTTCTCGGCCACCAGGCCGTCCTGCACAGTGAACACGTCCACCCCCCGAACGTGCCCGCTGCCCCAGTCGTAGCGCCACCGGACGACGACCCGGTCGCCGGCCTCGATGGTCTCCTCGGTGCTGAAGACCCCGTCCGGCGAACCGGTGAACAACGCCGCCCAGGCCGCCCGCACCGCGTCAGTCCCGACATGACGTCCGCCCTCCGGTGGGGAGGTGTCCTCGAAGACGCAGTCCGGGGTCATCGTCGCCATGATCGCGTCCAGGTCCTGGGCGCCGAACGCCTCGTTGAACCGTTCGACCGCCGCCAGCGTGGTGCCCGTCCTGGTCATGGCGTGCGCCCCATCGCGCCGAGCAGCCGGGCCTGCGCGCCGGCCCCGGCCGGCACCGCCACCGCCGGGCCTATCACGCCCGCCTGCCGGTACATCGCCTCCATCGGCCCGAACCAGTCCAGCACGGCCTCGGTCACCGCGCTGTCGAGCGTCTCGTCGATGCCGAGCGCGCGGGCCAGGTCGACGGCGTGCACCAGGTGATCCGCCGCCAGCTGCATGACGTACTCCGAGCCGGGGTGATCGCCGAAGGACAGGTGCACCACCCGCCCACCGACGCCGTCGGCCCGGACCGCGGCCAGCGCCTCGGCGGTTGCCCCGTCGAAGGCGGTGATCGGGTCCTCGCCCAGCAGGTCGCCGTCGAACCGGTCGCCGACTTCGGCGATCGTCGCACCGGCCAGCATCGGCGGGGTCCAGCGCTCCTCGTTGACCAGATGGTTGACCAGTGCGCGGACGTCCCAGCCCGGCAGCGGGGTGGGCGCGTCCCACCGTCCGTGGACGGCGTGCACCCGGGCGGCGAACTCCGCCGCGCACCGGGTGTAGATCTCGGTGAGGTTCACGGTGGCCAGCATCCCCGCTCAGCTCCTCGCGTAGTCGGAGGCGCCCCACCAGTCCACGACCACCACCGGTTCGTCGCCGACCACCCAGGCGTCGTGGCCCGACGGCAGGGCGGTGACCTGGCCCGGACCCGCGTCGAACTCTTCGCCGCCGGAGGTGCGGACCCGCAGGGTGCCGCTGACGTGGTACTGGAAGTGCGGGGCCTCGCACAGCTCGGTGCCGGCCACCGGCTTGACGTCGACCGACCAGCGCCAGCCCGGCCGCAGCGTGAGCCGGCCGATCTCGGCCCCGCCGATCCGGACCAGGTCCAGCTGGCCGTTCGGGAACTCGCGGGTCTCGGCCGGCTCGGCGAAGTCCTGCTGCTCGTACGCGGTTGACATGATCTCTCCACTCGTCGGGACCTGCTCGGGTGATGTAGCCGCGACGCTAGGTGGAGGGGATTGCGGTTCGATGGCGGTCCGCCGACGATGGCGACATGGCGGAGACCCGGCTGCGGCTGCTGGGCCGGTTCCAGGTGCTGCGCGCCGCCGAGGAGGTCCCGCCGGCCAGGTTCGGCGGCCGCAAGGCGCGCGCCCTGGTGCGGGTGCTCGCGGTGCGCGCGCCGGACCTGGTCTCGCACGACGCGCTGGCCGAGGCGCTGTGGCCGGACCGGCTGCCGGCCGACCCCGCGGGCAACTTCGGGGTGCTGGTCAACCGGGTCCGGCGGGCCGTCGAGGACCCACACCTGGTCGTCACCGGGACCGGGGGCTACGGGCTGGGGCCGTGCACGCTCGACGTCACCGAGTTCCTCGACGCGCTGGGCGTGGCCCGGGACGCCGACGACCCGGCCCGCGCGCTACGGGCGGTCCGCGCGGCGTTGGCGCTGTGGGGTGAGCCGTTGGCGGAGGATGCCTACGCGGACTGGGCGCGGGAGCCCCGAGAACGGCTGCTGCGGGCGCGGGTGGATGCGCTGGAGATTGCCGCCGGCTGCGAGCTCACGCTGGGCAACGCCGCCGCGGCGGTGGCCGGCGCCCTGGACGCGGTGGCCGCGGACCCGCTGCGGGAGTCGGCCACCGTGGTGCTGGTCCGCGCGCTCGCCGCCGTCGGCGACCCGGCCGGCGCCCTGGCCCGGCTGGCGCAGCTGCGGGCACGGCTCGCGGACGAGCTCGGGGTGGATCCGTCCCCGGCGACCACCGAGCTCCAGCTGGCGCTGTTGCGCGGCGGGCCACGGGCACCGTCCCGGCTCGGTACGCCCCCGCCACCGGCGGCGCGGGGGAGCGGCTTCGGCGGGCTCCCGTTCGTCGGCCGCGACCGTGAGCTGGCCGCGCTGCGGCGCGCCGTCGGGGCCGGTGAGCTGGTGGCGGTGTCCGGGGTGGCCGGGGTCGGCAAGTCGCGGTTGATCGCCGAGGCGCTCCGCGGCTCCCGCCGACCGGTGATCCAGGCCCGGGCGTTCCTCCCGGAGCGGGCCGAGGCATGGGGGTTGGCCCGGTCGTTGCTGCGGGAGGCGCATGGTCTCGACACCGGCGCGCTCGACACGCTGCCGCCCCGGCTGCGGTCGGCGCTGGCCGAACTGCTGCCGGAACTCGACCCGGACCTGCCGCCCGCGCCGGAACCGGCTCCGGGTGCGGTTGATCCCGCACCGGACCGGCTGGACCCGGAGAGCCGGCGGGCGTTGCGGCTGGCCGGTGCGCTGCGGCTGCTGCGCGCGGTCACCGGCCCCGGCGTGGTGCTCGTCGTCGACGACCTGCAGTGGGCCGACCCGAGCAGCACGGCGCTGGTCGGGTCCGTGCTGGCCCGGCTCCCCGAGCTGGCCGGCGTGCTGGCGTTCCGCGCCGGCGAGCTGGCGACGGGCGTGCTCACCGACCTGGCCGGGTCGCGTCCGTGCACCGAGATCGCCCTGGGGCCGTTGCCGCCGGCCGCGGTGACCGGTCTGACCGCCGACCCGGACCTCGGGGCCGCGCTGGTCGAGGCGACCGACGGCACCCCGTTCGCGGTCGCCGAGGTGCTGCGCGAGCTGGTCGCCCGGGACGCCGTCGTCCCGGGCCCGGCCGGGTGGGAGTGCCGCTCGCCGGCCGCCGCGACGCTGGCCGCCGAGCTCGGCCGCACCGGGCAGGCCCGGGCGATCCGCCGCCGGGTCGGGCGGCTGCCCGCGGCGAGCGCGGAGGTGCTGGCCGGGCTCGCGCTGCTGGCCCGCGAGACGCCTGCGCACACGATGGCCGTCGCATGCGGGCTGGCGTCGCGCGCCGCCCTGGACGTGCTGTCCGCGCTGAATGCCGACGGGTTGGTGCGACTCGGCGAGACGGGCTGGGCCACCGCGCACGACCTGGTGGGCGAGACGGTCGTGGGCGCGCTGCCCGACGGTGAGCGCGGCCGCCTGCACGGTCTGCTCGCCGCCGCGTTGGCGGCCGAGGACGCCGACCCGTCCGAGGTTGCCCGGCACCACCGGGAAGCCGGGGACACCGCGTCGGCCACCGGCGCGTTCGGGCGCGCGGCCCGGCGGGCACTGGACGGCCACGCCAGCCGGGAGGCCGCCGAGCTGGCCGGCGCCGGCCTCGCGCTGCTGCCGCGGGCAGCGGTGCGCGGAGAGTTGCTGGACGTGCGCGCCGAGGCGCGGGCCGTGCACGGCGACCTGACCGGCGCGACCGCCGACCTGAAGGCGGCGCTGGCCGAGTCCGGTCCGGGGCGCTCGCGCCGGCTCACCCGGCTGGCCATGCTCATCTCGGGCGCTCGCGACCCGCGCCTGGCGGCCGAGCTGGCGGAGCTGGCGCTGGTGGAAGCCGGCTCTGACGAGCGGCAACGGGCGGCGGCGCTGGAGACCGCGGCGATCCTGGACATGAACCTCGGCCACCCGGACCGGGCCCGGGAGCGCGCCGAGGAGGCGTTGGCACTCTACCGGGCGCATGGCGACTCGCGGGGCACTGCCCGGATCCTCGACGGGCGGGCGATGGCGACCTTCCTGGACGGCCGGATCCGCGAGGGTGTCGAGGTCTTCGACCGGGTCGCCCGGCTGTGCGAGGAGGCCGGTGAGCTGCTGCGGGTGGTGACACCGCGCTCCACCGGCGGGCACGGGCTGGTGTTCCTGGGTCGGCCGGAGGACGCCCTGCGGGAGACCGACGCCGCGCTGCGGTTGGCCCGGGAGCTGGACGCCCCGGAAGGGCAGGCGTACGCGCTGTGGCACCGGTCCGAGGCGTTGTCCGGCCTGGGCCGGGTCGGGGAGGCCGAGGCCGACGCCCGCGAGGGACTGCGGATCGCGGAGGACATCCAGCACCGTGGCTGGACCGCCACCGCGCACCGGGCGCTGGGTGTCGCGTTGCAGACCGGCGGGATGCTGGACGACGCGGTGGCGGCGTTCACCCGCTCGGGCGAGGTGGCCGGGGACGCGTTGACCCTGTTCGCGTCGTGGGCATGCGCCCGCACCGCGTCGGTGGCGGTCGCCCTCGGCGCGCTGTCCGAGGCCGACGGCGCGGTGCGGCGGGCGCTGGCGCTCGGACCGCCGCTGGGGCACTACGAGGCCCGGCAGGCTCGCGTGGAGCTGGGCGTGGCGCGGGGTGAGGACGTCACGGCGCGGGCCTCGTCGGCCCTGGACCTGGCCCGGGCCGGCGGGCACCTGGTCTCGGCACGCCGGCTGGCCGCGCTGGCGGGCACCGGGCCGCCCGGCCGGGCTCACCAGCGGCGGTAGGCCGTACGCCGATCCTCGGCGGTGCGGAAGGCCGCCGCCCGTCGAACGCCCTCGGCCTGCTCGGCGGTGGCGTAGCGCAGCGCCACCGCCCGCTCCGCCTCGGCCAGCTCGCGGTCGCACGCCTGGTCGGTGATCCGCTCCGCCGGCGTGCGCTGGTCGGGCACGTAGGCCCGCTCCCGCTGCTCGTCCCGGTAGTAGGGGCTGTCCGGCGGCAGGCCGCCGGTCAGCCGGCCGTAGGCGCCGGTGAACAGCATGACCATGCCGACCACCACGCTGAACAGCACGTTCGACAGCTGGAACGCGAGCATGTTCATCGCGGTGTCCAGCACGAACATGTGGGCGATCCCGGAGACCAGGAACAGCACGCCGGCGACGATGCCGACCGACGACGCCGCCGGTCCGCCGCGCACCGCGGCGACCACCAGGACCAGCGCCACCAGCACGGAGAGCACGGCCAGCAGCCCGTTCGAGGCCAGACCCATGACCACCACACCGTCGGTGGCGCTGAACTCCAGCCGCCGGATCAGCCCCAGCACGCCGAACGACAGCAGGAACGACCCGAGGGCACCGATGCCGACGCGGTGCACCGTGTGGACGGGGTGGACGGACGCGGTGGATACAGACGGGGTGGATACGGACGCGGTCGACTCAGCCACGTCCCGATGGTGCTCGTCCGGAGCCCGGACCAGGGGCGACGTCATCGGTTCGTCCGCGGCCGGTAAGCGGTCCGCAAGGTCTGTCCGCGGGCGGACGGTGTGCTGGGCCATAGGTGGTTGCGACACGCCCGGCGACGTTGCCAGCCTGGGGGGTGGTCCCCCGGCGGGACACCGTCCGCTCCCCGGCACATGGAGGTTGTTCGAGATCATGCTGTTGCTCGCCCCACCTCGGTCCCTGCTCGTACCGGTACCCGATCCCGGGACGGTCTGCACACCGGACGGTGGCGCGTGGTGCGAGGTGTTCCTGCGGTTCACCGGGCAGGAGTGGCTGGCCCGGGTGGCCGGCACGGCGATGGACGGCGGTGTGCGGGTGCTGCTGATCGTGGCGCTCGCGGTGGTGATCCGCGCGGTGGCCCACCGGGTGATCAAGCGGGTCGCCCGCGGCGTCGGCGAAGGTCGGACACCCACGATGCTGCGGCCGTTGCGCGACCGCGCGGTCGGCGGGCTGCGGCAGAGCGCGGGTGCATCGCTGGTCGAGCGGCGGCGCCAACGAGCCGCGACGATCAGTTCGCTGTTGCGCTCGGTGGCCTCGTTCGCGATCTTCGGTACGGCGTTCGTGCTGGTCCTCGGCGAGTTCGGGGTGAACCTGGCGCCGATCATCGCGTCCGCCGGGGTGATCGGCGTGGCGGTCGGGTTCGGTGCGCAGAATCTGATCAAGGACTTCCTGTCCGGGATCTTCATGATGCTGGAGGACCAGTACGGCGTCGGTGACGTGGTCGACCTCGGCGAGGCGTCCGGGACGGTGGAGAGCATCGGGTTACGGATCTCCACCGTGCGCGACATCGAGGGCACCCTGTGGTACGTCCGCAACGGGGCGATCACCCGGGTCGGGAACTTCAGCCAGCACTTCTCGATCGCGCTGGTGGACGTGCCATTGGGGCACGGCGCCGACCTGACCCGGGCCAGCGCGGTGGCCGGCGCGGCCGCTCGCGACGCGGTGGCGGTGCCGTCGATCGCCGGGCTGCTGCTCGGCGAGGTCGAGGTGCTCGGAGTGCAGACGGTGACCGCCGAGGGCATGACGCTCCGGGTGACCGTGACCACCCGGCCCGGCCACCAGGTGACCGTGCGCCGGGCGATGGCCGAGTCGATCGCCGGAGCGTTCCGGGACGAGGGCGTCCCGCCGCCTGCGGTGGCCGGGCTTCCGACCGCCGCGGCGGTGTGACGGCCGGGTGGCCGGCGGGCCTCGCTGATGAATCCGGCGCCTTCCCGGGCCTGATCCTCGGGCCCGCCCAGGTCGGCCCGCCGCGCCTGCCCAGGTCAGCCGTTGCGCGGTGCGGCCGTGCCGGGGGTCGCTGTGCCGGCTGTGGCAACGGCCTGGATCATGCTGCTGATCGGTACCCAGCCCGGCAGCTCGCGGACCTGCTCGAACGTGGTGAGGGTGAACCCGGCTGCCTCCACCGCCGTGCGGGTGTCGCGGTTGAGGTGGCAGCCGGCGGCCAGGTGGTTCCACAGCGGGTTGAGCCGTCCTGCCCAGCGCGCCAGCCCGCCGTCCCCGCGCACGTGCTCCAGCAGCACCAGCCGCCCGCCCGGGGCCAGTACCCGGCGGACCTCGGCCAGCGCCCGCGCCGGGTCGTCCACCGTGCACAGCACCAGGGTCGAGACCACCGCGTCGAACCCGCCGTCCGGGAAGGGCAGCTCCTATGCCGGCGCGTCGGACAGCCGCACCGGCACGTTCGCCTGGCCCAGCTTGCGGGACAGCCTCGCGCGCATCGCGGCGTCCGGTTCGGCGAGCGTCACCTCTGCGGCGTCGCGGTAGCGCGCCAGGTTGGCGCCGGTGCCGACGCCGATGTCCAGTACCCGGCCGGTCAGTCCCTCCAGCAGTTCGTGGCGGCGCCGACCCAGCCAGCCCCGCTCCCACGGCCGAGCATCAGGTCGTAGGTGGCGGCGAAGATCCGGTGTTGCCTCACGGGTGGTCAGCTTGACGGCTACGCCGGGCACTGGCCAGTGCCCGGCAGACGGTTCACACCATGGGCGCGGGAATGGTGGCCATCGGGCCGCCGTGGATCACCGGGACTGGTCGGCGCGGACTGGTCAGCGCAGGCGGAGGACAGCCGGGCCGAGGCCCGCAGGCCGCCCGAGGTCGCGAGGATCGTGGGGACGTCCGCCGGCACGCCGCTCGCCCTATCGCCGGCGCCCCCGGGGGAGACTGTGCGCATGCACCCCCTGGACGCACCAGATGACCCGTACCTCTGGCTGGAGGAGGTCACCGGCGACGAGGCGTTGGCCTGGGTTCGGGCCCGCAACACCGAGTCCCTGGCCGAGCTGGCCACCGGCGACCGGTTCGCCCGCCTGCGCGACGGTGCCCGCGAGGTGCTCGACGCGACCGACCGCATCCCCTACGTCCGGCGCCGGGGCGAGCTGCTCTACAACTTCTGGCAGGACGCCCGGCACCCCCGGGGTCTGTGGCGGCGCACCACCCTGGACAGCTACCGCCGCGGCGACCCGGACTGGGAACTACTGCTGGACGTGGACGCGCTCGGCGCCGCGGAGGGGGAGAACTGGGTCTGGCACGGCGCTACGGTGCGCCGCCCGGAGTACACCCGGGCGCTGGTGGAGCTGTCCCGGGGCGGTGCCGACGCCGCCGTGGTCCGTGAGTTCGACCTGACCACCAGGCAGTTCGTCGCGGAGGTGGACGGCGGGTTCGTGCTGCCGGAGGCCAAGAGCCGGGTGTCCTGGGTGGACGCCGACACGGTGTTCGTGGGCACCGACACCGGTCCCGGTTCGACGACCATGTCCGGGTACCCGAGGCTGATCCGCCGGTGGCGGCGGGGCACCCCGGTGGCCGGGGCCGAGGTGGTGTTCGAGGCCGAGGAGGCCGACGTGTCGGCCTTCGGGGTGCACGACGACACCGACGGCTTCGAGCGTGACCTGGTCGGGCGCAGCCCGGACTTCCACACCAGCCGGGAGTACGTGCTGCGCCGGGACGGCTCGCCGGCGCTGATCGACGCGCCGCCGGACGCGGCCATCAGCACGCACCGGGAGTGGCTGCTGGTGCGCCCGCGTTCGCCGTGGACGCCCGGCCCGACCACGTATCCGGAGGGCGCGCTGCTGGCGTTCCGGCTGGAGGAGTTCCTGGCCGGCGGTCGGGAGCCGACGGTGCTGTTCGAGCCCACCCCGAGCCGGTCGCTGAACTACTACGCCTGGACCCGTCACCACCTGATCCTGGTGGTGCTGCACGACGTGGCGACCCGCACCGAGGTGCTGCGCCCGGACGCCGGTTGGGCCCGCTCGGAGCTGCCCGGCACCGCGGCGCTCGGCGCCACCGACATCGTCGGCACCGACCCCGACCACAGTGACGAGTACCTGCTCGACGTCAGCGGCTACACCGACCCGCCGGCCCTGCTGCGCGGCGACCTGGCCACCGGCGAGCTGGAGACGTTGCGCCGGGCACCGGCCCGGTTTGACGCCAGCGGGATGACCACCCGCCAGTTCTTCGCCACCTCCGACGACGGCACCCGGATCCCGTACTTCGTCACCGGGCACGGCCTGCGCGAGGACGGCGCCGACGAACCGGGCCCGGTGCTGATGACCGGCTACGGCGGCTTCGAGAACGCGATGACCCCGTACTACAGCGGCGTCGTCGGGCGGGGCTGGCTGGCCAGGGGCGGCCGGCACGTGGTGGCCAACATCCGCGGCGGCGGGGAGTACGGCCCCTCCTGGCACACCTGCGCGCTGCGCGAGCACCGGCACCGCGCGTACGAGGACTTCGCCGCAGTGGCCCGTGACCTGGTGGACCGGGGCCTGACCACCCCGCAGCGGCTGGCGATCCACGGCGGCAGCAACGGCGGTCTGCTGATGGGGGTGATGCTCACCCGCTACCCGGAGCTGTTCGGCGCGATCGTGATCATGGTGCCGCTGCTGGACATGCGCCGCTACCACCTGCTGCTGGCCGGAGCGTCCTGGATCGCCGAGTACGGCGATCCGGACGTGCCGCAGGACTGGGCGTTCCTCTCGAGGTACTCGCCCTACCAGAACCTGCGCGCCGGCGCGCGGGTTCTGCCGCCGGTGCTGGTCACCACCTCGACCCGCGACGACCGGGTGCACCCGGGCCACGCCCGCAAGATGGTGGCCCGGATGCGGGAGTACGGCTACCCGGTGGACTACTACGAGAACATCGAGGGCGGGCACGGCGGGGCCGCCGACAACGAGCAGCGGGCCTTCCAGTGGGCGCTGGTGCACGAGTTCTGCTGGCGGCACGTGGGCTGACCCGCGCCGCGCCCGGCCGGCCGGGTCGGTCAGCCCAGGGCGGCCGTTCCGGGTGCCCGGTGACCCGCCGCGGAATGTGGGGTGCACCCCGCGCGGTGGCGGCGGTGGCCAACTAGCGTGCGACCCGACGGCAGGCAGCGAGGACGGTGGTAGGTGGGCGCGGCGGAGGCACCTCTGAGCGGGGTCACGGTGCTGGCGGTGGAGCATGCGGTGGCCGGGCCGTTCGCCACCCGGCAACTGGCCGACCTCGGCGCACGGGTGATCAAGATCGAGCGGCCGGGGACCGGCGACTTCGCCCGGGACTACGACCATGCGGTGCGCGGGATGGCCAGCCACTTCGTCTGGCTCAACCGGGGCAAGGAGTCGGTCGAGCTGGACGTGAAGTCGCCGCTGGGCGCCGAGGCGCTGCGCCGGCTGACCGAGTGGGTCGACGTCGTGGTGCAGAACCTCTCCCCGGCCGCGGCCGCCCGGCTGGGCCTGGACGCCGGGTCGCTGCGGGCCCGGCGGCCCGAGCTGATCGTCTGCGCGATCAACGGCTACGGCTCGGCGGGTGAGTACGCCGGGCGCCGGGCCTACGACATGCTCGTGCAGGGCGAGGCCGGGCTGGTCTCGATCACCGGTACCGGTGAGCACCGGGCCAAGTCGGGCATCCCGGTCGGCGACATCTCCGGTGGGGCGACTGCCGCGAACGCGGTGCTCGCCGCGCTGCTGGCCCGGGCCCGGACCGGTGCCGGGGCCAGCCTGGAGGTGAGCCTGTTCGCCGCGCTCGCCGAGTGGATGGGCTACCCGCTGACCTTCACCGACGCGACCGGCACCCAGCAGCGCCGCTCCGGGATGAGCCACCCGGCGGTAGCCCCCTACGACGCATACCCGACCGCGGACGGCCCGGACGTGCTGATCAGCGTGCAGAACGACACCGAGTGGGCGCGGCTGGCCACCGACGTGCTGGGCCGCCCCGAGCTGGCCGGGCACCCGGACTTCGCGACCAACGTGGCCCGGTGCGCGCACCGCGCCGAGGTGGACGCCGCGGTGGCCGCCGCCACCAGGGCGATGGCCGGCGACGAGGTCGCCGCCCGGCTGGACCGGGCCGGCATCGCGCACGGCCGGGTCAACGACGTGGCCGACGTGCTGCGCCACCCCCAACTCGCCGACCGCTGGCGGGAGCACCCGACCCCGGTCGGTCCGGTGCGCGGGCTGCGCCCGGTCGGCGCCGACCCGGCGTGGGAGCTGCCGCCCGGGGCGGTCCCCGCGCTGGGCGAGCACACCGGCGCGGTCCTGGCCGAGCTCGGGTTCGACGCCACCGAGATCGCCGAGATCACCGGATAGCGCGCACCCGGGTGGCCGGCGACGGCGCGCGCCCGGTGGCGGGCGCGTCCGGTCGGCGGGTCACCGGGTGGCTGCCCGCCCGGGTTCGGTAGTCCTACGGATCCGCCGCCCCCGAGCCGCGGCCCAGACTCGGCGACGCCCGCCGCGGACCCGCCGCGGCCGCCGCCCCGGGAGCCGCGACATGACCGCCACCGACCGACCGATCCGCCCGGCCGGGCGCGCGCCGACCACCCGGGCTTTCGGCTACGTGCACCAGATGGCCGACCTGGTCGGGCTGCCGGCGCTCTGACCCGAATCCGTGGGTAGCGCCCGGACGATCTTGAGGTCCGGATAGTGGATCTTGCGTGAGGTTGGTGAGGGCTGCGGGCAGCACGGTATGTCCGAGTGTCGCCTCGGGTGGGCGGGTTCCGGGGTGCTCGGGGCCG
>JAJCYC010000289.1 GCA_029263115.1 Pseudonocardia sp. | reverse complement strand
GCGTCTCCTCACAGAACCGGGCCACCTCGTCGAACAAATCACCCTGATGATCAGCACGCCCCAGCGTCACCCACCGATCCTCCCGCATCAGGCCGCCGGACCGGGCGACCGCCACGCGAAAGACACCAGCCACCTAGACCGTGCCGCACAGTGGTGGCGTGTCTGGGGGTCAAGGGGTCGCAGGTTCAAATCCTGTCGTCCCGACAGAAGCGCAAGGCCCGGTAAGTTGGTATCCGCCCAGCTCACCGGGCCTTTCGCTTGCCCGGGGTCGATCATGCTGTACCGCGCACGACTCGCAGTTGGGGACCACCTGGGGACCGGGGCGTGCTCAAGGTAGGTGGTCAGGGAGCCCCCGGTAGTCGCGATGGTCTGCGAGCCCGGGTGTAGGTACCGCCGCGTCGTGGTGGGTGATCCGTGCCCGGCGATCTTGCGCAAGACGCGTCTTCGATCGTGCTGTCGCCCGTGCTGTTCGGCTCCGGAGTCCGCCTGGTCGAGGGCGTGGACGCGGCCCGCGTGGCCAGCCGGTCCGCGCGGAGCCCTCCCTGCGGGTGACGCACCTGACCTACGCAGTCCGGGAACGGTAGGCGGACGCGAAGGAGCACCCACGCGGTTGGTACGCGGACGGCTCTCCTGTCGCATTGACGGCGAGCGGGGGGCACAAGGCGGGATCAGCGGGTGCGCATGGCGAGCCAGGTGAAGGGCTGCACGTCGCCGCGCGGGGTCAGGTGGTCTTCCTGGCGGCTCGTGACCACCTCGAAGTCCGGCCCGAACGTCGCCGCGAGCCGGGCGGGGGAATAGCGGTTGACCGGCAGTCCCGAGCAGTGCGTCGGCCCGGTCTCGGCGAACGTGCCGATCACCACCAGCCCGCCGGGGCGGACCGCCCGGCCCACCAGCGCGACGTAGCGCCGGACGTCCGCCGGGTCGGTCACGAAGTGCAGAACGGCGCGGTCGTGCCACACGTCGAACGTGCGGTCCGGCGCCCAGGCCAGCACGTCGGTCACCACCCAGTCGACAGGGGACCCCGCCTCGGCCAGTCGGCGGCGGGTGCGGTCCAGGCCGGCTTCGGACACGTCGAGCAGGGTCAGATCCGCGAATCCGCAGCGCAGCAGGTCGTCGACCAGCCGGGAGGCCCCCGCGCCGACGTCCACCACGGAGTCCGACGGACCGACACCCAGTTCGTCGAGCAGGGTGAGCGAGCACCTGGCGGCCTCCTCGAACCAGCTGACGGCGGTGTCGTCCAGCCGGGTGTACACCCCGTCCCAGTGCTCCTCGGGGTCGGCGTGTGCGGTGCCCTCGCCCATGAGTTCCCCTCGCGTGAAAGTCCGGTGGCGCTGACCAGCGTGCCACCGGACGCCGACGCGCGAGAGGAATGAGCCAGTGGGAGTCGGGCCGAGATTCGAGGAGTACCGCGAGAGGCACCAGCACGCTCGGATGGTCTGGAACGACGGGATCCTCGAGGTCACGCTGCACCCCGACGGGGGCGAGTTGGTCTGGGGTGCGCATCCGCATGCTGGGCTCGGTCGCCGTCATCGACCACTGGCCGGCCGGCCACTGAGCCGTGTGTGGCGGCCGTCCATTGGTGGGAATGAGTACTATAGTTCGGCCATATCCACCGGACTCCGTTCGGCGATCCGAAAGCGGATGACATGCCCAGACGCCAGGACGCCCGACCGCTGGACCGGGCCAACCCGTTGCCGCTGTGGGCGCAGCTGGAGGCCGACCTGACCCGTCGGATCCGGGCGGGCGCGTTCGACACGAGGTTTCCCGGCGAGCACGAACTGGTCGAGGAGTACGGCATCAGCCGGCACACCGTCCGCGACGCACTGCGGCGGTTGCGTTCCGACGGCGTGCTCGAGTCGAGCAGGGGACGCGGCACCTGGCTGCGCCGGCCCAAGATCGAGCAGCCGCTCGGTGCGCTGTACTCGCTGTTCCGCTCCGTCGAGGCCGGTGGACTGGAGCAGCGCAGCGAGGTCCGGGTGCTCGAGGTCCGGGTCGACGACGCGGTCGCGGCCAGGCTGGGGCGGGCCCCGCAGACCGAGTTCGTGTTCCTGGAGCGGCTGCGGCTGGCCGACGGTGAGCCGCTCGCGCTCGACCGGGCCTGGCTGCCCCGGTCCCTGGCCGGGCCGCTGCTGGACGCCGACTTCTCCCACTCCGGCCTTTACGACGAGCTCGCCGCGCTGACCGGCACCCGGCTCACCGGCGGCCACGAGGTGATCACCGCCGTGGTGCCGGACGCCGCGACCCGCCGGATGCTGATGATCCCGCCTGGCGGCGCGGCGATGGAGGTGTGTCGGTTGGGGTGCCTGCGGGACCAGTCGGTGGAATGGCGGGAGACGCTGATCCGCGGGGATCGTTTCAGCGTGACGACCCAGTGGTCGGCCCAGGAGGGATACCGGATGGACATCACCTCGGGCGTCTGACCTGCCGCTCGACGTCGATGTTCGGCACGTCACACCCTCTCAGGTGATCCACAGTGTCGCCGTGTCCGCTCACCGCACCGGGCGCGACGCTCGGCGCGATCCCTCTGACCTGTCGGCGCACAGATCGTTGCGCTCATCAGAACCGGCGCACGGCTGCTTCCAGTTCGCCGTAGCGTGAGACTAGAGCGTTCGATTTCCGGGTATCCCCGATCGTCGAGCAGCGGTGTCGAGGGGGAGGGAAGATGGCGGTCTACGGTGCCTGGCTGTCGCACCTGTGCTTCAGATGCATGCGCCCACGTCCGTTCTGCAGCTGCGCGGCCGGCCGGTAGGACTCCCACTCTCAGGCCGCCCGGCCGTCCCCGGCTGCCTCGCTCGGCGCGGGCAGGTCCTCGACGTCGTGCTCGCGGCCGCCGACCCCGAACCGGGTGTCGTGCCACCACCGGTGCAGACAGCGCGGGCACTGCAAGAAGACCCGCCGGCCCTGCGCGTCGAGCAGGAAGCGCCAGTGCCGCTCGCAGGTGCGCCGGCCGTCGCATTCCGGACAGTCCGATCCGTCCGGGCAGACCACGCATCCGGTCCACACCCGGCGGTCGGGCCGCGCATCGGGATCACGCATCGAGTACTCCGGCCTCGACCAGCAGCCGGTGCACGGCCCGCTGTTCGTCGTCGAGTCCGGACATCAGCAGTGCCCGGGCCCGGGTCTCGTCGGCGAGGTCCGCGACCGGATCCCAGTCGGGCATCGCGGCCAGCATCAGCTCGCGGCGGGCGAACTCCTGGGCGTCGAGATCGATGCCGAACTCGACCAGGTGTGTCGGGTAGGAGGTGGTGTCATCGGCCATGTCCCACGATGCGGCGCGCGGCCCGGTGAGAGCAATCATCTGTGGACAACCGTGTGCAGAGTCACATCGTCGCAGGTCAAAGCTGTGGCAGGGGCCACCTGATCCGATCCGTGCGGTGGCTCAGTTGAGAGTGATGGCACGCTCGGGACAGTTCCCCGCGCCGTGGCTGCGGCCTGCTCGTGCTCCGGCGGTACGACGCCGTCCTCGAGCACCTGGCCGTAGCCGTACTCGTCGTCCACGGAAACCTGCCGATGGCCCTGAAGGACCCACCCGTCGTTGGCCGCCGACCCTGCCGCCGATCGCCGGTAGGGTCGGGCGGCATGTGCCGGAACATCACCGTACTGCGTGGTCTGCAACCTGCGGCCAGTGTCGAGGAGATCGAGGCGGCCGCCCGGCAGTACGTCCGCAAGATCAGCGGCGTGCAGCGACCGACGGACGCCACCAACGCGGCTCTCGAGGTCGCGGTCGCCGAGATCGCCACGGTGACCGCCAGGTTGCTCGGCGAGCTGCCCGAGCGTCGGCGCCCCCCCACCACCGTGCCCCCGCTGCGCCGGCCCGAGGTCAGGGCTCGACTGGCTGCGCGGGCCGGGGCAGATGGTCCCGGTCACGTGGGCTGAAGGGCCCGCTCGCCCGCCCGTGGCCGGCCCGCTCGCACTCCTGCCACGCGGCCAACGCGGTGAGCGTCAGAGCCGTCGGTAGATCGATCCGGTCGGCCTCGAGGTCGTCCAGGGCATGGTCGACGATGAGGGCGATCACGGAGTCGCGACCGGACGCCCGGTAATCAGCCGCGTCGTCCATCAGCCGACGATAACTCTCACCGCCACCGCTTCTCGTGGTCTATTTCGACTATGTGAGCACTGACTTTCAGGTGAGCGGCCGATCTGTCGGCCGGATCGGCGCGGGCAGCACCTCACGCCCGGTCAGCATCCGGTCGACCCCGGCCGCGGTCGCTCGACCCTCCGCGATGGCCCACACGATGAGCGACTGACCCCGGCCGATGTCGCCCGCGCTGAACACGCCCGACACGTTGGTCATGAACGACGAGTCCCGGGCCACGTTGCCCCGCACGTCGTACTCCACGCCCAGTGCCTCGAGCAGCTTGCTCTTCTCCGGCCCGACGAATCCCATGGCCAGGAAGACCAGGTCGCACGGCAGCTCGCGGTCGCTGTCCGGGACCGGGACGAACCGGCCGTCCTGCATCTCCACGTCGACCAGCCGCAGCGCCCGGACCGCGCCGTCCTCGGTGCCGAGGAACTCGCTGGTGTTCACCGAGTAGAGCCGCTCGCCGCCCTCCTCGTGGGCCGAGGACACCCGGTAGATCATCGGGTAGGTCGGCCAGGGATGCGCCTCACCGCGCCGGGGTGGGGGGGTCGGCATGATCTCCAGTTGGGTGACCGATGCGGCGCCCTGGCGGTGCGCGGTGCCCAGGCAGTCCGCCCCGGTGTCGCCGCCGCCGATGATCACCACGTGCTTGCCTGCGGCGTCGATGGGGGAGTGGTCAAGATCCCCCTCCTGTACCCGGTTCGCCGGCGGCAGGTACTCCATCGCCTGGTGGATGCCGGTCAGCTCGCGGCCCGGCGCGGGCAGGTCGCGCCAGGCGGTGGCGCCACCGGCGAGGACCACGGCGTCGAACCCGGCGCGCAGGTCCTCGGCGGTGATGTCCACGCCGACCTCGACCCCGGCCCGGAACTCGGTGCCCTCCGCGCGCATCTGCTCCAGCCGGCGGTCGAGCCGGTGCTTGGCCATCTTGAACTCGGGGATGCCGTAGCGCAGCAGCCCGCCGATCCGATCGGCCCGCTCGAACACCACCACGTCGTGCCCGACCCGGGTGAGCTGCTGGGCGGCGGCCAACCCGGCCGGCCCTGAGCCGACCACCGCGACCCGCCTACCGGTCTTCACCGCGGCCGGCCGCGGTTTCACCCAGCCCTCGGCCCAGGCCCGGTCGATGATCTCGATCTCGACCTGCTTGATGGTCACCGGGTCGTCGTTGATGCCCAGCACGCAGGACGTCTCACACGGCGCCGGACACAGCGTCCCGGTGAACTCCGGGAAGTTGTTGGTGGCGTGCAGCCGCTCGATGGCGGCCGCCCAGTCGTCCCTCCAGACCAGGGTGTTCCACTCCGGGATCAGGTTGCCCAGCGGGCAGCCCTGGTGGCAGAACGGGATGCCGCAGTCCATGCAGCGCCCAGCCTGGCCCATCAGGGTCTTGGGCTCGAAATCCTCGTAGACTTCGTTCCAGTCGCGCAGCCGCAGGTCGACCGGCCGGCGTTTCGGGGTCTCCCGGGTGGTGCGCAGGAATCCCTTGGGATCAGCCATGAGCGGCCTCCGTATCCATGGTCGGCCGTCGTCTGGCTGCGGTCTGATTGCTCGAGGTGTCAGCCATGGGCCGCCTCCGTGTTGATGGTCGGCTCAGCCATGGGCCGCCTCCATGATCGCTTCGTTGACGTCCCGGCCGTCGCGCTGTGCCGCCGCGCGCGCGGCGAGCACCCGCTTGAAGTCCTTGGGCATGACCTTGCCGAACCGGCCCACCGAGGCATCCCAGTCGGCGAGCAGCGCGTGCGCCACCGCCGACCCGGTCTCGGTGTGGTGGCGGGTGACCGCGTCGGCCAGGAACTCGCGGTCGTCGTCGTCCAGCGGGTCGAGATCGACCATTTCCGGGTTGATCCGGCGCGGGTCGAGGTCGAGCAGGTAGGCCACCCCACCGGACATGCCGGCGGCGAAGTTGCGCCCGGTCGGCCCGAGAACGACCACCCGGCCACCGGTCATGTACTCGCAGCCGTGGTCGCCGACGCCCTCGACGACCGCCAGCGCGCCGGAGTTGCGCACGCAGAACCGCTCGCCGACGATCCCGCGCAGGAACGTCTCCCCGGAGGTGGCGCCGTACAGGATCACGTTGCCGGCGATGATGTTCTGCTCGGCGGTGAACTGGGCGCCCGGGTGTGGGCGCACGACGATCCGACCACCGGACAGGCCCTTGCCGACGTAGTCGTTGGCGTCACCGATCAGCCGCAGGGTGATCCCCTTGGGCACGAACGCGCCGAAGGACTGCCCGGCCGTACCGGTCAGGGTGATGGCGATGGTGTCGTCGGTCAGGCCCGCGCCGCCCCACCGCCGGGTCAGCTCGTAGCCGAGCATGGTGCCGACCGTGCGGTTGACGTTGCGCACCGGCAGATCCAGCCGCACCCGCTCGCCGGCGTTCAGTGCACCTTCCGAGAGCTGGATCAGGGTGTTGTCCAACGCCTTGTCCAGGCCGTGGTCCTGCTCGCGCACGCAGTGCCGAGGGGTGTCCCGGTCCGCTTCGTCGCCGCCGGGCACGTGCAGGATCGGCGAGAGGTCGAGCCCGGCGGCCTTCCAGTGCCGTACCGCGTGCCGGGTGTCCAGCATCTCGGTGCGCCCGACCGCCTCCTCCAGGGTGCGGAACCCGATCGCCGCGAGGTACTCGCGTACCTCCTGCGCCACGAACTCGAAGAAGTTGACCACGAACTCGGGCTTACCGGCGAACTTTGCCCGCAGCGCCGGGTTCTGCGTGGCCACCCCGACCGGGCAGGTGTCCAGGTGGCAGACCCGCATCATGATGCAGCCGGAGACCACCAGCGGGGCGGTGGCGAACCCGAACTCCTCGGCGCCGAGCAGGGCGGCGATCACCACGTCCCGGCCGGTCTTGAGCTGGCCGTCGGCCTGCACCACGATCCGGTCGCGCAGCTTGTTGGCGATCAGCGTCTGCTGGGTCTCGGCCAGGCCGAGCTCCCACGGGGTGCCGGCGTGCTTGATCGAGGACAGCGGTGACGCCCCGGTGCCGCCGTCGTGGCCGGAGATCAGCACCACGTCGGAGTACGCCTTCGCAACGCCGGCGGCCACCGTCCCGACACCGACCTCGGAGACCAGCTTGACGTGTACCCGGGCCTTCGGGTTGGCGTTCTTCAGGTCGTGGATGAGCTGCTTGATGTCCTCGATGGAGTAGATGTCGTGGTGCGGTGGCGGTGAGATCAACCCCACGCCGGGGGTGGAGTAGCGGGTCTTCGCGATCCACGGGTAGACCTTGGTGCCCGGTAGCTGTCCGCCCTCGCCGGGTTTGGCCCCCTGCGAGATCTTGATCTGCAGGTCGTCGGCTTTGACCTGTTACTCGCTGGACACGCCGAACCGCCCGGATGCCACCTGCTTGATCGCCGAGCGGCGGGAGTCACCGTTGGCGTCCGGGGTGAACCTGTCGGAGTCCTCGCCGCCCTCGCCGGTGTTGGACTTGCCGCCGATCCGGTTCATCGCGATGGCCAGCGTCTGGTGCATCTCCTGGGAGATCGACCCGTAGGAGATGGCCCCGGTGGCGAAGCGCTTGACAATCGACTCGACCGACTCGACCTCGTCCAGCGGCACCGGTTCGCGTACGCCCTCCTTGAAGGCGAACAGCCCGCGCAGGGTCAGCAGCCGCTCGGACTGGTCGTCGACCAGCCGGGTGTAGTCCTTGAAGACGTCGTAGCGTCCCGAGCGGGTGGAGTGCTGCAGCTTGAACACCGTCGCCGGGTTGAACAGGTGCGCCTCGCCCTCCCGGCGCCACTGGTAGTCGCCCCCGGTGGCCAGCTCGCGGTGCGCGGCGTGCACCCCGTCCGCCGGGAACGCGAGCCGGTGCCAGCGGGACACCTCGTCGGCGAGGGTCTCGAACCCGATCCCGCCCAGCCTCGACGTCGTCCCGGTGAAGCAGGTGTCGATCACCTCGGCGCCCAGGCCGAGCGCCTCGAAGATCTGCGCCCCGTTGTAGGACGCGACGGTCGAGACGCCCATCTTGGACATCGTCTTGCGTACGCCCTTGCCCAGCGCCTTGATCAGGTTGCGCGTGGCGGTGGTCTTGTCCAGCTCGCCGAGCAGGCCGCGCTCACACATGTCCTCCACGGTGGCCATCGCCAGGTACGGGTTCACCGCCGCCGCGCCGTAACCGATCAGCAGGGCGATGTGGTGCACCTCGCGGGCGTCGGCCGCCTCGACCACCAGACCGACCTTGGTCCGGGTCTTCTGGCGCACCAGGTGGTGGTGGACCGCGCCGGTGAGCAGCAACGACGGGATCGAGGCGTGCTCGGCGTCGACGCCGCGGTTGGACAGCACCACCAGCCGGGCACCGTCCTCGACCGCCTCGGCGACCTCGGTGCAGATCGACTCCAGCCGCGCGCGCAGTGCCGCGCCGCCACCGTGCACCTTGTAGACCCCGCGGACGGTGACGGCCTGGTAGTCAGGCTGGTCGCCGTCGTCGTCGACGTGCACGATCTTGGCCAGCTCGTCGTTGTCCAGCACCGGGAACCGCAGCACGATCCGGTGACACGAGTCGGCGTCACCGACCAGCAGGTTGGGCTCGGCGCCGATCTGGGCCTCGAGGGAGGTGACCAGCTCCTCCCGGATGGCGTCCAGCGGCGGGTTGGTGACCTGGGCGAACAGCTGGCTGAAGTAGTCGAACAGCGGCCGGGGCCCCTGAGAGAACAGTGCCAGCGGGGCATCGTTGCCCATGGACCCGATCGGCTCGGCGCCCGAGCGCGCCATCGGGGCGAGCAGCAGCTCGAGCTCCTCGGCGGTGTAGCCGGTGGCCTGCTGGCGCTGCACCAGCGAGGAGTGGGTGAACACCTCCCGCTCGCGCGCGGGCAGCTCCTCCAGCCGGGTCAGCCCCTTGGTCACCCACTCGGCGTACGGGTGCTCGGCGGCCAGTTGGCCCTTGATCTCGTCGTCCCCGACGATCCGGCCGGCGGTGAGGTCGGCCAGGAACATCCGGCCCGGCTCCAGCCGGCCCTTGCGCACCACGGTGGTCGGGTCGATGTCGAGCACGCCGACCTCGCTGGCCAGCACCACCAGGCCGTCCTCGGTGATCCAGTAGCGGGCCGGGCGCAGGCCGTTGCGGTCGAGCACCGCGCCGATCACGTTGCCGTCGGTGAAGGCGACCAGCGCCGGGCCGTCCCACGGCTCCATCAGGGTCGAGTGGAACTCGTAGAACGCGCGCCGTCCCGCGTCCATCTCGGCGTGGTTCTCCCAGGCCTCCGGGATCATCATCAGCACGGCGTGCGGCATCGACCGTCCGCCCAGGTGCAGCAGCTCCAGCACCTCGTCGAACGACGCCGAGTCGCTGGCGTCGTCGGTGATGATCGGGAAGATCCGGTTCAGATCGCCCGGGATCAGATCGGTCGCCAGCTGGCTCTCCCGGGCGCGCATCCAGTTGCGGTTGCCGCGCACGGTGTTGATCTCGCCGTTGTGCGCCACCATCCGGTACGGGTGGGCCAGCGGCCAGGCCGGGAAGGTGTTGGTGGAGAACCGGGAGTGCACCAGACCGAG
>JAJCYC010000288.1 GCA_029263115.1 Pseudonocardia sp. | reverse complement strand
GCGTCTCCTCACAGAACC
Organism: Pseudonocardia sp.; assembly: GCA_029263115.1. Taxonomy (GTDB): domain Bacteria; phylum Actinomycetota; class Actinomycetes; order Mycobacteriales; family Pseudonocardiaceae; genus Pseudonocardia. The sequence continues at coordinate 2,874 of JAJCYC010000288.1, read as the reverse complement.
GGGCCACCTCGTCGAACAAATCACCCTGATGATCAGCACGCCCCAGCGTCACCCACCGATCCTCCCGCATCAGGCCGCCGGACCGGGCGACCGCCACGCGAAAGACACCAGCCACCTAGGCGGGCTCCTGGCGCGCTGCCGGCAACCGGGCCACCACCCGCAGCCCACCACCCGCCGGCAGCTCCAGGTCGAGCCCGCCACCGCAGCCGCGCAGGCTGCCCGCCGCGATGGCCAGGCCGAGCCCGGATCCGGTGAGGTTGTGGTGCGCCGGGCTGCGCCAGCACCGGTCGGTGGCGCGTTCCAGCTCGTCCGGCGCCAGCCCCGGGCCGTGGTCGCGCACCTCGTGCGGCCCCACACCTCGGCGACGATCCGGCCGCGGGTGCACACCGCTCCCCCGGCGGTGGCCAGCAACCCGAGTACCTGGAACTCCTTGCGGGTGAGCAGCACGTCCTGACCGGCCACGCTGACCGTGTGCCGGGCCAGATCCACCCGCACCCCGTCGACCTCGACCACCTCGCCCCCCGCTGCCGAGGCCCCCACCGAGGCCCTACGCCTGCGGTACACCGCCTCGACCCGGGCCACCAGCTCGTTCACGTCGTAGGGCTTCACCAGGTAGTCGTCCGCGCCGCAGTGCAGGCCGAGGATCCGGTCGTCCACCTCACCCCGGGCGGACACGATGATGATCGGCAGGTCGCTGTGCGCCCGGATCGCGCGGCAGACGTCCACCCCGTCGATGTCGGGCAGTCCGAGGTCGAGCAGGACCACGTCGATCCCGCCCAGGTGTGATTCCACCTCGCGTCCCCTGGGCAGACGGTCCATGCTCATCCCGTGACGGAGCAGGGCCGGACGCAGCGCGGCGGCGACCCGGTCGTCGTCCTCGACCAGCAGGATCCGCAACGCCCCGACCCCTGTCATCGATCATGTCCGCGTAATCCAAGAGAACCCTAAGTGTTGCTCAAGCGTATGGACGGCTGTGGCACCGGACACCTAGCGTTCGCGCAACGCACGTTCGCCCCGCAGGAGGCAGCATGACCGACGACCCGTCCGGGCCGGGCGCACCGCCCATGGTGCGCATCGCCGGCGTGGACAAGCACTTCGGTGACCTGCACGTGTTGCGGGACATCAACATGGATGTCGCGCCGGGGCAGGTGGTGGTGGTGCTGGGCCCGTCGGGCTCGGGCAAGTCCACCCTCTGCCGGGCGATCAACCGGCTGGAACCGATTGACAGCGGGGTCATCGAGGTCGACGGCAAGCCACTGCCGGCCGAGGGCAAGGACCTCGCCAAGCTGCGCGCCGACGTCGGCATGGTGTTCCAGAGCTTCAACCTGTTCGCGCACAAGACCATCCTGGAGAACGTCACGCTCGGGCCGATCAAGGTGCGCAAGGTGTCCAAGGGCGACGCCGAGCAGCGCGCACTGCAACTGCTGGAGCGGGTCGGCATCGCCAACCAGCGCGACAAGTACCCCGCGCAGTTGTCCGGCGGCCAGCAGCAGCGGGCGGCGATCGCCCGCGCGCTGGCCATGCGCCCGAAGGTGATGCTGTTCGACGAGCCCACCTCGGCGCTCGACCCGGAGATGGTGAACGAGGTCCTGGACACCATGGTCGGGCTGGCCAAGGAGGGCATGACCATGATCGTGGTCACCCACGAGATGGGCTTCGCCCGCAAGGCCGCCGACCGGGTGGTGTTCATGGCCGACGGCGAGATCGTCGAGGACTCCACCCCGGACACCTTCTTCACCGCGCCGCGCTCGGAGCGCGCCAAGGATTTCCTGAGCAAGATCCTCACCCACTGAGGGCGGCCGACCGGTCGGCCGCCCCTCGTGTACCCGCCCCAGGTCAGTGCCGCCGGGGCGACCATCCGAGAAACTGGAGACGCAATGAACTGGCGAACGCTCACCGTGGCGGCGCTGGCGGCAGCACTGTCGCTGACCGCCTGCGGCAAGGAGGGGGCACCCGGCGCCGCCGCCCCGGTGCTCAACGAACCGGCCGCGACCGACGTACAGGTCGCCGGCTCCCCCACGTTCGACAAGATCAAGCAGCGGGGCCGGGTGGTGATCGGGGTCAAGGACGACCAGCCAGGCCTGGGCTTCAAGGACGCCACCACCAACGAATACTCCGGGTTCGACGTGGAGATCGCCCGGCTGGTGGCGGCCAAGCTCGGCTACGCCGCTGACAAGATCGACTACAAGACGGTGCCGACACCCGCCCGCGAAGACACCATCACCCGCGGCGACGTGGACTACTACGTGGGCACCTACACGATCAACGACAAACGCAAGCAGCTGATCTCCTTCGCCGGCCCGTACTTCGTGGCGGGGCAGGGCCTGCTGGTCCGCAAGGACGAGACCGCGATCACCAGCAAGGACACCCTCAAGGGCAAGAAGGTCTGTTCGGTGACCGGATCGACCCCGATCCAGCGGGTCCGCGAACAGGGCCTGACCGAGCCCGAGAACATCGTGGAGTTCCAGACCTACACCCAGTGCAAGGACCAACTGCTGAGCAAGCAGGTCGACGTGGTCACCACCGACGACTCGATCCTCAAGGGCTTCGCTGCCCAGCAGCCGGAGCAGCTGAAGCTGGTCGGTGAGACCTTCTCCTCCGAGCCTTACGGCATCGGTCTGGGCAAGGACGACGCAGCGCTGCGGGGCAAGGTGAACGACATCCTGCAGGCCGCGTTCGACGACGGCACCTGGCAGAAGATCTACGACGGCACGCTCGGCAAGTCCGGCTCGGCGAGCAGCCCGCCGGCACTCGAGCGGTACTGAACCGGTAGCGGGACGGTGGGGCCGGCCAACGCCCGGCCCCCCGGCCCCCCACAACCCCCCCAGGGGCACCCCGAAGGCTGGACCTGCGCCACGGCCACCACGGGGGGAA
>JAJCYC010000287.1 GCA_029263115.1 Pseudonocardia sp. | reverse complement strand
ATCACGGCCTGGGACGGCACCACGGAGCACCACGCAGCCCAGCTGAACCGCATCCCGACCCCCTCCAGGAGCCCGCATGACCCGCCTACCGAGCAGATCTCAGTCCCGAACCGGCTGTTCGACACCGGCCACCTAGGGTGGTCTGACGTCCGACGGGACCACACCAGATGACGGGGGCCGCGATGCCTCGGCGACATGGTTCCGACGATCAGGTCAGCGCGGTCCGGGAGGGCCGGCCCGCCACGTTCCGCCGGTTGACCGGACGTACTCCCGGAGCGGTTGCCGTGTTGTCGCTCTGCTCGCTTCTCGTCATGCCGGATCAGCAGGTGAACGCTGCGGTCTGGCTGCGCGCCGCACCGGTCCCGACTCAGGAACAGCCCGAGATTCCCCAGCCACCTGCTCCGGACCCGGTGGCGACGACGCCTGAACCGGCGGCCACGATCCCGGAGCCGGTGGCGGCGACCGCGCTACCGGCTCCGCTCGCCGATCAGCCGGCGCCGGCATTCGAACCCGGCCAGCCCCGGCCCGCCCAGCCCGAGCCGGCGCTCGGCCCGCCACAGCCCGACCCGGTCATCCAGCCCGACCCGGTGACCCAGCCCGCCGCGCCGGCCGATCAGGTGATCGAGCAGCCGGGACCGCCGCTGACCCCGCAACTACTGCTCGCGGGCTGTTCGCAGCCCGCGCGGGCCACACTCGTGGGGCCGCTGTTCGCCCCGCCGCCAGGGCAGCCGAGCACCCTGCCGTTGTCGTGCCCGTGGCCGGTCATGGCTCCGGCGCTGGCCCAGGTTCCGCCAGTGGCCGGCCAGAGCGTGCTCGCCGCGCGTCACCGGCTGGGCCAGGCAGGGCTCCCCGCCGGGTTGGTCACGGTGCCGGGATCGGTCGACCCGTCGGACGTGGTGCTCGACTCGGACCCGCCGGCCTTCAGCGCGGTCGACCCCGGCAGTGTCGTCACGCTCTTCGTGGCGCCCGCCCGGTGATCTTGCGCGAAGGTCGGGCACCGATGGCCGATCGGGCGTCGCGTGGCCGGATCGCACGTCGCGGGCGCGGCCGGGTCTCGTGGGCGCGCAGTCGCGCTCCGCACTCACCGGTGGCTCGCCGCACACATCCGGTCGAGGATCCGGGCCAGCAGTTCGGCCGAGGTGGCGAAGTTGAGCCGGACGTGGCCGTCCCCGCCGGGGCCGAAGTGCCCGCCCGGGCTCAACTCCACCCGGCCGCGGGAGAGGAACGCCGCAGCCGGGTCGGCGCCCAGACCGAGGTCGCGGCAGTCGATCCAGGCGAGGTAGCCGGCCTGCGGCGGGTGGTGGCGCACGGCGGGCAACCGGCGCCCCAGGGTGTCGGCCAGCTGTAGCCGCCGGGCACCCAGGTGCGCCAGCACGTCGGTCAGCCACCGGTCGCCGTCGCGCCAGGCGGCCAGCGTCGCGGCCACCCCGAACAGGTTGGGCACGCCGAAGAGGTTGACCGGCTGGGCGTCCCAGGCCGCGAGCAGCCGGTCCGGCCCGACCTGCGCCACCGCGCAGCGCACCCCCGCGAGGTTGAACGCCTTGGTCGCCGAGGTGAGGGTGACCGTGCGTCCGGCAGCGTCCGCGCCCAGCGAGGCGAACGGGATGTGCCGGTGCGGCGGGTGCGCCAGGTCGGCGTGCACCTCGTCGGCGATCACCAGCAGGTCGTGCCGGCGGGCGAGTTCGGCCAGCCCGCCCAGCTCGGCGCGGGTGAACACCCGCCCGGTCGGGTTCTGCGGGTTGACCAGCAGCAACGTCCGGCAGCCGGATTCGCGCAGCTCGCCGTCCAGCCGGTCGAGATCGAAGTTCCAGCCGGCGCCGTCGTCGACCATCGGGATCGGCAGCAGCCGTCGGCCGAACCCGCTCAGCGCGTCGAGGAACGGCGGGTAGCACGGGGTGTGCACCGCGACGAGCCCGTCCCCGGCCCCGGCCCCGCCGTCCACACCGGCCAGGCGCAGGGTCAGCTGCAGGCCGCCGATGATGTCGTCAATCTCGCGGACCCTCGCCGGATCCGGCGACCAGCCGAACCGCGCGTGCATCCGGTCGGCGAACGCCTCGCGCAGCGGCGTGCCGTCCCCCCACGACGGATAGCCCAGGTCGGCGCCCTCGACCAGGGCGTGCAGCGCGCGACGCACCGGTGGCGGCGCCGGGAAGTCCATATCCGCCACCCACGCCGGCAGCACGTCGGCGTCGACCGCGCTCCACTTCTTGCCGGGTCGCTCCCGCAGCCACTCCAGGTCGAGGCCGTCGAACCCGTTCACGCCGAACAACCCCGACCCGGCCGCCGGCCACGGCCCATCCACGCCGACCCGTTCATCCGCGCAAGAACCCGGCCAGCGCCGCCGCCGTCCCGCCCGGCGCCTCCTCGGCGAGGAAGTGCCCGCAGTCCAGGGCCGCGCCGGACACCTCGTCGGCGTAGTCCCGCCACACCGCGAGCGGGTCGTACTGGCGGGCGATGAACCCCCGGGAGCCCCACAGCGCGAGCAGCGGGCAGCCGACCCGGCGGCCGGCCGCGGCATCCACGTCGTCGTGCGCCAGGTCGATGGTCGCCGCGGCCCGGTAGTCCTCGCAGGTCGCGTGCACACAGGCCGGATCGGCGAAGCAGCGCAGGTACTCGGACAGGGCCGCCGCCGCGAACGGCTCGGCGGTGCCGGCCCACTTCGCGATCTTGGTCCGGAGGTAGTGCTCCGGGTCGGCGGCGATCATCCGCTCGGGCAGGGCGGGAGGCTGGGCCAGGAAGAACCAGTGCTCGTAGGCCAGCCCGAACGCCCGGTCGGCGGTGGCGAACATGTGCCTGGTGGGCACGATGTCCAGCACCGCGACCCGGGTCACCACGTCCGGATGGTCCAGGCACATCCGGTGCGCCACCCGCCCGCCCCGGTCGTGCCCGGCCACGGCGAAGCGCTCGAACCCGAGCGCGCGCATCACCGCGACCTGGTCGGCGGCCATCGCCCGCTTGCTGTACCGGGCGTGCTCCGGGTCGCCGGGCGGTTTCGACGAGTCGCCGTATCCGCGCAGGTCGGGGGCCACCACGGTGTACTCCTCGGCCAGCGACGGCGCCACCAGATGCCACATCACGTGGGTCTGCGGGTAGCCGTGCAGCAGCAGCACCGGCGGCCCGTCGCCGCCCACCACCGCGTGCACCCGGACGTCGGCCACATCAAGGTCACGGCGCTGGAACCCGTCGAACATCTTCGGATCGTCCCAGCCTGCGCCCCGTTCCGCGATCTCACCGGGGACGACCTGCCGGATACACCAACGAGCGCCCGTCAGCCGCATGCAATTCTGTATGCTTATTCGTATGCAGAGTACGAGCGTCCGCATCGACGTCGTCACCCATCGAGAACTCAAACAGCTCGCGGCCGAGTTGGGCACGACGGTCGGCGAAACGTTGGCCCTGGCCGTGCGGCGGTTACGCCAGGATCGCATCGGCCTGCAGCTCACGGCCGACATCACCTCCGCCGAGCGCTCCTGGCTCGATGCTGACCTCGGGTGATGTGGTCGATCTCGACCTCGGACTGCCGTCCGGGCGCGAAGCCGGGTTCCGACATCCGGCGATCGTGGTCACCGCTCAGCGGATCCTGGAGGCCGCCCCCAGCGTTGTCCACGTCGTGCCACTGACGTCGACCCTGCGTGACTTCGGCTCGGAGATCCGGATCGGTCCGGACCCGGCCACCGGGCTCGACCGCGCCTCCGCCGCCCAGTGTCAACATCTTTGCGCGGTATCGACCGGCCGGGTGGAACGGGTGCGCGGAAACATCGGACCACTCACCCTGTCCCGGGTGCGGGAGCTGATCGGAATCATCCTCGACATCCCGTGACTGCTGCCGGGAAGGAACTGGCGGGCAACCCTGGCGCCACGTCGGCTGTCTCGTATGGCTGTGAACGCTTCGCTGTCGCTGCACCGTGACGACGATCGTCGGGGTGCTCGTAGTGGTGGTCGGTCTCCAGATCACCGTCGAGATGTGTTCAACCTCGGAACAACGCGCGCGGTCCGTCCGTTGTGACGGGTAGCAAGTTGAGCGGGCTCGACTCAAGTAGGCCGGAGTCGGTACGCTGAAACTTGAGCGGTACACACTCAATCAGCTGGAGGGCAACCACCATGGCTCGTGCGGTCGGAATCGACCTCGGGACCACCAACTCCGTCGTCTCCGTCCTCGAAGGTGGCGAGCCGACGGTCATCGCGAACTCCGAGGGTTCGCGCACCACACCCTCCGTCGTCGCGTTCGCGCGCAACGGTGAGGTGCTCGTCGGGCAGTCCGCCAAGAACCAGGCGGTGACCAACGTGGACCGGACCATCCGTTCGGCGAAGCGGCACATGGGCACCGACTGGTCCACCGATGACATCGACAGCAAGAAGTACTCGGCGCAGGAGATCAGCGCCCGGGTGCTGCAGAAGCTCAAGCGCGACGCGGAGGCCTACCTGGGCGAGGAGATCGTCGACGCGGTGATCACCGTTCCGGCGTACTTCGAGGATGCCCAGCGCCAGGCCACCAAGGAGGCCGGCACGATCGCCGGGCTCAACGTGCTGAGGATCGTGAACGAGCCGACCGCCGCCGCGCTGGCCTACGGCCTGGACAAGGGCGAGAAGGAGCAGACCATCCTGGTCTTCGACCTCGG
>JAJCYC010000286.1 GCA_029263115.1 Pseudonocardia sp. | reverse complement strand
GCACGGGGCGGTGTTCCTGGCCCTGCGCACCAGCGGAGAGGTTCGGGAGCGGGCACTGGGTCTGGCCTGCAAGATCGGTCCGGCCGCGGTGCCGGTGGCCGGCGGGTTCCTGGTGTGGACGCAGCTCGCCCACGGCGACGGATGGACCCTCGGGCCAGCGGTGCTGGCCGCGCTGGCGCTCGTCGCCGGGGTGTGGCTGGCCTCTGTCGGCCGGGAGGGCTGGGCCTTCGTCTGCACCGCCGCCACCATCAAGCTCGCGGTGATCACCCTGCTCGTGTCGCTGTACCCGAACGTGCTGCCCTCCACCACGGATCCGGCCGGCACCTTGACCACCGTCAACGCCGCGTCCACGCCGTACACGCTGACCATCATGACCTGGGTCGCGGTGATCTTCACACCGATCGTGCTGGCCTACCAGACGTGGAGCTACTGGGTGTTCCGCGCGCGGATCGGCCGGGCCGACATCCCGTCCTGGGCCGGCCTCCCGGCGCGGACGAAGTCGGCTGCTCGGTCCGGCCCGGCCGCACCAACCGGCGCAGCGGGAGCGACCGACGAGGTGCCGGCGCGATGAAGCCGCTGGACCCCCGGCTGCTGCGGCACGCGGCGGCGGCCCGCCCCTTCGTGCTGCTCACCGCCGCGCTGGCGGTGGCCGGGGTCGTGCTGGTGGTGGCCCAGGCACAGCTGCTGGCCACCACGATCACCGAGGCGTTCCTCCACGGCGCCGGGCTGGACCTGCTGCGGCCGATATTGCTCGGGTTGGCCGCGGTGGTGGCCGGGCGGGCGTTGCTGGTCTGGGCCGGTGAGCTGGCCGCGCACCGGGCGGCGGCCGACGTGATCCGCCAGCTCCGTACCCGGCTCGTCGGGCATGTGCTGGCCCTGGGCCCCCGACACCCCGGTCTGCCGCCGACCGGTGAGCTGGCGACCCTGGCCACCAAGGGCCTCGACGGGCTGTCCGGCTACTTCAGCCGCTACCTCCCCACGCTCCTGGTGGCCGCTGTCGTGCCGGCGCTGGTGGCCGGGCGAATCCTGTTCGCCGACTGGACCGCTGGGCTGATCACCGCCGTCACCGTTCCGCTGATCCCGCTGTTCATGATCCTTATCGGACTGCACACCGAACGCGCGACCGGCCGGCAGTGGCGGGCCCTCGCCGTCCTCGGGCACCACTTCCTCGACGTGGTCGCCGGGCTGGACACCCTGGTGGCGTTCAACCGGGCCGGCGCCCAGTCCGGGCGGCTGCACGTGCTGGCCGAGCGCTACCGGACGGCGACGATGCGCACGCTGCGCACCGCGTTCCTGTCCGCACTCGTGCTGGAGCTGCTCGCGACCCTGTCGGTGGCCATGGTCGCGGTGTCCGTGGGCCTGCGGCTGGTGTCCGGGCAGCTGGATCTGGCCACCGGAGTACTGGTGCTGATCCTCGCCCCTGAGGTGTACTTCCCGTTGCGCGCGGTGGGTGCCCGGTTCCACGACAGCGCGGCCGGGCTGGCCGCCGCCTCGGCCGTGTTCGAAGTGCTCGAGCTGTCCGGTGAGGACGGGGTGCGCGCGCCCGCGCCCGACCCGTCCCGGACGCCGGTGACCGTGCGGGGCCTTCGGGTCGACGGCCGCTCCGGTCCGGTGCTCGACGGCTTCGACCTCGACCTCGAACCGGGCGAGCTGGTCGGGCTGACCGGTCCGAGCGGCTGCGGCAAGTCCACCCTGGTGGACGTGCTGCTCGGGCTACGCCGCCCGGACGGTGGGTCGGTGCGGGTGGCCGGAGTCGACCTGGCCGATATCGACCGGGCGGCCTGGCTGCGACGCGTCGCGTGGGTGCCACAGAGCCCGGTGCTGGTCGCCGGCACGGTGGCCGACAACATCCGGCTCGCCGCACCCGCCGCCTCACCCGGGCAGGTACGCCGGGCCGCCACGCTGGCGTCGTTGGATGTGCCGCCGGACACGCAGGTCGGCGAGGGCGGTGCCGGGCTGTCCACCGGGCAGCGGCGCCGGGTGGCGCTGGCCCGGGCCGTGCTGGCCGACCGGGCGCTGCTGCTGCTCGACGAGCCCACCGAGGGCGTCGATCAGGACACCGAGGCGGCCATCGCCGCCGCGCTCCCGATCATCCGCGACGGCCGCACGGTCCTGCTGGTGAGCCACCGGCCGGAGCTGCTCGAACTGTGCGACCGGGTGGTCGAGCTGAGCATGCCTTCCCCGGCCGTGCCCGCCGCCGCACTCGTGGCGAGCGCCGCACGAACTCCGGCCACGACGTCGCCGACCCCCCGCGGGTCGTGGTCGGGCCACCCCACCGGTCCGGTGCCCGTCACCGGGCCGGTGGGCGAGTGGATACCTGGACGAACCGGGCGGCTGGCGCCGTTGCGCTGGTTTCTGGCTTCGGCCGCACCGGGGCGGATGCGGCTGGCGCTGGCCGTGCTGCTGGGCAGCGCCGCACTGGGCTGCGGGGTCGCGCTCACCGCCACCTCGGCCTGGCTGATCTCGGCCGCCGCGCTGCACCCGCCGGTGCTGTCACTGATGGTCGCGATCGTCGCGGTCCGCGCGTTCGGGCTGGGCAAGGGCGTGCTGCGCTACGCCGAGCGGCTCGTCTCGCACGACGTCGCGCTCCGCGGGCTCACCGAGCTGCGACTGCGGGTGTGGGCCGCGCTGGTCCGGCTGGGCCCGGCGGCCACCGCCCGGCTGCGCCGGGGTGACCTGCTGTCCCGGCTGATCGGTGACGCCGACAGCCAACAGGACGTGCTGGTGCGGCTGCTGCTGCCCACCACCTGCGCCGCGGTCGTAGGTACGGCGGTCGCCGCCGGTCTCGGGCTGCTGCTGCCCGCCGCCGGCTGGGCGGCCGCCGCCAGGTTACTGATCGCCGGCGTCGGAGCCCCCGCCGTCGCGGTGGCCGTGGCGTGGCGCACCGAACTGCGGTGCGCACCGGTCCGGGCCGATGTCCTCGCCCGCGCCGTGGAGACCCTCTCCGCCGCACCGGACCTGCTCACCTGCGGGGCCGCCGCCCGCTACCGGGGCGCGCTCGCCGCCGCCGACCACCGGCTGGCGGAGCTGCTCCGCCGGGCCGCCGTCGGCCGAGGCTTGGCCGGCGCGCTGAGCACGGCCGCCGTCGGCGCCACCAGCATCGCCCTCACCGCGATCGGGGTGGCGGCCGTCCGGGCCGGCACGCTGCCCGGTCCAGCACTCGCGGTGCTGGCGCTGACCCCACTGGCCACCGCCGAGCTGGTGGCCACGTTGCCCGAGGCCGCGCTCACCCTGCTCGGTGCCGGCCCGGCCGCCCGCCGGCTCTACGAACTCGCCCAACAGCCGGCCACGGTGCCCGACCCGCCGAGACCGGCCGGCGTGGGTGCCCCCACCTCACTGGCCGCCGAAGGGCTCGCCGTGCGCTGGCCCGGAGCCGACCGGGACGCGGTGCGCGGGGTGACCCTACGGCTGGACCCGGGCACCCGGCTCGCCCTGACCGGTCCCTCCGGGGCCGGCAAGTCCACCGTGGTGGCGGCGCTGCTGCGCCAACTCGAACCGGCCGAGGGCACGGTGCTCGCCGACGGCCGTGACGCCCGCGAGCTCACCGCCGACGAGCTGCGCACCGGGGTGGCCTGGTGCGGCCCGCAGACCCACCTGTTCGACAACACACTGCGCGCGAATCTCCTGCTGGCCCGACCGGACGCCGACGACGCCGCACTGCTCGACGCCCTGCGCCGTGCCCGCCTGGGCACCTGGTTCGCCGCATTGCCGGAGGGGCTGGACACCTGGGTCGGCGCGCACGGTGGCGCGGTGTCCGGCGGCGAACGCCAGCGCATCGGGGTCGCCCGGGCCCTGCTCGCCGACCGGCCGGTCCTGCTGTTCGACGAGCCCACCGCGCACCTCGACCGGGCCTGCGCGGACGCGCTGTCCGTCGAGCTGCTCGCCGCCACCGAGCGCCGCACCGCACTCATCGTCACCCACCGGCCCGACCAGGTCCCCACACTGCCCGAGCTACGCCTCGGCGGCCAGCCGGGCCACCCCGTAGCAGATGCCCGAGGAGGGTCGAGATGTCTGAACACACCATGCACCTGAACGCTCCGCCGGAGGCCCTGGACGACGATCCCCCGCTGTCCGGGCTGATGACCCACCAACTGCTCGGCATCACCCCGGACGCCGAACTACGCGTGGCTCTGCGGCTGCTGGCGAGCGCCGGGGTCCGGCACCTTCCAGTGCTGGACGGGAACGCCTGCATCGGAGTTATCACAGAGGCTGATGTGCTCCGAGCGCTGACCCAACCCCGCCCACTGCTGGGTCCGTCGCCCATGGTGGCACAGCTCTGCCGTCCGGCCCCGGCCCTCAAAGCTGGCGACCGGCGGACGGTCGCCGCCGCCGCGATGCACGACACCGGCCTCGACGTAGTGCTGGTCATCGAGCACGGCCTGCTGGTCGGCATCGTCACTGCCACGGACCTCGTGCGGTCGCTGGCCCCCGGGCAAACTGCCCGGCCCGCCGCCCCGGTACAGGCTTCCCGGTCGTCGGTCACCGACCGCGAGGGGTCGCCGGTCCCAGGGCCCGCCACAGAGAGGACTTCCGGCCCTGCCGGGACGACCCTGCCGCGCGGCATCGTGGTGGGGTGAACAAGACGGCCGGACCGGTGACCCGCGGCACCCTGATGGGTGCGGTGGAGCACGCGCTGCGAGCACCATCGGTACACAACACTCAGCCCTGGCGGTGGCGGCTCGACGGCGGCACCGTCGAGCTGCACGCCGACCGGACCCGTCACCTGATCGGCACCGACCCCGACCAGCGCGACCTCGTGCTCAGCTGCGGGGCGGCGCTGCACCACCTGCGGGCGGCGCTGGCCGGGGTGGGCGTGGCGACCATCGTCGAGCGGCGGCCCGACCCGGAGTCGAGCGATCTCCTCGCGGTCGTGCGCCCGGCCGCCGGACCGCCCGACGAGCGCGAGGCCGCACTGGCGTCGGCGATCGCGGCACGCCGGACCGACCGTCGCGCGCTGGCCCACCCGCCCGAGTCCGCCGAGATGCGCCGGCTGGCCGAATACGCGACCCGGCACGGAGCCGCCCTGTATCCGGTGACCGGTTCGGTGAACCGCGCCCGGTTGACCGCCGTGCTGGGCGAGGCCGCAACCCGGCAGCGGTTCGCCGAGGGGTACCCCGCCGAGCTGGCCATCTGGACCCGGCGCTACGCCGGCGCTCGCGACGGCATCCCCGCCGACCTCCGCACCCACGCCGCCGCGGCCCACGGCCTGCGGGCCTTTCCCCCCGGCCGGCTCCCGGCGCCGCCACCGCCCCGCAGCCCGGAGGAACGGGACGCCCTAGTCATCCTCACCACCCCCGCCGACGACACCGAGAACCAGCTGCGAGCTGGCGAGGCGACCAGCGCGGTACTGCTCGCGGCCACCAACCTGGGCCTGTCGAGCACACCGCTGAGCCAGGCCGTGGAGATCGAGCGCACCCGCCAGCAACTCGCCCACGCGCTGCCGGGGCTGCGCGGCTGCCCGCAGCTGGTGATCAGACTCGGCCACCCCGCAGCCGGAGCCGCCGCGCTCCCCGCCACTCCGCGCCGTCCATTGAGCTGGGTGTTGCTCCCGCCTCGGGAGCGTGCGCGATGACCGACGTGGTCGGCGCCGTGGCCTTCGTCTGGCTCGGCATGGTGCTCGGGGTGTCGTTCCTGGAGGCGCCGCTGAAGTTCCGGGCACCGGGCATCACCCTGCCGCTCGGGCTGGGCATCGGCCGGCTGGTGTTCGCCGCGCTGAACCGGGTCGAGATCGGGTTCGGCCTGGTGATCGCGGTCGCTCTGGCGCTCGGCGACCGGCCACCCGCGCTGCTGTGGCCGGCCATCGGACCCGCATTGCCGCTGATCGCGCAGCTGACCCTGGTCCGCCCGGCGCTGACCCGCCGCTCGGACCGCGTGCTGGCCGGCGAGACCGGGTCGCGGTCGCGAGCCCATCTCGCCTACGTTGCGCTCGAGGTGGCCAAGGTCATCGCGCTGGTGCTCCTCGGCGTGCTGGCCCTGGGGGCGCAATGACCCCGGATGAGTCGAGCCTGCCGCTGAGCACCGAGGAATGCGTGCGGCTGCTGGGCACCGTGCCGGTCGGCCGGGTGGTGTTCACCGAACACGCGTTGCCGGCGGCGCGGCCGGTCAACTTCACCGCGCTGGCCGACGGTATCGCCTTCCGCACCCGGGCCGGCGGCACTCTGGATCTCGCGGTCCGAGGCTCCGTGGTCGGCTTCCAGGCCGACGCCTACGACCCGCAACAGCACACCGGCTGGAGTGTGCTGGTGGTCGGGCACGCCGAGGAGGTGACCGACCCCGAAACCCGCCGGGCCGTGGCCCACGCCGTTCGACCGTGGGCGGGCGGACAACGGGACAGGATGCTGAAGGTGAGGTTCGACCGGGTCACCGGCCGCCGGGTCGGGTTGCCCGACCTCGCGGCGACCCGCTAAGTGAACCTCGGGCACAGTCGGTGATCGAAACGGCGGGAGGGCCGATCCGGTGAGCTAGCCTTCCGGTAGAGGCGGCGGGCTTCCATCGGGGAGGACAGCGTGGACCGGGTCGGTAGTGGGGTCGGTCACGGTTCCCCCGATGACGGCCCGGCACACGGCTACCCACGGCCCGGCGGCCCGACCTCGGACGAGCGGCTGCTGCCAGATCTGAGCAGCCTGCGGTTGGACGCGCTGCTGCGCGAGCTGGTCGACCGCGCGGGCAAGGTGATCGAGAGCGAGGGCCGGCTGGACCGGCTGCTGGACGCCGTGGTCGCGGTGGCGAGCGACCTGAGCCTGCCCGACGTGCTGCGCCGGATCGTGGAGTCCGCCTGCGAGCTGGTCGGCGCCCGCTACGGCGCCCTCGGCGTGCTCGACCCGTCCGGCCACGAGCTTTCCGACTTCGTCACCGTCGGGCTCGACGACGACCAGCGGGCCCGCATCGGGGACCTGCCACGTGGTCGGGGTGTGCTGGGGCTGCTGATCACCGAACCCCGTCCGCTGCGACTCGCCGACATCGCCGCGCACAAGGCCTCGTTCGGTTTCCCCGAACACCATCCGCCGATGAGCGGCTTTCTCGGGGTTCCGGTCCGGGTGCGGGGCCGGGTCTTCGGCAACCTCTACCTCACCGAGAAACACGGCGGAGCGGACTTCACCGACGAGGACCAGGACGTAGTGGTCGCGCTCTCCGCGGCCGCCGGCGTGGCGGTGGAGAACGCCCGGCTGTTCGACCAGAGCTCGCGCCGCGAGCGGTGGCTGCGGGCCTCCCACGAGGTGACCACCGCGCTGCTGTCCGGTGGCCACGACCTCGATGCCCTGCGCCTGATCGCCGAGCAGGCCCGGACGAGCGCGGACGCTCAGCTGGCCAGCGTCGCGGTGCCGAGCACCAACGGCGGCATGCGGGTGGCCGCGGCGGACGGCGACGACGCCGAGTCGCTACTCGGCTCGGCGCTCCCGGCCGACGACCGCTCGATCGTCGAGGCGCTGCGCACCGGGCGACCGGTCCAGCTCGACGAGCCCCTCGCCACCGCGGGCTGGTGGTCCCACGACCAGGACGAGCCGCTTCCCCCGGTTCTGGCCCGACTCCGGTCGGGTGTGGCGGTGCCCCTCTCCGCCGGCACCGAGCTGCTCGGGATATTGATGGTCGGCTCCGAGCTGCCGAACGCGTTCGACGAGGTCGACCACTCGATCATGCAGACCTTCGGCACCCACGCGGCGCTGGCGCTGGAGTACGCCCGGGCGCAGCGCGACAGCCGACAGCTCGCCGTCTATCAGGACCGGGACCGCATCGCCAGGGACCTGCACGACCTGGTCATCCAGCGGCTCTTCGCGGTGGGTCTGGGATTGCAGGGCATCAGCCGGCTGGTCGAGTCACCGGCGGTCGGTGGCCGGATCGGTGAGGCCGTCGCGGACATCGACCAGACCATCCGGGACATCCGCCGCACCATCTTCTCCCTCCAGGAAGTGCCCGACGTCGACGGTGGCGTCAGCCTGCGCACCCAACTACTGCGTGCGGTGCAGGAGCCGGTGGAGGCGTTCGGGTTCGAGCCCCGGCTGAGCCTGGACGGGCCGCTGGACTCCCTGGTGCCGGACGAACTTCGGCCGGACCTGCTGGCCTGCCTCCGGGAAGCCCTGGCGAACGTGGCCCGGCACGCGCGAGCGCGTAACGTGCACGTCGAAGTATCGGTGGACCCTCGGGGGCAGCTGCTGCGGCTCACCGTGCGCGACGACGGCGCGGGCCTGCCGGACGACCCGCCTGCGGGCTCCGGGATGCGGAACATGCGCGCCCGCGCCGAGCGCTGGGGCGGGCAGTGCACGGTGGCCCCTCGGCCGGAGGGCGGCACCCAGATGTACTGGACGGCCCAGCCGCGACTCGACGAACCGGCCGCCGGGGAGGGTTCGACGTGACCATCAGGGTGTTCCTGCTCGACGACCACGAGGTGGTCCGTCGAGGTCTGCTGCAACTACTCGAGGCCGAGGACGACATCGAGGTCGTCGGCGAGGCCAGCACCGCCGCCCAGGCCCTGGCCCGGGTGCCGGCGTTGCGACCCGATGTTGCCGTGCTCGACGTGCGGCTGCCCGACGGTGACGGAGTCACGGTGTGCCGGGACCTGCGTTCCTCGGTCGAGCCGCCGCCGGCCTGTCTCATGCTGACCTCGTTCTCCGACGACGAGGCGCTGTTCGGCGCGATCATGGCCGGCGCCGCCGGCTATCTGCTCAAGGAGGTCACCGGCATCAACCTGGTCGACGCCGTGCGCACCGTCGTCGCCGGCGGCTCGCTCCTCGACCCCAAGGTCACCGTCGCGGTGCTCGACCGGCTGCGACGCGGCACCGAGCCGGTCGACCCCCGCTACGCCTCGCTCAGCCCACAGGAGCAGCGCATCCTGGAGCTCATCGCCGACGGGCTCACCAACCGGCAGATCGGCGCCGAGATCCACCTGGCCGAGAAGACCGTGAAGAACTATGTGTCCTCGCTGCTACGCAAACTCGGCTTCGAGCGCCGAACCGAGGCCGCCGTGTACGCCGCCGAACGCCGCCCCAGCCGCCCACCCTGGAAGGACGGGCGCTGACCGAACCGCCCGCACGGGCCCATGGTCTACACGCGTTCCCAGCCTCTGCGAGCCGTACGGGATGCCGTGCCGCTCTCGCGTGACCCGCCCACTCTTTTATCTGGTAAGAGGCTTATGGAGCGATCTTCAATGATCGTTATCGCAGTCTGCGGATGATGAGTTCGGGCTCTGCGATGCCCCTGCAACTCCCCGACGCACGGACGGGACGGCCGTCATTTGTCCCGCTGCTCAGGCAGGGGCGGAAGCAAGGGCAGAGCGCGGACCCTGATGCGATCTCGACCCACCACGACGACAGCACCGGCGGCGAGTTCGTCGCGCACCCGGGGAATCACGCTCAACAACCATGCCGCGGCGGCACGCTGCCGAGCAAGCAGCTCGCCGAAGTGCGTGTCCTCGGACACCACCACATACCCACGCTCACGGGCGAACGCGAAGATCACCTCATCGGGCTCAGCCTGGATCCACCGTCGAAGTTCTTGACGTCCAATAGTTGATCTTGAGTCTGTGTGAGGGCTTTCGGGCGTGGGTGATCGACCGGTCTGTCCGGTTCTTCCACTGGTGGTCTTCGGTCGTGGCCCCTGGGGTGGGGCGGGTGGTCAGGTTGTTGCGGGGAGGGGGTCGTGGAGGGCGCGGCGGAACAGTACGTCGAGTGCGAGTTCCCAGGGCCAGTGGCGGGGTAGGTGCAGGGTCAGCTGGTGGGCGGAGCGGGCGATCCGGGCCGGGGTGTTGATCAGTTGGGCGCGGATGGTGGCGGTTCGGGCGCGGGCGTGGAAGGTGGAGGCGAGGGTGCCGGCGGCGCGGGTGAGGTTGTGGGCGATGGCGGCGCAGACCAGCCAGGCGGCGTTCGCGGTGAACACTCCCGACGGTAGGTGTGCCAGGGCGGAGTCTTTGAGGTCGGCGTTGACCTGCTCGATGATGGCGTGGTCACGGTGGGTGGCCTCGGCGGTGAGCATGGACTCGGTGCTGTCGGTGAACACTGCGTGGTAGCGGTAGACCGCGAACATCTCGCCTTGGCCGGCCGGTACTGATATCGGGTTGAGGCGGCGGACCCTGCGCACGATCAGCCGGGCGGTGACGTGCTCGCGCTTGCGGCGGCTGGTGAACGCGGTGAAGGAGATTTCGGCGACTTCGGCATCAGAGATCCACCGTTGCTGCTCGTCGTCGAAGATGGCGTTGGGGTAGCGGATCGGAGTCCACCGGTCCTCACCGATCGCCGCGATCGCGCTGGTCACAGCCTTGGTGTGTCGTGCGGTGATAGAGAAACGGGCCCCGCCGCGGCGCGCCGCGGCGATGATGGGGTAGCTGTAGAACGCTGAGTCCGCGCGCACGATCACCAGGCCGGTGGCTCCGGCGCGAGCAGCGGTGCCCAGCGCCTCGGCCAGCAGTGTCGCGGCGCCGCGTACCGAGTTCGTGGCGCCCTTGCGTAGCCTGGTAGCGGCGATGACCGGCGCCGATATCGGTGTGGACAGTGTGGCAATCAGGGCGTTGAGGCCCTTGACTCCGGAGTAGCCGCGCCCGGTGCCCTGCTTGGCGTAGCCGTAGGTCGGCGCCACGGTGTCGTCGATGTCGAGGAACGCGACCTGGTCCGCGCCGCCCAGGATCGGCGTCGCGGCGGCCAACCGGGCCAACAACCGCGACGCCACGGCATCGAGTTGGCGCACGTGCCCGAACGTGAACAGGCGTAGGAACGTGCCCAACGTCGAGGGTGCCCGAACCTGGTCGAACAACCGGCCCATCCCGCCGTGACGTAACAGGTCCATGTCCTCGATGCTGTCGGCGCCGGCGACCATCCCGGCGATCAGCGAGCCGATCTTCGCGGCCGGGTTGACCCCGCCCTTCGCGCTGATCTGGACGTGGTCAGCCAACAGCGTGCTCAGCCTGCACCGGGCCGCGAGCCCCAGCACCGCCCCGAGACCGGCGCACGACACGAGATTCGGATCGTCGAACCGCACCGACATCGCGCGGCGCCCATGAGATAGTCGCATCCAGCGGATGCCCTTCTGTGCGGACCAATGTGACCTTCGCAAGCCACATTCTCCCAGCTCAGAGGGGCATTCGTGCGTTACGACTCACCATCAAGGACCCATTTCGACGGTGGATCCAGGTTGAGCCTTCTGGTACGCCTTATCGGCTTTGGCGCTCGCTTTCGCCTCACGCGGATCGGTGTACTGCGGCTGCGACATTCGGCTCCCACCTGATAGTCGGCTCAGCGCCAACCCTAACGCACCCACAGTAACCAACTCCGTCACTCAAACGGGTCGGCTTCCTCCATCGCAGCTCGCAGGCGCTCCTCGATCTCGTCCTGCGTCAGGTCGGCCCACGGCCCGACCGCGCGGTAGGCGGATGACCCGGCTGGACAGCGGTGCCGGTGGCCGTCTGCGATCTCTTCCGGCGTGCAGCGGCATCGGGGCCTGGCTGCCTCGTCACCCCCCGATCGGGGGGAGTCCTTCGGCGCGTCCGAGTTGATCATGGGCGACGCTAGCCGTCCGGCCACGCTCTGTAGCCGATGAACACGAGCTGTAACCGGTCGGCCGAGCGCCGCACTGGTACGCAGCCGGTACGTCAGGCGCCTTGTGGATCACTGAAGATCGCTCCGCAAGCTCTCTACCAGGCACTTTAGGTGGGGCGGGTGGGGCTCGAACCCACGACCTGACGGATCTTTGATTGGCTGCTCAACCGGGTTCAACGATGATCAGCGGTCATCTGTTGTCGCAGGTCAGCATGGTCACCGGTGATCGGGCGTGATCACGGTGATCAGTCGTGATCTGGCGTATCCGTGGACATAAACGTGGGCATTTCCGTGGGTGGATCGTCGTTGCCGCCGCTGGCTGCGGCCTGTTCATGTCAGTGAGCGCAGCCAACGCTGCGCCAGTGTGCGGATGAACTGCCGGCCTTCTTCAACCGTCAGGATGTGGTCGGGTGGAGCTGTGGGTGGCCGGCGTGAGTGCCGTGCAGCGTCGCCGCTGGCTGCCGGATTGTTGGCGGCGTATCCAAACTCATCCCACTCAGTCTCGGTTACCCATCCTGTCGCTAGTAGGGCTCTAGTGCCGCCGACGGCGTGTCTGATTATCTCTACGGCCTTCCACTGTGTGTCCCAGCCGAACGAGCCCGAAGTGCCAAGCAGCCTCAGTAGGTCATCGGCGTCCGGGTGGGCTGCGGCGAGGGACAGTTGGGACGGCCCTTGTGGAGCTGAAGCAGCAGGGACGCCGCCAACGCTTAGGGTTGAATCGGCCACCAGACGTGCCTCGGCTAGAACGATGTTTACGCTGTCCCGCGCTAGGGCCTCGTCATGGACCATCACGTGCTGGTGATTGTCGCGTTGAAAATGATTGGCGATACTGACCTGTCGGAAACTGGAGTCGTGGAGTACAGCAGTCCCATTCAGTCGGGCAAGGAGTTCCTCAGCTACTTCAATCATGCCGGCCGCGTCCTGCGTGGCGAATGGGTCGTCCAGCTCCCTCGACTCTAGAAACGTCCCCTCGACGGTCTGCACTACGCATGGATCACCGCAGGGGAACAAGTGGGCAAGGGATGCAAGATCGAATTGATGGCCCTTGAGTAGTGCCTGCGTACTCACTGTGCACCTCCTGTGGCAGACCAACGATCGAGTGAGAGTCACGCGAGTTCGTGTCGGTCGGGTCGGCTCCGTATTCTGGAGTACAAGCTACAGCGGTAGCAGCTCCGTGGGCGGTCGATCTTTGGCCGACCTGCCCAGCTGTGGCCTCAGGGAGCCGCGAATCTGAAGCTTTGATCCACAAGCTCCGTAACCTTCTCAGGGTAGGGATTTCGCTAACAGTTCGCCAGGGACGCTAATCTGACGGGCGGTCTTGTCTGCCACCGTTAATCCAACCTGTGGCGGCGCAAATTCATGGATTATCTAGCCCTCATGCGTCAATATGAGGTCTAGCACCTTCTGCATGCCTTTCGGTTGCACGTTGTTCTCGGCCATCTTGTCTAGGACCGTCATCATGAAGAGACTCGCGTCAATCTTGCCGCTCAAGTGCTTGTTGCAGAACCGTCGCAGTATTGGACGCCCGGGAAACTCTTGAAGCTAACTGTTGTCGTCCAATGCTTTCATGAGAAGATTGCGGTAGCTCTCATCTCTATTGGTTAGTTCTGCGGTGGTCAGCATTCGCGCAAGGGCGACTATGCGGTCTCGGCTCGCAGCGATAGACGGCTCAAGGTCAGTGGCGGGCGAACTGGTGGTCGGACTACCTTTTATGCTGATTGCCTGAGTGAACTCGGTATTCACTTCGGCTTGTAGGCGCTCCATTACTAGCTGATCGACGAGTTCTCTTGCGCAGTCTTTCAGTGACTGAAGAACGAGGCTGTTCTGTCCGAAGACGTCCTCGCCTGACAGTGTGCTTAATGCCGAGCGGATACAGCCAGCGTCCAGTAAGTAGTTCTCGATAGGGTAGGCATCCCACGAGAACTCTGACGCGCCCGCGTCCAATGCTCCTTGTGGGCTTGAGTCCTTGTCGACTATGGCAAAGAACCGATTACGTGTCCCGGACTGTACTGCTGACTGCCTCAAGACGCTGTAGAGGTCTCGAACGCGTCGCTTGTGTCCTCCGCTAATTAGATTGACTCTCTTCGCAAAGTCTGGGAAGAGGCGTCTGACCATTGATACGTCAAATCCATTGTCGACTTTGCCCTCGAGTACGACGACTTTGCCGTGAGGTCGGTAGGACGCCAGGTCGCCAACAAGGTCCATTGTCACGCGGTCTACGTCGTCGTCGACGAGGACCTCGACCGCCTGGTTCTCGCTCACTGCGGATGCCGAGGCCGGCACCATGTGGTAAACGCGATAGTTTGCGTTGCCGACTGCTTGTCGAAGTAGCGCGTCTGAGTGTGTCACCATCCATAACTGATTACCCTCGCTTACGCCGAGATGCCTGTAGTAAAAGTCAGTGAATCCCTGCAACAGGCTGGGATTCAAATGCAACTCAGGCTCGTCAAGGAGGATTACTGATTTGGATGGCGTGGAGTTCTTAAGCTTCAAGTAACCGTACAAGATTTCTTTCTCGCCTGAACTCATCTCGTCGATGTCGTGGACCTCTCCTGTTGAGAGCCGCACCGGGAACTCTAAGCTTCCACCTGCCTGAGGTCGGACTCCTTCGTAGACTTTGTCGGGGAAAAAAGTTTGAAAGAGTTCTATGAGAGTCGCATTCAAGTCCTCACCTGGCAAAATGCTGCCGGAATCCCGCGCGATCATCCCTTTCAGGTAGCTTGTGGCAAGCTCAGTTTTTACATTCTGGTACTTGCTTTGCCAGTTGTAGAGGCGCTGCTGTCTGCGCTGATCTTCGAAAGCTCGAGAGTCGAGATTAATTCCACCTACGTCTTGCCGAAGGTAGCTTCGAGACGCGCTGTGGAACTCGATCACTCCGAGATTATCCGGCTCGTACGCTTGAAATACTGCCTCTGCAGGCTTGCGCACTGCTATGGACATGTCGCCATTCGGCATGATTGTCAACGAAAGCTCGTGAGTATCAGCTTCAAGGGCTCCTCGGACATCACCCGCGAGTCTGGCTATCGCGGCGGATAGTTGTGGCTGTAGCTGTCGAAGTTGAGTTGCAACCGCCATTCGGCTGAATGTCCACGGATCTACCGGCTGTCCAGTAACCTCTTGCCAGGCCAGCACCTGAACGAGCGACTCCGCACTGGCTTTCAAGAAAGATACTTCGGATTCGGCGAACGAAATTGTCGCTTCTACGACAATTGGCTGCCGTGGATCTCGAAACAGCTTATTCAAGCTGTTCTTGTCTTGAAGGTTCACGGCGAATTCGTTAAACCACTGGTGGTATTCATTTGCCTGATATCCGCCATAAACAGACTTGAGGAGGCTTATTCCGTAGTGGGCTGATGAAAATTCTGTCGGCGTGGCGAATAGGGCGACGAGCCGAAATTCGGGAGAATAGAGTTCTTGACGCTCGCTCCCCCGAAAGACGGCCCGCCGCATGTATCATACTACTGGGTTCGA
>JAJCYC010000285.1 GCA_029263115.1 Pseudonocardia sp. | reverse complement strand
GCAGCGTCTCCTCACAGAACCGGGCCACCTCGTCGAACAAATCACCCTGATGATCAGCACGCCCCAGCGTCACCCACCGATCCTCCCGCATCAGGCCGCCGGACCGGGCGACCGCCACGCGAAAGACACCAGCCACCTAGTCCTGCTCGACGAGCTGATCGAGGAGATGAACGCCCGCAAGACCAGCCACGCCGGTCGGGTCCGCGCGGTGGACATCTCCCGGGAGTGCCCGTTGGAGCTGGTCGAGATCGACGAGATCGCCGCGCTGACGAAGTACACCGGGGACCGCAAGACCCGCGAGGCCATCACCGAGCGGATCGGGGTGCTCAACACCC
Source organism: Pseudonocardia sp. (assembly GCA_029263115.1). GTDB lineage: Bacteria > Actinomycetota > Actinomycetes > Mycobacteriales > Pseudonocardiaceae > Pseudonocardia. The sequence continues at coordinate 44,622 of JAJCYC010000285.1, read as the reverse complement.
AGGGCCGCGCGCTGGGCATCACCGTGCGCGGCTATGTCCAGGAACCGAACAAGGACGTCATCCCGATCCGCGACGTGTTCCCCCGCCGGGTCTGCCTGCGGGTTCCCACCAAGAGCCACGTGGCGATGGCCCTCGGCGAGCACGCCTGGGACCGGGGCGCGTGGGCCAACCGGATCGGCGAATCCGAGGCCGGCGTCGGCTACCTGTTCGGCGAAGGCATCCGCGAACCGCTGCGGGTGCGCTCGGGCTGGATCACCGACGAGCAGATCAAGCAGCTCGAAGCCTTCGTCATCGGCACCACCGCGCGGCCACCGGCCCCGGTGCTGCAACTGGCGTCCGCTACCCGCAAGCCGGAAGGAGGTGTGGCATGAACGCACAGTTCGGACCGCTGAACGACGATCCTCGTGGAGTTCGACCGCCGTACACGGTGCGCGACCTGGACCAGGTCCAGCACGTGCACGAGAGCACCGACGCGTGGCGGACCAGAGTGCTCGCCGACAAGTTGGCGGCCCTGCTCGACCCACTGGACGGCATCGAGCTGGGCACCTGCGACCGGGGCGTCTTGGCGTGGCTGGCGGGCTGGGACATCCCCACCGTAGGCACGGTCGCCAGCCTGCTGCATCGGGCTCGCGAGGGAGCACCTGCCAGAGTCGACGGAGGTGGTCGGCGATGACCGACGACCGTCAGCAGTCTCATACTGAAGTCCCTGAGGGCGGGCCGGTTCGGATCAACAAGATCCTCCCGCCCCTGGCCCGCCAGCTGGCCGAGACCATGGCCGTCGAGGTCGGCGCCTGCATCCGCCCACTCGCGGTCAAGCGCACCGACGCCACGACCGGGCAGTCCAGGGTGATCCCGCTGCCCTGTGGCGCCACCCGCTCGGCCAAGTGCCCGTCCTGTGCTGAGCGGGCTCGGCGGCTGCGGATCTGGCAGGCCCGGGAGGGCTGGCACCTCACCGAGGAACCCACCATCACCACCGCCGAACCCACCGGCGAACAGATGGTCCTCATCCGCTACCGCGCCGAACTCGAGGACGCCCGGGCCGGCGCGGCCGCCGCCGGCCATGCCGACCAGGTGAAGGAGCTGGACGCCGCGATCTCCGACGCGGACGCCATGCTGCGCGGGGCCGGTGTCCGGGGCAGCCTCACCCGACAACGCTCGGACGAGGACGAGGAACGGCCGGCGCGGCGGGTCCGCTCCACCCGGCGACGGCAGGACGCACCGAACCTGCCCCGCCACCGGGTCACCGCCCGCACCACCGGCCGGACCTTCGCGGCCAAGGACGGCCGGACCTACCAGCCGTCCACGTTCTTGACCCTCACGATGCCGAGCTACGGACCCGTCCGCCCGGACGGCTCACCGGTCGACCCAGACAGCTACGACTACCGCCGGGCCGCCCGCGACGCGATCCACTTCGGACTGCTGATCGATCGGTTCTGGCAGAACCTGCGCCGCGCCGCCGGCTGGAACTGCCAGTACTTCGCCTGCGTCGAACCCCAGAAACGGGGTGCCCCGCACCTGCACGCGGCGGTGCGCGGCACGCTGACCCGCAAGCTGATCCGCCAGGTCGCCGCCGCCACCTACCACCAGGTGTGGTGGCCACCCCACGACCGGCGCCGATACCGGCTCGATCGGCTCCCGGTCTGGGACGAGACCCGGCCCCGACCCTGCTACGTCGACCGCGAGACCGGCCAACCGCTGCCGACCTGGGATCAGGCCGTGGACGCGATCGACCCCGACGACGGGCCGGCTCACGTGGCCCGGTTCGGCCGCCAGGTCGACATCCAGGGTGTGCTCGGCGGCTCCAAGCAGGCCGGCGAGTGCCTCGGCTACCTGGTGAAGTACCTGACCAAGTCCATCGACGAATGCCACGAACCGGAGTCCGCCGGCGCCGCCGACCACGTCGACCGGTTCACCGAGGCGCTGCGCTATGAGCCGTGCTCTGAACGGTGCGCGAACTGGCTGCTCTACGGCGTCCAGCCCGTCGGCGCCAAGCTCGGACTCATGCCGGGCCTGTGCACGGGCAAGGCCCACCGGCCGGAGAACCTCGGCTACGCCGGCCGCCGCTGCCTGGTATCCCGCAAGTGGTCCGGCCGCACCCTGACTGAGCACCGGGGCGAACGCCGCGAGCACGTGCTCCGGGTCCTCGGCGCGGTCGGCGCCAAGCCCGAACAGACCACGCCCGAGAGTGCGCCGGACCGCTACACCTGGCAGCTGCTCCGCCCCGGCGACCCCGACCAGCCCGACCGGCTCCAGCTGCTCATGCAAGTCATCGCGCAGCGACAACGCTGGCGACAGCAGTACGAACACGCGCGAGACCACGCACCACCAGAACATCCGGCAACCGACGATCACGCGGCCTGAGGGGAGACCAGATGACAGCACCGACGAGACGAGACCGGTTGATGACCGTGCCCGAGGTCGCCGACCGGCTCAACACCAGCGAGCGGTACGTCCGCCGGCTCATCGACGAGCGGCGGATCGAGTTCATCAGGATCGGGCGGAAGATCCGCATCTCGTCGGCCACAGTGGACGAGTTGATCGAGCGTGGCCGGGTCGCGGTGTCCGGCCGGATCGGGAGGGCTGCCTGATGGCTCGCAAACGGGACTTCGGTCGCGTCCGGCAACTTGCCTCCGGCCGGTGGCAGGCCCGGTACCGGGGAGCGGACGGCGTCGATCGACCGGCGCCACATACGTTCGCTAGGAAGAAGGACGCCACCGACTGGCTGGCCGACAAACAGACCGAGCTGCGCCGGGGTGACTGGATCGACCCGGACCGGGCCCGGGTCCCGTTCGGTGAGTTCGCGGATCGCTGGTTGGTGGAGCGAGATCTCGCCGCGACCACGCGGCAACGATATGAGGGCATCCTGCGGCTGCATCTCAAACCGACGTTCGGCACGACGGGCATTGCCGACATTCGTGAGGCCGACATCCGCACCTGGCGAAAGGGTCGGCGGGATGCCGGGCTGGGACCGGCGAGTGTGGCCAAGGCGTACCGCCTGCTCCACGCGATCATGGCCACGGCGGTGGACGACGGTCTGCTCAAGCGGAACCCGTGTCGGATCAAGGGCGCCAGCCAGGAGACGTCCGAGGAACGCCGGGCGCTGAGCGTGGACCAGGTGCTCAAGCTGGCCGACGCGATCCAGCCCCGGTACCGATGCGTGGTACTCCTGGCCGCGTTCACCAGCCTCCGGTTCGGCGAGCTGGCCGCGCTGCGCAAGCCCGAGCTGGACCTCGTGGCCGGCGAAGTACACGTCCTGCGCTCACAGGCCGAGCTGGACGGCGGGGAGCTGCTGGTCAAAGCACCCAAGAGCCGGGCCGGACTCCGCGTCGTGGCGATTCCCTCGGCGATCCTGCCCGAGCTTCGCAGCCACATGGAGTGGTTCTCCGAGCGGTCACCGGCCGGACTGGTCTTCGTCGGGCCGAAGGGCGGCAAGCTGCTACGCCGGAACTTCCGCCGGCTGTGGCGAAAGGCGCTCGATGCAGCCGAGCTGGCGGATCAGGACGTGCACTTCCACGACCTGCGGCACACCGGCAACCAACTCGCCGCCACCACCGGAGCGACCACCAAGGAGTTGATGGCGCGCATGGGGCACTCCAGCATGCGCGCCGCCCTGATCTACCAGCACGCCACCCGCGACCGCGACCGGAAGATCGCGGACGGGCTCAGCACCCAGATCAAGTCCAGCCGCCAGGGACGGCCAGCGGAGACCGAATCGGAATCCAACGGGCACGCAGCGGGCATGAACGAGGATGCCGGGTGACGCCGGCGAGCTGCTGACCGACTGTTCTTGCTGGTCAGGCGTTGGTGGAGACGAGGGGAATCGAACCCCTAACCCCCGCCTTGCAAAGGTGCAGTTTGGCGGTGGTCGGTGTGTCTGCGCCTGGTCAGGAAGTCCTCGGCCCTGTCTGTGGTGTCCGTGATGGCTGCGAGACGAGCGAACTCGCAGCCATCGTGATTGCCAGGGCACGTTTCAGCTGAGGGTAGCCGGCGGCGGGAGGACGCGGACCTGATCAGAACAGACACGGGCCGATTGATGTCGCGCAACCCTAACGAGTGGGCCCGCAGCGCCCCCGCGTGCTGGCATCCTTGCGGTCGTGGCAACCGTCCTCGAGCAATCCAACCGACCTCGTGGTGGTCGCCGGTTCCAACCAAGCGCCGAGCGGGCACTGATCGGCCCAGCGCAGTTGGCTGCCGCCGCACTCCCCAGTGCACACCGAGGTCTTAGGCTTATAGAGGAACTCGCGGGACCGATTGGCGTCCCTGACCTGACTGCGGTCATCGGGCCGCCAACGGCGTTGCGAGCACGGCTGGAGTCAGGCATTCCGGCATTGCTCAACGAGGTGGACGCGGGCGTCGTCGCTGCCACGCATCCGAGTACCCCGCGGTCGGCGCAGGCATTGGCTAACGCCTTGAGCTGGCCAACTGAGACAGTCGAGCGGCGACTACCACAGCTTCTGCGGAGTAAAGCCCTCGCGGAGGTTAGAGACGGGCGCTACGTCCGGCACCCTGACCTCAATCCGGTCGGGCGTCTGGTCGCCATCGAGACGAAGGTCCGTGACGGGCTGGCGGCTGTCCGTCAGTGTCGAGCCTATACGACCTGGGCGGACACATATGTCATCGTCACCGGACACCTTGGCCCGGCCGCGACTGACCGCCTCATGTCACAGGTCGTCAACGATCGAGCGGGGCTTGTGATCGATGGTCGCTGGCATGCTCGGCCGCGGATTCGGGGCCACGGTCGTGCGCGACGGCTATGGGCTTCAGAGCATGTAGTGGCCGCGATGAGCGGTCCTCATACCGGTGAAGGCCTTCGCTGATCCACTTCTTCGCTCTGCCGAGATAATGGTCAAGCTTCGTAGCCCTCGACAAGACCGAATCGACGCAGTCCGTCATCGAATACATCCACCCACTGATCGGCTGCAGGCCCGCAGCCAGTGGCTGCTTGAACCTTGGGCCAGATCACTCGCGCGGATCTGTAGATCTTCCGCAACTGGTGATAGCGCTGTGCGAGATCGGCCTGTTGGGTAAGGCTCTTGATCAGCTCGTTCAGAGCATTGATGTGGTGGACGAAGCGTTCTCGTGGCGCTGGTGCTGGCAATCCTCCAAGTCCTGCGACTAGCGCGGGCTCGCGGCTTGCCAGGACGTCAGACTCGTTCGCTGAAACGGCGCCAGCAAGCGCGGCGAAGGTGATTCGCTGCAGCCAACTGCCCCCATCGCTGCCCTCGGCGCGAGGGGCGTAGTCGGCGCTTGAACACATGCGTTGACGCTTGTCCCAGCCCGAGCCAACTGTCGTGGCGCCAGCCGCGACAGCTGGGAGAGCGGCGATGTCACCGTGCGAGATGTGCACCCGGGCATCTTCGGATAGGGCTCGTGCCGCTCGGCAGAGCCCGTGCACCTCCTCCGGATCAGGTTCGATAGGCCACGTGGTCAGTGGCTTCACCGGGACGAGGAACCAGCCGCACGGCTCGAGCGCCGCCAACGCACCGATGTGGGCATCGAGCGCCGACCCGCTGGCCCAGAAGGAAGAGGTTCCCGCCACCGTCAGCCAACAGTCTCTGTCCTGTCGACTGGCCTCGCGTGCCAGCTCGAGAGCACGTTCACTGGTCTCGCTCAACCCGGTGTGCAGCAGAACTGTTGGCGCCAGAGTCTGCACACCGAGATCCTTCTGCAGTTCGAACACGCGACGGACATGATCGGTTCGAGCCCCATCGGTAGTCAGCACGCCACGTTGTCCTGGTGACCACAAATCGTATTCGTCGTAATACCGGAAGTCCCCAACCCCGCTCATCTGGAGCGAATGCGTCATCGGGTCGAACCACGTTTGGACACCAGCCTCACGCAGCCGCTCGAACCGCGCGCGAGCGCTCGGCTTCCGCCCGGGACCAGATCTATGCGCCCACGGGGTAGCGAATGGGGTGATGACCGTGCCTCGACACCCGCCAGCGCTCGAGAGGTCGGTGATCCAGCCATCGAGGTTTCGTGGACTGTCTTCAATCAAGACGCTCACTGCAGCTTCTCCAGCGCCTCCGCGAGCTTCGTCGCATTGACGAACCGTCGCGCCGGCTGCGGGTGTAGGCAGCGTCGGACGAGGGCTACATGATCAGCGGCAAGATCGGGACGACACTGACCGAGGTCAGTGATCGACACCGCCCGCAACCGGGTCACATAGTCTGCTTCGTCACCGCTGAACGGGATCGGAGGAGTCCCCGTGAGGGCTGCGTACATCAGCGCCCCGGCTGCGAACACGTCAGAGGCAGGCATCGGACCGCCCGAGTAGCTGTTGAGGTGCTCGGGCGTCATGAAACCAGGAGTTCCGGGTTGCCCGGCCACCGTTAACCCGGAACGCAGGGTGTACCTGGCGAATCCAAAGTCGAGAACCTTCCAGACGCCGCACGATGTACGCCGCACGTTGTTCGCACTCAGATCGCGGTGCACGACTCCCCGCGCGTGCCCGGCAGCCAAACCTCGGCTGACTTGCAGCGCCATTTCTGCCGCGTCGTTCCAGCTCCAGGCTGGGCCCAGCAGCGCGCTCAAGTCGTCCCCGTCGAGAAACTCCTCGAGCCATGCCGCACCCGTGATCGGTTCACCCAGCTCGATCAAGGTCGACGCTACCGACACGACGTTTTCACAGTCGAGGTCGGCAAGCAGCTCGACCTCGCGGGTGGCTCGCTGTAGCTGGGTCGGATCCGAAGCACCAAGAGCAATCACCTTCAGAACCAAGTCGACACCGGTGCGTCGAACGTGCCGGACGGCCGTCTGACCGCCCACTGCACCGATCGCGCCGAGATCCTCCACATCGAGCGCAGAGGCGGCCTCAATGATCAAATTGGGTGATATGGAGATCACTTCAGTTACGTTACGCGATCAGAACGCCGGGCTAGGGAGCACCCTCGCCCGCGCGGTGGCCGATATGCCCGTCCAGCCGTCGCTCACTGCTCCCTTCCGTGCAGCCGGGCAAGTACACCGGCGGCGATCAGGTGGGTGACGTGCTCGGCAGCTCGTCGAGGGGCATGACCGCCTCGAACCAGGACGCCGGCTTCGATGTTGGTGTCGACGCCGGAGTGGGTAAGGTTGGCGCTGGATACGAGCAATGCTCGGCGGTCGGCTACGGCGATCTTCGCGTGCATCTTGGCGCCGGATTCGCTGCGTGCTCCGGGCGGCCAGTGCCAGAGTTCGATCCCAGGTACGTGGCGGAAGGCGGCGGCGGGCTCGGTTCCGGCGATCGCTCCGCCCGCGCCCTGGAGGGTTTCGACCACGACGGCCACGGCGACGCCGCGAGCGCGAGCGGCGGTGAGCGCGTTGATCACCGGCGGGTGGGGTTTCGCAGAGTAGGTCATCAGGAGGAGCTCGCCAGTGGCCTCGCTGACGAGTTCGACGAGGGCTTGGGCAGTGGAGCGTACGGGCACCGAGTGGCTGCTTGGGCCGCTCCAGACAGCTTCGATCCGCTCAGCTTTCTCGCTGCGTTCGTAGCCGTCGGCGGCTCCGCGCAGGTAGGCGGCCGCCACCTGGTCGGGCAGGCCGTCCTGGGCCAGGATGATGGCCCGGACCGTGTCGGTGTACCCGGACATGGAGTCCGCGGAGCACAGCGCGGTGAGGCTCGATCCGGCCTGGATGCCGTCGGCGATCGCGCGTAGCCGGGTCGGGCCGAGCCGGTCGACAGCGCGCCCAGTCGCGTCCTCGAACGACGTCACGGCAGCTCGGGGTAGAGAGCGAGCGGCGGGTCATCGATGGGAACCAGGAACCGACGGTCGAGGAACCGGTTGCCGCGCTCGCACGTAGTTTCGGAGACGAACAGGCAGACGTGACATGCCGCGCCATGCAGGAAGTCCGCCGGGTGCGCCGGTAGACGTTCCGAACACAGCGGGTCGGACGAGCAGCGCATCGCATCCGTCAACGCACGCCGGAGCAGCCGGGTCAGCTCGCGCGGCTCGCCGAGCGACACCAGGCCGCCCAGAGTGCCTTCAGCGTCGGGAACGGCGGTGTAGATGAGGATTCCGGCTCGCGGGTCGTCGGCATTGCCGGCGTAGATGCGCTCGGAGAGGCTGGCGGAGCTGTATCCGCACTCGAGTGCGATGGTGCGGATGAGTAGGTGAGACAGGGTGTGTAACGCCAGATAGCGGGTTCCAGGCCAGTGCGCCATCTCGTCGAAAGAGCTCTTGATCCGGCCGGAGTAGCGGTTGTGGCGAAACCGTGCGTACGCCTGCTCGTGGGCACGCAACGCCGCCGACGGTCCGACCCGCTGTTCCCAGTCGGCCAGCAGCTGCTCGGGCAGGCGCAGGAAGAGCCCTTCTCCCCGAACCTCGCTGGCCGGCACCCAGTCCGGCGCCGATTTCGCCAACGGCGCGGGCGTGACGAGTTCGGGGTCGTCAGGGTCGGGAGCGTCGAGCCGCGTGAACCCAACGAGTGCACGGACCTCGCGTAGCCGCTCGACCTGCACCACGTCGGCGAGCAGACCGTCCAGATCCGACGGCACCCCGGGCCGGGTCATCGTGAAGTCGTCATGCGGGTCGGGCAGGCCCGGCGCGGAGAGGATCTCCCACTCGGCGGTAAGCAAATCTGGGTAGCCGGCGACCTGCGGTTCTTCGACCACGGAGATCTTCCGGTGGTTCTCGATCGCGGCCCACACGTCGTCGCCGGACCACTTGTCGAGATCGGCAAGCGCGGGGACGTTCGTGCGAGCCCAAGCCAACATCTGTTGCGGCAGGTCTTCCAGAGCTGTCCAGTGCTTCTCGATCTTGGTAGCAAGCTCGCTGGCACCGGTCTTGGGGACGGCGAGCGCGGCGAGGGTCTGGGCGAACCACTGGTTGGACGCGCCAACGACGAGGACCATCGGGTCCTCGGGGCAGACCTCGAACGTGCTCAGATGTGGGTGCCGGCCCCGGCAGTGCGGGAGGTTCTGCTGGTTGCGCTTGCCGAGTGCCTGACGGATGTTGCGGGAGACGCCGCAGTTGATGCAGCGGATCTGGACGTTCGCGCCCAGGTTGCCGCCGTGGTCTTCCATCCGCAGCCGGGGGAACTTCGCCTTCGGGCAGTCGGCGCCTTGGTGCACGAACAGCCGGTAGGGGAAGTCGTCGAGGTGGCCACGAACGCAGGTCAGCACGAACCGGGCGGCCACCGCGAGCGGGCGGCGTTTGGATTTCGGGCATTCGGCGTGGAAGAACCGGGCATCGTGCGGCCGGCGCGGCTTGTCGTTCTCGAAGGAGAACACCGCGCCGGTCAGCGAGGCGAGCTCGTCGCAGGCCGTGCACCGCAACCATGCCGGGAATGGGGCCACCGGAACCCCGACTCGAGAGGCGGCACCCTTGGGATCGGTGTCGATCCCGTCCCGCCACGGCGCTGGCCGCAGCTCGCCGACCGTCTTCATCCCCGGCAGGGCGCGCACGGCGGCGACCAGGCGCGGCTCGTTGATCGGTTCGAGTTCAGACTCCTTGGCCGACCAGTCGTCGAGGCCGCGCACCAGGACCGAGAAGTTGGGTAGGTCGACCAACGAGCCGACCCCACTGGTGAACATCAGGTGGCTGGGCCGGACCGATCCGACGCGCCGGCGGTGGCTCGGGCCGGTCATTGTGCCGCCTTCCCGGTGAGTGCGCTGTCGCCCAGCTCGTCGCCCTCGGGTGTGTCGTCCTGGTCGTCGTTCTGGGTGGGCGGTTCGAACGACCAGTCCGGCTCGCCGTAGACGGGGACGGCGATGTCGGCGGGTACCAGCAGGTTGATCTCGTTCTCCGTCTCGCGCATGGACATGCCGACGGTCTGGTCGCCCCACCTGCCATCGCCGGCTCGGTGCAGCAGCGCGCGTAATTGTTGCGCACCTTTCGAGCCCTCGTAGCCGAGCTGGGAGTCGGTGGCGGTCCGCAGCTGTTGCCAGACGTCGGTGAACCGCTTGATGCGTTCCTCCAGGTAACCGCGTCCGCGCTGGCCGTCGACCGTGTCGGCGCGGCGCAGCATCCGCTCGACGACCCGCGCGAACACCGGCCCGTCGAGTGGCACGTCGTGGGCATCGCGGTTGCGGGAGTGCTTGTCCTCGGTGTTGCGGACGGCAGCGACCAGCGTGGCGGCGGTGCCCCGATCCAGCGAGCGGCGCGTGAACGGGGTGACGGACAGCGCCTCGACCTGCCGGTAGAACGTGGCGTGATAGTGCTCGAAGTCCTCGTAGTGCGCGAGATCGCGTGGTCGGGCCCAGTTGTAGAGGGTCACGACCAGGCCGGGCCGGCGGGCGTCCCGGCCGACGCGGGAGCTGGCCTGAATGTACTCGGCGGTGTTCTTCGGCTGCCCGGTGACGACCATCAGCCCGAACCGGGAGACGTCCACCCCGACCTGGAGCATCGAGGTTGCCAGCACGACGTCGACCGGGTCATTGCCGCGACGGGCGAACGATTCCGTGACCAGTGGGTGCACGGGAGTGCCGTCTTTCTTCGACGCGCCGAAGTTCGCCCAGATCGCCCGCTTGCGTTCGGAGGTGTCCAGGCGCTGGTCGAAGCCGACCTCAAGCTTCTTCAGCGCCTCGCTGATGTCGGTCGAGGAGATGCGAGACGTCAGCTCGGTGATGGTCAGCATCCCGGCGCGGGTGACGATGCGGTCGGACAGGCCCTTTGCCCGGCCGTGCCGGCGGACCCGGTTGGGCACCTGGTCGTCCAGCGCTCGGCGCATCCCGGCGAGCTCCCGGGTGGCGTTGAAGTAGTTCACCACCGTGAGGTAGGGGTCGGCGGGGGCTCCGTACCTGTCGAGCAGGGTCTGCCCGGCGATGAGCAGGATCTCGGCGAGCCGGATCTCCGCTGACTTGAGCCGGACTCCGTGCGCGCAGATCCCCAGGTAGCGCCGTCCCGGCTGCTCCGGGCTGATGGGTACCTGGCGGGAGAAGTAGGTGTCGGTGACGTCGAGGACCGGGGGCGGGAAGATCGCCAGCTGACGGCCGAAGATCCCGAGCACCTGTTCCCGGGCCCGCTTGGTGGTGGCGGTCGATGCGATGATCTTCGGGCCGACCTCGCCGCCGGCGGGGCCCGGCCAGGTGCACAATTCGTCGATCGCGGCTTCGAACAGCCCAACAGTGGTGCCCAGTGCCCCGGAAATGAGGTGCAGCTCGTCCTGGATGATCAAGTCGGGCGGGCGCAGCCGCACCACGGGCTGGCTCTTGACGGCGGGCCAATTGCCCTTGGCGTTGTGCCGGTCGGCGCAGCCAGTGCGGGCGTCGAGGTCGTCGTGACGGTAACCGTGGCGCGGGCAATACTCGCGAACCCGGCCGAACAGCAGGCCGGCGAACCCGCGCCAGGGCAGCTGGGCGAGCTTGTCGACGGTGGCGATGACCAGCGACGGGGTGAACCGGTAGATCTCCTCGTCGACGGTGAGAACCGGGATTCCCTCGTCCGGCGACTGCGTGCGGGAGAACGGGCAGGCGTGCGTTCCCTCCCCGTTCGGGCAGAAAAGCAGGACCCGGCGGGCGACCTCGTCCGGGCGCAGGTCTGCGTGCCCCCTGAGTGCGGTGCCACACCACGGGCAGACCAGGGTCTGCAGGACGTTGACGCGGCGGCTCTTGCCCGCCTCTCTCGCCTCGTTGACCTGCTCGGCGGCTTCCGGGTACCAGTTCGGTGACACGCCACCACCGACCCACAACCCGATGCGGAACGGGGTGTCGCCCCAGGTCTGCTCGTCGTCCCGGCGAACGACCTCGGCGGCGCAGACCAGCGCGGCCGCCCGCTGGAACTGCTGGGCGGTGAGCAGCCGCAGCGTGTAGCGCATCAGCACCGCGACCCCGTCGGCCCCGCTGCGCGCGGCGGCACCCTCCCCGACGAGCCCTTGCAGGCGGCGGATTGCGAATGTGTACGCAGTGAGCCCCAGGTAGGCCTCGGTCTTGCCACCGCCGGTGGGGAAGAACAGCAGGTCTACAGAAGCACTGGGCTCGGCGGCCCGCTCGGGGTGGGTCGGGTCGGTCAACGAGGGCAGGTTGAGCAGCACGAACGCCAGCTGGAAGGGGCGCCAGGTCGCGTTCGTAGGGTCGCTCACCTGCTCCAGCGCGGCTGCGTAGCTCAGACCCTGCTCCTCGCGCAGCCGGGCGAGCGCGGTGTGCCGGCGCTGCAACGCCATGACCCGGTTCGTGAATGCGAACGCCGCGATCGCGTCGTGGTGGCCGGGAGCGCTCGGAGTGGTCAGCAGGTGGATGCCGGCGCGGATTCTCGTCGACGCGTGCCGGGCGATCTGCACGGCGTGCTCACCGGTTTCGCGCAGATCGGCCGGCATTTCCGCGAAGTCCTGCTGGTCGAGCCAGTCGTCGTAGCCGTCGGCGAGCGGCAGCAGCGCCTCACGCAGGGCTGCCGCGTCGGCCTCGGCGAGGGCGTCCATGGACAGCTGCGCGGCCGAGCCGGCCGCAGCCGTGGCCGGCACCTCGTAGGTGGGCAGCCAGGTTGTCTCCAACTTCCACGCGCAGCGACGATCCCCCTCGCGGACGTGCGAGTGGACGGCCACGTTGTGGCCCATCGCGTACCGGCGCTGGTTGCGGTACAGCAGCCGCAGGTGGGTCTCCTCGATGTCGTCACCCACGGCCGCCTCATCGGCCGGGTCGGCGACCGGCGCGAACACCGGCGCGTCCCCGTCTAACGCAGTGACGGTCAGCTGGGGTTGGAACAGCCACGCGGTGTCGGACGTGCGCTCCGGCTCCAGCTGAGCGTTGACCAGCACCAGCCGAACGATTCGATGCCCGCCACGGGGACGTACCGCGACCGATAGGTGCACACCCGGCAGGGCCGGATCCTCACCTTCCAGCGGGAGCCGGTAGTTCGACTCACGATCGAGCCGGACCTCGCAGTCGTGCACGACGGGTTCGCGACACCAGGTGCTGCGTGTCTTTCCATCCGCGTCCTCGGCCTGCTCCCGCCGATAGCGACCCCAGCTGACGGTGACGTGCAGGGCGACGATCTCGTCGCGGACCGCGCAGGACAGCCCCATCGACGACGCCCAGATCCGGCCCAGATTCTGCGGAGTGAGGACCTCTGGCAACTCGGGCTCGCCGTCGCCCTGCACGGTGTCCTCGGTCTCGGGGACCTCGTCGGCGTCGTCCTGGGTGGACTTCGGGGAATGCTTGGGTCCGAGCATGCCGACGAGGTAGCGCTCGCGCGGGCCCATGGCCTTGGGAGCGAACTGCTCGTGCTCGCCGTCCCACGGCCCGAGCAGGTCGCGGCTGATCAGCTCCTCCAGCTCGTCACGGACTTGGTACGACGTGGCTTCTGCGAAGTCTTGCTGGGTGTCCAGCGGGTCGGCGAGCGTTCCCTGCTCACCGTGCGGGTTCGGAAACAGGCCCTGGTTCGTGCTGGTCACCGAATGCCGCTCCCGTCGTTCATTTGGTTCGACAGCGCGCCTGGTCGCACTGAGCAGCTCGGCGCCGCTAACCTCAACGTATGGTGGCAGCGCGGTCTGACGATGTGCGCTTCTCCGTGCCGCTGTACACCTCGGCGGAGGCGGCGCGCTACCTCGACGTGCAACCGAACACCTTCGCCACCTGGGTCAAGGGTTATCGCCGCGAGTTCGCCGGCCGACCACCGGTGACAGGGGCGCCGCTGATCACCGGGCTGCGCCCCGAGTTCCACGGAGCGCCGTCCATCCCGTTCATCGGGCTGGCCGAGGGCATGTTCCTGTCCGCACTGCGACGGGCCGGGATGCCGCTTCAGCAGATCCGGCCGGCGCTGGACCTGGTCCGCACGAAGCTCGGCGTGGAGCACGCGCTCGCCTCCCGACGGCTGTCGATTCTCGGCGCCGAGCTCATGTGGGAGGTCAGCAACTCCAACGACGTCGACCCGGACGCCCGACATGGCGCCCGCGACCTGATCGTGCTGCGCAACGGCCAGTACGTGTTCCGGCAGGTGATCGAGCAGTACCTCCGCCGGATCACTTACGACGATGACTACGCCCGCCGGGTCGGGCTGCCCAGCTACGAGGTCGCCAAGATCGACGCCGACGTGGACATCAACTTCGGCAAGCCCTACTTCGCGCACACCGGCACCCCAGTCTCGGTGGTGCGTGACATGCTGCGAGCCGGGGAGCCGATCGAGGCAATCGCCAGCGACTTCGACCTGGCCGTCGACGAGGTCACCGAGGTCGCCCAGCGCGAAGGCCTGCTCGCGGCGTGACCGGTCCACCACCCCTGAGGCTGTTCCTCGACCGGAGCACCCAGGGCCGGCGGTTCGTCGATGCTGTCCGCGCGCTCGTGCCGGACGTCGAGACGATCAACGACCGCTACGGGGTCCAGGAGGCCCAGTCGATCCAGGACATCCAGTGGATCTCGGAGGCGACCGCCGACGGCCGCATCCTGGTCGGCGCCGACCGCTACATGCTGCGCAACCCGCTTGAGCGGCGCACGGTCTGCCGAACCGGCGCTCGGTACGTCGTCTTCGGCACCAACAACCTGCGGGCGACCCGAATGATCGACCTGTTCACCGAATGCCTGCCTCGGATCGAGCAGCTCACCGCACTGCCCGGGCCGTGGGTACACCGGATCGCCCAGCACGGGCTCGAACGACTGCACCTGAACTGCGAGGACGCCTGACGCTGCCGGTCCGGACATCAGAACAGGCCCTCGTCGACGGACGCGGCCGGCTTGGCCTTGCGGCCCTTCTTGTCGTGCGACCCTTGGGCGACCTCGGCTTGGTAGCGCTCGTGGTTCAGCTCCAGCAGCCGATCGAGGATCTCTCGCTGGGCGGCGGGTCCGATGGTGTAGCGGGTGTCGCGGCCGGCCGGGTGGAATCCGTGGTCGAGCTGGTGGAGCAGGTCGTCCCAGCCGTAGGCGTGGACGGTGGCCTCGTCGATCGCGCGGTGGATCCGGCGTAGCTCGACGATGTCCTCGTCGCTGACGGAGGGGTCGAAGGCCAGGTTGTACGTCTTGGTGAGTCCGGTCTGGCGGGCCAGCATCAACGTGCGGCGGTACGTATCGAGCGTGTCCCCCAGCTCACGCAGTTCGTCGGTTAGCTCGGGCAGCGCGAACGTGAGTAGCACATCGCTCGGTGAATAGCTCAGATCAGCCTTCATAGTCGAACTGCGTGTAGCAGCCCACCAGTAGTGCGGCGCGCTGGCTAACACTGCCAGGAGTCCTGGGTCGTCGGAGCTGAATACGACGAGCTTCTGATCAAACACCTGACCTGCCTGCACCAAATTCGGCATCATGGTCTTGCTGACCTGAGCGAGCACGATGACCCGCTTCAAATCTGCAATCGCGGCGTACAGCTCGGGCGCCGGCCTGGTGAACCGCCACCAGATCTCACGACGACGCTTGTCGCTGTTTCGGTCTCGCTCCGGCTTCACCAGTTGACGGACCTGGGAGTAACAGGCGGGGTAGGTTCGTGCCTGCTCCTCCGGCCAGGTGTGGAAGTTGATAACCCAGCGACTGGCGGCGCCGGCCGGATCAGAGTTGAGGTCCTGGCCGTTGAGGTATGGAAACAGCACGTCAGCGTTGCGTGGATCGTCGGCGACCAACGCCCGTGCGCGCTCGGGCTCCATCGTGAAGCCCAGCCCGAGAATGTTCGAGCCCTGGAATGACAACCCTGCATTCGCCGCTAGTCGTTGCGGATTGCCGGTCACTCTGGCGGCCGGCTCCAGTGAAGGTGTGATCGCTGAGACCACCACGCCATCCGCTCGGCGCTCGGCGTCCTCTCCAAGTGCGGCGCGGCTGGTCCAGACCGCGCAGTACTCCAGCACCGCACTCCTCGAAGGCCACGGCTCACTCTTTACCGACCGCCGGATCGTCACACCGCCCCCGGCGACCTGGTCGAGGCCGACCTCGCGGGTGTCGCCCTGGGAGAGGGTGTTGGTCGCGATCAGACCGGTCTGGCCCGCACAGTCAAGGATCGCGTGTGCCCGCAGCACGAAGTAGGCGACGAGGTCGGCGCTCCCACGTGCCCCTCCACCGACCGCCTTGACCAGGTATTCGCGGAAAGCGGTGCCGAGCGAGCCAGTGAGCTTCTGCCCGCCGAGGAAGGGCGGGTTGCCGATCACCGCGTCGAAACCGCCGGTCTCGAACACCTCGGGGAAGACCAAGGGCCAGTGCAGCGGCTGGCGGACGAAGCCGCCTGCTGGCTGGTCAGTCAGCAGCCACGAATCACGTTGCCGCCGGGCGGGTGCCGGGTCACCGCCCTGCCAGATGTCGTTGACCAGACGGGCCGCAGCGATCGAGCCGGTAGCCGGCGCGTTGCCACCTCGGCCCGCATAGGCGAGGGCGGCGCCTACTGCCAGGTCCGCGAACAGGCGCAGCTGGGCGATCTTCTGGTCGGCATCGGCAAGCAGCCGGCGTTTCTCGGTCAGTGATTTTAGCGGGTCGTCCTCGGAGACCGGGATGTCCGCGATCTGAGCACGCGCGGAAGCCACGTCCGACACAAGGAAACGTGCGCCGGCGGTCCACCCGAAAAGGTCATCGCCGGAGTGGATCTCCCGCCCACGTACCGGGTCCATGTGCATGTATTCGAGCTGCTCAAGGCTGGTAATGCCGAGCAGGGAGTCGCCTGCGACCAGGCGGTTGTCAAGGAAGGTGAACGGCCGCTGCGGATCCATCGAGACCAGCCAGAGCGAGAGCTTTGCCATCTCGACGGCCATCGGGTTGATGTCCACGCCGTAAAGGCAGTGTTCGATGATCTGGCGGCGGGCCTCGACGACTACAGGGTCCTCATCGGCGTCAGCCGCGCCGGTCTCATCCGGCGAGGACGGCGCGACCTTTCCCTCGCGGGCCCAGGCATCGAGCAGAGCCTGTCCGAGGTAGCGGGCGGCGGCGACCAGGAACGCGGCCGACCCCATCGCAATGTCGGCCACCTTCAGCTGCAGCAACTCGTCGCTGGTCTTACGCGTCCATTCCTTGCTGTTGGCGGTCTGTAGCGGGCCGTGGTGATAGAGCAGTGGCTTCAGGGCGTGCTTCACGACCTTCTCAGCAAGGAACCTCGGCGTGTAGTGGGTGCCGGTGTTGCGGCGCAGCTTCGACTCGGTGACGTACAGGGCGCCGGGCAGAATCACTACCGGCAGATCGCGCAGGTCGCGGCGCAGGATGCCGAAGTACGGCAGCAGTCGCTCGGCCAGCGGGTAGTCGCCGTCGGTGACCGCGAGCAGCTTCTTGCGGGCGTCTTCCCGCGCGGCCGCGTCCAGGGGCGCCAATCTCTTCGCCATCGATGCCGGCGTACCGATCCCGGACGCCTTGTACTTCTCCGCGAGCGCTGCCGGCAGGCCGTCCCCCGGGAGGGCTTCCAGCTCGGCGAGCACGATCTCCTCCTCCAGGCCCTGCTTGCCGACCAGTCCGACCATTACGGCATCGGCGCGGAGGCCTTCGAACGACAGCAAGCCTTCGTAGACGTAGCCGATCTGTTCCACGTCGAGCTGGCGAAACGACAAAGTGCGACGCTCGCGGTTCCGGCCCTTGCCGATCTCGACGTATTGCACCGCACGCAGCATGTGCAGCACGGTTCGGTCGTCGATCGCCAATGGCAGCCACGAGTGGACCGACGGGTCGAACAGTGAGCCGTCGTGGGCGTGCATCCGCAGCCGGGGGTGCTCGATGCCGGAGTGCACAGCGGCGAAAAGCGCAAGCAGCCGGTGCCACGCGGCGTGCGAGTTCTCCAGCTCGTCTTCGGAGCCTTCCTGCGCGCGTTGCTCCAGCTCGGCGCATAACCGGCCCGCCGAGTACGCCTGGGCGTACAGCTCGTTGTCGCTGGGCAGCAGCCGGCGTTCCTCGGCGAACAGCACGAAAACCACCCGCATCATCACCGACACCGCGCCCCGGTACACGTCGTGCGCGCTGACCTGCGCCAACCCGGGACCGCCGGCCGCACGTTCGCGGACGTCCGCGCGGCCAATCGCGGCCACCAGCAGCTCGACGGCCTGCCGCACCTGCACGCCGAGTGCCTCGGTGATGTCTTCTCGACTGTCCTTCGAGGCCCGGAGCAGCGGCACCAGGCGCTCGTCGTCGGGGACACCGAAGAACCGGGTTCGGACCAGTAGCGACCGGAAAGCCCGTACCACGTCACGTTCGGTGGCCTCGGCCCAGGCAACCGCGTCGAACACAGCGGTGGAGGTCACCCCGCCGCGCGGCGCCCACACCAGCGCCCACCAGCGCCCGTCGGTGGCCAACCCCAGCTCGACGTCGTGGTAGCGGCATAGCTGCGCGAGCCGGTCGACCGGTGTGGCTGCCCAGCCCGGCACCCGGAGTCGAGCCGTCGGTTGGGTGTGCGGCTCGCAGATCAGGCCAAGCAGCCGCGTGCTGTCCGGTTTGACCTCAGGCCCGTCGTAGCCAGCGTCGACAAGCGCGAATGACGGGGTCATGGTCGTCTCGTGCTCTGGCACGTCGATGGCCAGCGGTTCGAGCCCGTCAGTGCGCAGCTCGTCGCCCCAGCCGAGCAGGTCGCGCAGCACGTATCCGACCCAACTCAGCTGCTCGCCGGCCGGGTCATCGCGCCACTCGGTGTGCGCGCGGCGTAGCTCGTCGCGCTCCCCCTGTTCGATCGCCTCCAGCGACGGCCAGGTCGCCCGCAGCACCGGCAATGACAGAAACGGCCCGGTCACCTCGACGAGCGCCAACCAGTCGCGGTGGTGCTGTGCGCTGTCGGGCGCGGATCTACGTCTCATCGGACGGCCTCCCGCTTCGGCACCACGAACACCACCGCGACCGGGAAGCGGTGCGGCGTCGGGTCGGCGTACCGGGCGCCCACCGCCGCCAGCTCCCGTTCCTGTTCCACCTCGAGCTGGGCCAGCCGGTCGGTCCAGGATCGGCGGTCGCGGCGGTACTGCTCCAGCTCGTCCCGACTCTTCGCCGCCTCAGCCACGCTGAACAGCGCGTCCTCCGCGTCGTCGTCGGCCAGTGCGGCCCGCAGCGACGCCCCGAACTGGGCGAAGCCCTCCACAATCCGGGTCCGCTCCTCCCCTGCGCGTTCGGCGAGCCGGCGTTCCAATGACTGGTGGCGGGTGTTCGTGCGCCAGTCGATCGCGGCGACCAGGCCGTCAATGATCCGGGGCCACCGCGACACCAACCGGTCCTGTACAGGCGGCGACGCGGCAGCGCCGCCGGCGAGGGCCCGGCTGAGGAGGCCACCGAGCACACCCAGGTTCTCCAGTCGGCGGAATCGCCCGTGCTCCGGCGCCCAACCCCCGGCGTAGAGCACCTCCTCGTGCAGCCGCACCCCGTCGGCACCGACGAGCACGAATCGGGAGAACGCCCCGAGCAGCACGTCCTCCAGCACCGGGTCGTCAGACACCACTGCTGTCACCCGGTTCAGCCCGACATCGGGGTTTGACACGGCCGCTCGTAGCAGGCGGGTGGACATCCCCACCAGTGGATGGTTCAGGTGGGCGAGCACGACGTCATCGCGGGCGCCGCCTTCCGGGTCGTGCATCGCGTCGGGGTCGAACGTGATCGGCAGCTGTCGTGGCGGGCGGTCTTCGTGTTGGAGCCTCTCGGTCAAGCCGACCGTCGCCCGTTCCCACGAGCCGGTGAGCGGTGGCACGTCGAACAGGCGCTCGTCGCCGAACCGCTCGTCGACGTGCGGCCGTAGCGGTTGCTGGCGCGCCAGCTCCAGCGCGGTGGACACCGCTCGACGGATCGCGGGCGGGGTGATGCCGAGGTCCTCGACGGTCTTGTCTAGAACCTCCCGCAGCCGGACAACCTGGCGGGGAACGTCAGTCTCGACCGGTACCGGCGGAGACTTGGTGGCGGCGGTGGCCGTGTCAACGTCGACGTGCTCGCCGAGCATGCGCCGCTGAACCGCGTCGGCAAGGACCGCGTTCACGGGACCGAGGTCGGCTTCCATCCGAGCAACCTTCATCGCAACCCGGGACAAGAACTCCAGGTCGGCCTCGAATGAGTCGACCGCACTCTCCCACCCGGTACCAACGAAGTGTCGGATCTCCGGAGGGTTCTGCTGCCCGTACCGGTCGACCCGGCCGATGCGCTGCTCGAGCCGGTTCGGGTTGAACGGGATATCGAAGTTGACCAGCCGGTGACAGTGGTTCTGCAGGTCGATGCCCTCGCTCGCGGCGTCAGTGGCCAGCAAGATGCGCACCGGGTGCTCGGTGGGCTCGGCCTGGAATGCCCGGCGCAGCTGCTCGCGGTCGTCGCCGTCCATTCCGCCGTGCAGCTGGGCCAGGTGCGGTTCGTCGAGGCCTTCCTGGCGGAGCAGCCCAGCGAGCCAGCGCTGGGTGTCGCGGTACTCGGTGAACACCACGACCCGCTCGTTCGTCCACAGCTTCCCGTCGGGACGACAGACGGCGGTCAAGTACTTGATCAGTTCGCGGGCCTTCGCGTCCGCCTCAGCCTCATGCGCCAGCGCCCACCGCTCCATCCGGCGCAGCAGCGCAATCTCGGCTGCCGACTCCCGCTGCGGATCGCCGTCTCCGGCCTCGTCCTCGGCCTGCAGGGGCACGGCACGATCGATCGCGCAGTCCTCGGCTTCGCGCAGCTCCTCGTCGTCATAGGTGGCGGTGTCGTCATAGAAGTCGTCCATCCAGGCCGGAACATCGTCGCTGGCCTCCACCCGGGCAGAACGCCGCTCCACGGTCTGCAGGTAGACCCCGACCGTGTGGGCGAATGCCGCCGGGCTGGAGAACAGCCGCTTCTTGAGCAGGATGGTGATCAGATCGGCCGCCTTGCGCCCCCGAAGCTTGCGAGTGCGCTTGCGCCGCAACGCGGTGAACTCCGCGAGCAGCGCGTGGATCTCCCGCTCATCCTCGGGATAGTCGACCGGGATCGGCCGAGTCTCCCGGGGCCGGAAGCGGGGCGTGCCGTCGGCGTTGACGATGTCCCGCTTCAGCCGTCGCACGACTGTCTGACTGACCGCGTCCGGGTCGGGTTCCATGCCGCGCATGAACCGCTGATCGTCGAGGATCTCCAGGAGCGCGGTGAATGACGCCTGGTAGCCATTGTGTGGGGTCGCGGTCAGGAATAGCCGGTGGGTGAAGTGCGGAGCAAGCCGCCGGATGAGCTTGGTCTGCTGGGAGTCGACCGCGTACACCTGCTTCGGAGCGGCCGGGGCGACGTGGTGCGCCTCGTCGAGGATGAGCAGGTCGAACGTGCGCGGCAGCGTCGGCCCGGTCACTGGCAGCACCTCGTCCAGCAACCGTTGCGCCTTCGGCCCGCGCAGCCAGGGCAGGCTGACGATCGCGTGCGGGAACACCTGGAACGGGTTGGCCGCGCTACCGAAATCCCGACGCACCTCGGCGCATCGGGCCGAGTCGATGATCGTGAAGTCGAGTCCGAACTTCTCGGACATCTCGTCGTGCCACTTCGTGGTGAGCCCCGCCGGGCACACGATCATGATCCGGCGAGCGCGGTGGCGCAGCAGCAGCTCACTGGCCACCAGTCCGGCTTCAATGGTCTTGCCGAGTCCCACGTCATCGGCGAGCAGCAGATTCACCCTCGGAGCGCCGACCGCGCGGGACACCGGTTCAAGCTGGTAGTCCTCGATCGCGACGCCGGCCCGGAACGGCGCCTGGAGGGTCTTCACATCGGCGCTCGTCACCGCAGACCAGCGCACGGCGTCCAGGAAGGCGGCCAGCCGCTCGGGCGGGTCGAACCCGCCGCTGGTCACGTCCGGCAGCGAGCCGCTGGGCAGGATCCGACGGCCCGGCTCGACCTCCCAGATCACGTCGAGCGTGCGGCCGTACTCGCCGTCCTCGACGCTCTGCAAGGTCACCAGCGTGCTGTTCGGCGCTGCATCGACGCCACCGACGACCCACGACCTGCCGCGAACCGCGACAAGTGCACCGATCACCGGCCGGTCGTCGGCCTCCAACACCGAGCTCGACAACAGGTTCCCCCCGACTCCGGTCCCGCTGACAGTTAGCCGAGACCGAAACGCTCATCCTGGCGATGCGCCGCGACGATCACGGTGCACGCCATTCCATCGTGTGAAGCGGCGAGTCGTCCATAGGGTCGCGTGTGTTCGCGCAAGGTCTGTGTCGTCCGGATGACCTTCGGAGTTACAGGCCTGCGACCTCGTGCATCACCTGGTCGATGGTGGCCCGGCGCGGACACCGGATCGGGCGCAGGTCTCTTCCGCTCCCGCCCTGGACGGAGGCGGCCTTCCTCTCGTAACACCTCAAGTCTCGTCGGCCGTTGCACGGGGACGATCCGGGCGATCGCGCGCCCATGATCGGTGATCGTCACCGTCCGACCCTCTCGAACCGCGGCGAGATGCCGACTCAGCTTGTCCCGCAGCTCCCGCACACCGATCTCCACAGCACACCGACCCTCGACAGGGTAGCTACCGCTGTGTTGGCCATCAACGCACTGACGTCGGCGACAGGCAACCACCATGATCAGGCGCCTACGAGCGAACCCGAGAACGGCACCGTCAGCGTCAGCCCGTAGCCGGCGAACTCGGACGTGCCCGTACCCGTGGCCACTCCGGCCAGCCGGAAAGGACACAGCGACCCGAGGACGCCCCGGCTCGACGTTGCCGTCGAGCGACCACAACCGGATTTCGCGGAACGCCGTCACTTTGCTCGCCGCTTACGCGAGCCCACAGGTTCAAGTCCTACGCGGCGTAAGAACCCCTCCTACCTGCGGTTTCGGGATAGAGGAAGACGACGCCGAGCGTGCACGGCTGGCGGGCGAGCTTCTCCACGATGTGGCGGTAAGTGGTCTCCAGCCCGTCGCCGTAGGCATCCAGCAGCAGCTGCCCCGAGTGACCCGCGCGCGGTGTCGTGGTCGGCGTACTTCAAACGGTCCGCACTCCCGTGTAGCGTGATGGCGATCACCGAGGGCCGACGCGGGATCGGCCGAAACGGGGGCCGACGTGAAGTCGATTTTCTTCCACCTGATGCCGTACCGGGATCTTCCGGCCGACTTCGAGAGCCGCTACGAGAGCATCTGGGTCACCCCGCCCAACACGGAGCTGTGCGACCCGCGCATGGTGGCCCAGTACTACGACTGGAACCTCGCCGAGCTGGAGCTGGCCGACCGGTTGGGCTTCGACGGGGTGGGGGTGAACGAGCACCACCAGAACGGTTACGGCTTCATGGCCGCGCCGAACCTGATGGCCGCCGCGTTGGCCCGGCGCACGCCGAACAACAGCGCGATCATGGTTCTGGGCAACACGCTGGCGTTGTACTCACCGGCCACCCGGGTCGCCGAGGAGTTCGCGATGCTGGACGTGCTGTCCAAGGGCAGGCTGGCGGCCGGGTTCCCGGTCGGCACCTCAATGGACGTCAACTTCTGCTACGGCATCACCCCCACCCAGACCCGTCCGAGGTTCCGTGAGGCCGAGGAGTTGATCATTCGGGCGTGGACCGAACAGGGGCCGTTCACCTTCAACGGCACCTTCAACCAGCTGCGCTACGTCAACCCCTGGCCGCAGCCGCTGCAGAAGCCGCACCCGCCGGTCTGGTTGGCCGGAGGCGGCTCGGTGGAGACCTGGGACCTGGCCGCCACCCGGGACTACACCTACAGCTACCTCAGCTTTTTCGGAGCGAAGTTCGGCAAGAAGCTGATGGACGGCTTCTGGGAGCGGATGGACGAGCTGGGCGTGGACCGCAACCCCTACCGGGCCGGGTTCGCCCAGCAGATCTGCGTGTCGGAGACCGATGAGCGGGCCGAGAAGGAGTACCTGGAGCACTGCTCCTACTTCTTCAACAAGTGCCTGCACATCCCCCCGTACTTCTTCGAGGCACCGGGCTACCGCACCCGCAAGAGCACCGAGTTCGCGATCAAGACCAACCAGCCGGGGGTGATCGCGGCCGCGGCGGCCCTGGAGAAGGACTGGAAGACCCTCAACGAGGAGGGTTTCATCATCGCCGGCAGCCCGGCCACGGTGGCCGACCGGCTGATCGAGTCGGCCAAGACGCTGCGCGTGGGCAACCTGCACGCGCTGATGCAGATCGGCTCCATGCCGCACGAGCTGACCTGTAAGAACCTCACGCTGTTCGCCGAGGAGGTCATCCCACGGATCCGACACATCTGGGACGACGAGGGCTGGGAGCACCGCTGGTGGCCCTCGGGCGCGGCCGACCGCTCGAAGGCCGCTGAGGGCGTGGACGCGGGAGCACGGGCATGACGACCGTGCCGTCCGCCGCGCCGACGCTTCCCGAAGGGGTCACCGAGCGGCTGGTCCCGGCGTTGGCCGGGCGGTTGGAGGCCCGGGTGTTGGTGGCCGGGCAGGGTGACCCGGTGCTGTTCCTGCACGGTGCCGGCGGCCTGATCTGGGACCCGTTCCTGGCGACGCTGGCGCAGCGGCACACCGTGTACGCCCCGGAGCATCCCGGTGCCGGGGAGTCCGACGTGCTGTCCGAGCTTCCGGGCATCTGGGAGCTGGTGCTGTACTACGACGAGCTACTGGACTCCCTCGGGTTGGATCGGGTCGCGGTGGTGGGTCACTCGTTCGGCGGCATGGTGGCGACCGAGCTGGCCGCCAACAGCCCGCGTCGGGTCTCACGGCTGACCCTGATCGCGCCGATCGGGCTGTGGCGCGACGACACCCCGATCGCCGATCTGGCCGCCATCCCGCCTGAGGCGCTGCCGGGGCTGCTGCTCGCCGATCCGGAGAGCCCGCTGGCGGCGTTGCTGGCTCCCCCCGCCGACGATCCGCAGGCGCTGTTCGAGGCCGCCGTGCGGATGGCCAGCATCCTGCATTTCATTTGGCCGATCCCGGACAAGGGTTTGCGTCGGCGCATTCACCGGGTGGCCGCGCCCACCCAGCTCGTCTGGGGCGAGCGCGATGCGCTGGTACCGCCGGTGTACGCCGAGGAGTTCGCCGGACTGTTACGCCGGTCGCAGACCGTGCTGATCCCGGACGCCGGACATCTGCCGCAGCTGGAACAGCCGCAATCGGTTGCGGAGGCCGTTCTGGACTTCCTGTCCTGATCCCCGTGACCGCCGACTAACAGGTCCGCGCGGACCCTTGCGGCGGCCTGCTCGCCGCGCGGGCCGGCGGCTCGTTCGGCAACAGAGGCGGAGATGGCGATGGCCGGTTCCCCCCTGGCGCGGCTCCGCGCGCTGAACCGCTCGCTCGACCCGGCTGGTGGAGACCACACCGGCCTGGCGCGACCGCACGGTCGACGGACTGCGGGCGTTCAGCATCCTGGTCGTGGTGCTGTGGCACTGGGTGCTGTCGGTCACCCACCGCGCGGACGGTCGGCTCGTCATGCCCGACCCGATCGACCAGGTCCTGTCGGGTCGTCGACGCTGATGCCGCGTAGGGCGAGGGCGTGGCGGGCGCGTTCGGAGTTGTCGCGGGTGACGGCGGTTTCCAGCCACCAGGCGGTGCGGGCGGCGTCGGCTTCTTCGAGCTGGTCGACCTGCACCGTGAGCTGGGCAGCCTCGGCGCGGGCGGTGTCAGCGGCCGCCCGCAGTGCCGCAGCTTCGGCCGGGTCGGGGTGGGCATCGGCGCGGGCGAACCACACGGTGGCGTCTTGCTCGCGCTGGCGTAGCGCGTCGTGGGTGGCGGCGAGTTCATCGCCGACCCAACGGGGCGCCCAGTTCTCCTCGCGGGTGTAGGCCGCGATGCGGGCGCGCAGGCGGCCTTCGGTCATGGCTTCCTCGTCGGCGCCGGCGCCAGGGAGGTCGAGCGCATCGTGGGCGGTGCGGAAGACGGCGTGCTTCTCCGCGAGCCCGGGCGGGGGTGCGGCGCCGAGGGGGTCGCTGGCGTCGGTGTGGTCGGCGAGTTCGCGGTAGCCGGCGGCCCACCCGGCCGCGCGCCCCCACTCCGCGCGTGCGTGGTGGTCGTCGGGGATGGGGCCGAGGGCCTCCAGTGCCCACTGGGGCGGCTGGTCGAGGAGCTGTTCCGCGAGCTGGTCGCGGCGGGCGTCGGCGGCGTCGGCGAGGCGTTCGAGCCCGGACCGCTGCTGGGCAGGCAGGTCGGTGGGGAGCAGGTCGCAGTAGCTGGTGATGGTCGGCGGCGACTGGTCGCCGAGTTGGTGGCGGATGCGGAAGTGGAGGACCTGGGCCACCGATACGGACTTGTCGAGGGTGCCGGCGGTGACTGCCTCGGTCAGGACGGTGTGCGGATCGTGGCCGGCGAGTTCGGCTCGGCGCAGCAGCGGGTCGAGGGTGCCGGAGGCGTCGTCGGCGGCGAGGGCGACGCGGTGGCGGGCGGGTAGGTCGCCGGTAGCGGCGAGTTGGTCGAGCCAGCGTGCAGTGCGCCCGGCGAGGTGTTCTCCCACTACCTCGAGCAGCGGGCCGAGCTGGGTGGAAGTGTCGGCCGCACTCGCCGCAGCGGCCGCGGCCTCGGTCATGGCGGTGCGGTTGTGGTCGTGCTCGGCCGGGCGGATGATCTCGGCCAGCACGGCGCCGGCGTTGCGCGGGGTGATCTGGTGGGTCTCCCCGGTCGGGGCATCGTCGGCGACGCGGCGGGTGACGACGTATGCGGTGTTGGTTTCGCGACCCCGGGTGAGCTGCACGTAGGCGCTGGCGGCGTCGGTGCCGGGTCCGATGACCGGTAGCCCGACGTCGACGGTGCGGCCGTGCGCGGCGTGCACGGTGGACGCGTACCCGAGGGTCAGGTGCTGGGAGACATAGGCGGCGGGCAGCCGCATGGGCTCACCGAGGTGCTCGACGCCGTCGGGGTCACGTCCGACGACACGGGCCACGGACAGTCCCTGGCCGTCGTCGGCGATGGCGGTGACCCGGTAGGTGGCCCGGTTGATCGGCACCTCGGCGGTTCCGGTGCGCCCGGCGAGGCGCCAGCCGTTGCGGCGGGCCTGGACCAGGTCCCCGATCCCGGCCACGGTGCCTTCCCAGCCGGGCATGTTCAGTGGAGCGCCGGTCTCACCGACGCGGCCGAGACGGACCAGCTCCGCCCGCAGATTGGTCGACACCCGCGCGGCGGCGGCGTTGCTGCCGACGACCAGCAGGGCGTCCTTGCCGTCCAGGGCGGCGGCAAGCCACGCGCGGGACGCGGCGGCTTCGGCCTGCTCGGCGGTTCCGGCATCGACCAGGCGGCCGCGTTTGGTGTAGTCGTCGATGACGGCCTCGTCGCCGTCCCGGAGCCGCAGTGACGCCGGGCCCTCCCAGTCGGCGGTGAAGCGGCGGACCTCCGCCAGCTCGTAGCGGATACCGCGTTCGGCGATGTCGACCAGTGCCCCACCGGGCCCGACGGCGCCGATCTGGCGGGGGTCACCGACCAACAGCAGTTTCACCCCGGCCGCCTCGCAGCGGCGGTGGATCGCGACCAGGTCCGGGGTCGGCGCGGCGCCGGCCTCGTCCACGACGAGCAGATCCCCCCGGTGCAGCCGGAATGCCTCATCCGCAGGGCTCGCCGCGCCGACACCGGAGGCATCGAGGCGGGCCTGGCCGGACAGCCACGCGGTGATGTTGCGTGCGGTCACGCCCTCCTCGGCCAGGACCTCGGCCTGACGTTGGCCGTAGGCCACCCCGAACACCTTCGGCCCGCTGCTTGTGCCGGGTTCGCCCGGTTCGGGCGTCGGTACACCCGGGGTGGGTGCGGCTGGCCCGGAGCGGGTCCATGCCTCGGCGAGGGCACCGACGAGGAAGCTCTTGCCGGTGCCGGCCGGGGCGGCGAGCACCTCGACGGCTGCGCCGGAGGTGAGGATCCCGGTCAGGGCCGCCGCCTGGTCTTCGGACAGGGTCAGCCCGGAGCGGGCGAACCCGGCCAGCAGCTCGTCGGCCTCGTCCCGGGTCCAGGCCGGGGCGCCTCGACGGACGGCGGCCGCGCGCAGCTCGGCCTCCCCCAGCAGCTGCTCGGACGTGGCGTAGCGCTCCCGGCCGGGTTTGACGAACACGCTCGACCCGTCCGCCCGCTGGTAGTCCGCGCCGAGTCCGTCTGGGCCGGTGGAGGGGTTGAGCAGTTCCGCGCGGGCTTGTGCCTTGTCCGCCATCGTCTCCAGGAACTGCGCCACTCGCTCCGGCCGCAGGGCGAGGTTGGCCGGGGCGACGTCCGAGACCGCGCGGAGGAGGTTGGAGCGGGTCCAGGATTGGCCGCGCTCGGCGACCAAGGCGAGAGCCCGCTCCACCAGGTCGCGTTCGGTGAACTCCGCCGGATCTCCCCCGCCAGCGGCGAGGACCGCTGCGGCGATCTCCGCCAGTTCGCCGCCCAGCTCGCGGGCGTGCTCGTCCGCCCAGCGGGCCACCTGGTCGTCTCTGGTCTCGCCGCCCCAGGACTTGCCCTTGCGGGTCGCGACGGTGGCCTGCTCGGCCAACCGGGCCCGTTCCCGGCCGGTCGGTTCCCGACCGGTCTGGTCACGAAAAGCCCTGATCAGGGACTCGACCGCCGGGGTGATGGCGGTGGTGCGCTTGGAGAACAGATCATTCGACTCGGTTGGGACGCCGACTAGCTCGCGGGCCTTGCCGTCCGGGCGAACCTCCCAGCGCGCACCGAGCTCTTGCCACACGAACGCCTCCGCGACGCGTTCGCCAACCGCACCGGCGCCGTCGCGCCACTGAGTGATCAGCGAACCGTCCAGCGCCCGCCATTTGCCGTCCGCACACTCGATCTTGTTCAGCACTGGGCCGTGGACATGCAGCTGCGGGTCCTTGTCCCGGGAGTCGTGCTGCAGGAATTGGGCCGCGACCAGCCCGTTCCCGTCCACCCACTTCCCGCCCCCGCCGCCGTGGTGCCCGGCGCGGGCGTAGCCGGCCTTCTCGGCGTAGAAGTCCAACACCGCGCGGTGACCGACCAGCAGTCCTTCCTCGACCAGCGCGGCACGGGCCTTCCACATCGAAGCGGTCTCGGTGTCCCCCTGGCTGGCGGCGTCGTTGCCGGCGCGTTCGCAAGCCACCCAGAACGTGGTCAGCGACTTCGGCGCGGAGAGCACGACGTCCCAGAACGCGACCGACTGGCGCGCGGCGCCGGCAGCCTGAGCGCGGAGTTGCTCGCGCAGCTCCGGGCCGGCATGCGGGTTGGCCTCCAGCAGCCCGGCGTAGATCTCGTCGGCCTTGCGGTAGTTGCGCGGTGGGTTCCCGATCCGTGCCGCGCGCCCCCAGTCCGCTCGGGTGGCGATAGCGGGATCGCGCGGGTCAAGGCCATGGGTGTAGAGCGCCTTCATCACCTCGGCGTCGACCTCACCGGTCAGCCCGAGGGCTTCGGCGCCGGCGCCGTGCCACAGGCCCGGGGGTTCGCCGGTTGCGACGGCGCCGGTGTAGTAGCCCTCCCGACCCTTCGCCACAGTGTCGGTCAGGTAGTCGGTGTCATACCCCTTCGCCACGGTCAACACGAGCGCTCACACCCTCCTGAAGTGGATCACTGCTGTTCCGGCGCCGGCGGGCCCGTCAGGGCCGCCGGCCGTCACCGAACGATCGGGATGCATAGGTCTGGTTGGAGGTTGGGTGGTTGTGTTCATGTCCGGTGTCGTGCTGGTAGTGAGGTTCTCGGGGAGTTCTGGAGTCGTTGCGGTCGTCGGTTCTGGTTGCTGATCTGGTCCGGTGTTCTCTTCGTTGTGCGTGCTGATTGCGGGTTCGGGTCGTCGATTGCGGCCGCTGGGTCGGAGCGGGACGTTGAGGGTGCGCAGCGCGCGGGCGACGGCGTCCGGGGACACACCCATCAGCGCGCCGATACCCCGGCAGGTCGCACCGGCTTCGTAGAGCCGCGCGGCCCGTTCGGGGTCTAGTCCCGGGGCTGCGCGGCGGGCGGCGGTCATCGGGTCGGTGACGGCCCGGACGGCCTGGTGGTGGCAGAAGCGGCATCGCGGCCGGTAGCGGTCGAGGTCCATCGAATACCGCACGCCCCGGACCGGGTCCGTCCGCTCGTCCGGGTCGCCGCCGTTGTACGACCAGCACGCGGCCATGGCAGCGCAGTCCGCGCATCGGTTGGCGGTGGCCGGGCCGCGCTCGCCGACCAGCCGTAGCCGCGTCGACCAGTACCCACCAGGCTGAGCGGCCCGCGCCGCGAGTGGCCGATCGGGTTGGGCGTCGCCGTGGCGCTGCCAGCGCCGGTAGTGGCTGGCGCACCACCCGCGCGACCGCAGCGGACGTCCGCAGCCGGATACCGCGCAGGTTCCGGTCATCGTCGGCTCCGCGAGCGGTCCATTTCCTGGCGGTGGACCTGCTCGGCCTCGGCCAGCTGGGGCTCTGTCGGCTCCGGTGCCGGGGCCGGTCGTCCGGCCGCGACCCACTCGGCGATGAGCGCTGCGGCGCTGGTCAACGGCGCGCCGAGACTCGCCCGGGCACCCGGGTAGCCGGGGCGGTGCTCGGACAGCTCGCAGGTGTTGACGGCGGCCCGGACCCGGCGGACGACGTTGGGGCGCTGCCGGTCGTGCCAGTCCCCCGCACGCAGCCACGACCCGGTCTCGGAGTGGTAGGCGTCGGCATGGGCGCAGCGCAGCCACCACAGCTCCTCCACCACCGCCGGATGCCACAGCCAACAGGTCGGCAGGTGGGCGTCGGGGTAAGCGAGGTAGACCCGGTCCAGCCACCCGACCAGGTCCGCCAGATCCTCCAGTGACTGCTGCGGGTCGTCGGCCAGCAGCCACGCCCGCACCCCCGACCCGGTCCCGCCCAGCGCGACTTGTTCTTCGCCCGGTTCGGGCAGCGAGCCGTCCAGGTGGCGGGTGAGCCCGGCGAGGTCGGCGGCGAGTTGGCGCACGAGCGTGTCCAGTTCGCCCACCCGGCGCCCGGTTCGCTCGACTTCCCGCCCGAGGGCGCGGAGGTGGGGGTGCTGCGGAACGTCGGCCATCAGTTCCACCGCCCGCGCTCGCCACCGGACTGACCGTTGTCCGACGGCCAGTCCCCCGCCGGAACCGCCGGGGAGGTGGGGTCCGGCGCTGGCCACTCGGCCGCTGGGAACGGAATGACCTGAGCACCGACCGGCTCACTCGGCGTGGACCCAGCCGCCGCTGGCGGCTCGCTGACCGAGGCTGTCTCGGGCTGGCCGGTTGAGGCCTCGGAAGGCGCAGGCTCACCAGTGCTTCGATGCCGCCAGGTGGTCACCCGTGCCCGGCAGGCCCCAGCCAGGTCGGTCAGCTCCGCCCATTGGCAGCTGACCCAACCGCCGAGGGTCGCTCCGAGCCACGCCACAGCCATCAGGACCTTGCGGGTGGCCCGTGCGACGACGCCCGTGACCGTGGCGGTCAGGCGGAGGGCCGCCGCCCGGGCGCGGACCCGTATCGAGTCCGGTCGCAGTACCGCCCGTACATCCGACCGCTGCCAAGCGCGCTCGGCGCGTCCGATGACCGGCGGCATGCCAGGCCCGAAGACCACGACCTTGTGCGGGGGCAGCTGCGCCAGCTGGGCCGGGGCAAGGACCGCGACCTTCCGTACGGTGCGGGAGGCGACCCGCCCGTGCAGATCGGTCGTGGTGACCGGCTCGTCGCGCTCCCCGGCCAGGGTGGACCAGTACTGCAGGTCGTCCCGGTCACCCGTGCCGCCGAAGAGCAACTTGGCGGCGGCGTTGTTGATTATGGTCGCCGCCCGGGCCGGGCCGTAGCGGTCGATCAGCTGGGAGCGGGACTGGAAGCAGGCGATGATGCACACCCCGCGCCCGCCCATGTCCGCCGACCAGCGGTCCAGCGGCACCGGGGACACCAGCGCGGCCTCGTCCAGGTAGAGCGACAGCGTCGGGTCCAGCCGGCCACCAGGCTGGTAGGCGGCCAGCCGGCGGGCCTCGCGGGCGATGTAGCCGGTGAGCGCGCACACCAGCGGCGCGGTCTGGGTCTCCTCCGCGCCCAGCAGGTACACCGTGGCCCGCGACGCCAGCAGCTCGGTCACATCGAGCGGGTGGCCGCCGGTGGCGGTGGCGCTCGCGGCGGGGCTGGTCAACCACCCCAGGACCGGCATGATCGTGCTGGTGATCGAGGTCCGGGTGCGGTCGTTGGTGGCCAGGAACTGCCGGACCTCCTCCACGTACCCGGGCTCGGGCGAGCGGCGCAGCAGGACCATCAGCTGCTCGAGCGCGGCGTCCGGGCGGGCGACCCAGTCCTGCACCTCGCGCATGGACAACTCGCCCAGGGCGGCGGCGTGCATCAGCACCGCCAGGATCCGGCGGGCCTGGGCCTCCCAGAACGCCCGATCCCCACCGCCGGCGCCGTGCGTGACCGTCGCGGCGACCATGTCCGTGGCGCGCTCGGTCGCGGTCACCGGGTCGGTGCAGCCGGTCAGCGGGTCGAAGGTGATGGTGGACGCCATGCCGGCCAACCCGGCCGGGTTGAACACGAACACCGGGCCGCGCCACTCCCGCAGTTCGGCGGTCATGTCGTACAGATCGGTGCGGGTGGACGTGACGACGGCCGCGCCGGGGGCGTCGATGATCCGTCCGGCCAGCCAAGCGGACTTCCCCATCCTGGGGCCGCCGAACACCAGAACCACGTTCTCGACCGACGACCACACCCACTGCGCGCCGACCCTGCACAGCTGCACAGCCACGTGCGAGACCGCCATCCGGCGCCGACGCAGCCGGGACAGCTCTGCCGTGGACGGGCGCACGGTGGTGGCCTTCGCGCGCATCGCCCGGCCACTGGCCTTACGGGCGATGTCCAGCGACGACGCCACACCCGACTTCCGGCGGGCCCGGGCACCCCACCGGGTCACCGTCGCCGACGTGCGCACCCAGCGATGCCATGCCACTACCGTCAGCACCCCGGCGGCGGCCAGTCCGACCGGCCAGGTGACCTGCCGGGCGAGGGTGACCGCCGGCAAGACGGCGAAGGCCGCCAACCCAAGGGCAAGCGGGCGCGAGTAGCGCCGCCACGCCATCCAGGCCCCAGCGGCCAGCACGACCATGACGATGAACGCCGACACACCCACCGGCGGCAACTCCACCGCCACTGCTCCCTTGGTACTCATCTCCACTCCTGTCGTCCCCGGCGCGCTCATTCCGGCCACCTCTGCATCGACTGCCCAGCCGCTGGCCACGTCCCAGCGCTCGCGTCATCTCGGTTGATCAACAGCCGGGCCCGGCCCAGCGGCTGCCCGGTCAGCGCGATCACGACCTCTTCGGCGTCCCGGCGCGCGTCTTCGGCCTCCCGGCGGCCACGGCGTTCGGACGCCCAGCCCCACCCGCACACCACCGCCACGCCGGCCAGCACGAACGCGGCCGCGACCATCACGGTGAGCAGCACCACCGGCCCATCCGCCGGCGGGGTGTTCACCACCACCGTGGTCGGCGGCGCGGCGTCGTCGCATCCGACCAGCGCCACCGTCACCACGACCGCTGCGGTGGACAGGACGACTCGCTTGAACATCGTGATCACCGCTGCTCCCCTTCCCGATCCCGCTCCTGGCCGGCGCCCGACCGGATCTGCTCCAGCAGCTGCCGGGCCTCGTACTCGCTCATCCCCAACTCGCGGGCCAACCGACGCCGACCAACACCCGCCGAGATCAACACCGCCGCGCGGTCGGCCCCGTTGGCTCCGGTCGCGGGCGGGGCGTCGGCCCAGAACCTGGACATCCCGTCCTCGTCGAATAGCCCGTCGTCCAGATCCACCTCATCCGTCCCGACGTCGGCGGGCTCCGGCACAACAGCTGGCCCAGGTCGACCGACGAGCACGGCCAGGTGCACCACCGCGCCCAACACCGCCGGCGCGATCGCCGACACCCCGACGACCACCCACCAGGCCGGAGCCCGGTGGTACGCGGCCAACCCGTGGCCCAGCGCGTTCGCCCCGACCGACAGCGTCAGCAGCCCCAGCGCCAGCGCCCGGGCAAACCGCCGCGCCGCCGGCCCCGCCTGATTGCCGAGCCACACCAGCGACCCCGCCGCCGCGCCGGCGTCGACCACCACCGGCAGCAACCACGCCAATCCGGCGGTGAACCCGCACAGCAGCGCCAGGTCCCGAAGCGCGGCGAACGACAGCACAGCGGCGGCGGCCGCGACCACCAACAGCAGCCCGAACAACAACACGATCCGCGCGCCCATCACCCGACCTCGCCCCCGCTGGCGGCGAACTCGTCGAGCACCGTGTGCAACTCGCCGAGCGAGGACGCGAGCACGCGCAACGTCGAGCGCAGCCACTCCGCCGACTCGTACGCCAGTCGCACGTGCCCTCGGTTCAGCTGGCGGATCTGCCCAGCGGCCACCCGCTCAGCCGCCTCCGCCTGCCCGGCCAGTGCGTCCGCGTGCCGCGCGCACATCTCCGCTACCTCGTGAACCGGCGACAGCGACGCCAACTCGGCCGTCACCGCGCACCGTCCTCGACCGCGACATGCCCGATCTGCGACCAGAACTGGTTCAGCGCCACCTCGGCCAGTCCCAGCGAGCGCTGAGCGCACCCGAGCAGCACCGCCGAATCCGCCAGCCGAGCGGCCGGGCTGCCGCCCTCGTCATCGCGCAGCACCCGGCCCTGGCCGTAGCCGGCCACCTGCCGGCCCAGGACTCCGGTGAGCGACTCCAACGAACGCAGCGTGTCCACCAACTCCCCGGCGAGTGCGTAGAACTCGCCATGGGCCGGGTCGGCACTCGCCTGAAGGTGCACGGCCGACCGCCACGTTCGCGAGGCTCGTTCCGCCAGCTCGACCGCGTTCATCGCCGACCACCCGACTCGACTCCAACCGTCCTCGAGCCGGCGGGCGGCGCATCGCCTGTCGCGCCGCCGGTCTCGTCGTTGAGCACCGGCGAAGTCACGCGATCCAGGACGGAGAACAGCCCGGCCACTACATCCGGTACTCCGGAGCCCACCGGTGTCGCCACGACGAACAACACCGTCAACGCCGCACACCCGGCCGCCGCACCAGCGGCCCGACCCTTGACGCACGCCCAGGTCCCGAAGGCCACCAACAAGATCAGAATCCCAGCGCTGGGCATGACTCAGGCCTCCTTCGCGGAACGGGGAGCGGGGGTGTAGTTCGCGGTCCACTCGGACACCTCGACCCGGCCGCCGCCGGCGTCGGTCTCGCCGAGCAGCCGGTCGACCGCGCTGGCCGGGACGACGTAACGGCCCTGGGTGCCGGACATCGCCATCCGCACCGCCGGGAACGCGTCGGCGTGGATGAGCCGGTAGAGGTGCTCCTGCGAGACCGACAGCAGCGCGGCCGCCTCCGGCACGGAGTAGGTCGGTACGCCGGCGGCCCGCTTGGCCATCGCGGTCCGGAGTGCGTGGCTGCGCAGCTCAGCGCGCCAAGGCTGGTTCGTGGTGGTCATGTCAGACCACCTCGCTCGTGGGCTCGTTGCCCGGCCGCGACCGATTCGCGGCGTCGGCGCAGGTCGCGGCGAACGCAGCGAGCGCGTCGGCCGGGATGCGCACCGCACCCTTCCCCGTGCCGATCCGCAGCGCGTCGAGCTGGCCGGCCTCGATCGCGCGGTAGATCGTCGCGGGCGAGACGTCGTACATCTCCGCGACTGCCTTGACCCGAAACATGCGGGTACCGTGGTCGTGCATCGTTTCTCCCAAGGGTTCGGTGTGGGCCCCGGCCGGTGTGACAGCACCGCCGGGGCTTCTTGCTAGTAGTGCGAACACTGAGATGCGTTCCACCAACGCAACTCCTGATATTAGGTGTAATGTTGGGGCCATCAAGGGCTCCTTCGGCGGCCTGTGGACAACTCGGTTCTGGCCTCCGCAGAGTCCGAGATCGACTAGCGTGGGTGGCCCAATGCCCAAGGACTGGCAGGCGGTGGCCGAGGCGATCTCCGGCCGGCTCTCCGCGCTGGACATGACGCAGGCCCAGCTGGCCCAGCGGGCCGACGTCGCGCTGGAGACCGTCCGCGAGCTGCAGCACAACCTCCGGGTCCGCCGCCGAAGTCCGCGAACACTCGCCGCGCTGTCCCAGGCGCTCGGCTGGCCCGAAGAACACCTGCTGAACATCGCCGAGAGCAGCGGATCGCCCGGGACGAGTCCAGCGACCATCGAGCGGGTGCTCCTGGAGCTAGCCGAGGTCCGGTCCGCCCTGGCGGACATCACGGCTCGACTGGATGGGATCGAGCGGCGGCTACCGGAGGGCGCGGACATCCGGTGATCACGAGTCGCAGGTACTGCCACTGTCGCGGCCGCTCCCGATGGAACACGGACGGCCGGGGCCGAGTGGTGCTTCCTGCGTTGCTGTTGTCTCATGTTTCGAGCGTCAGCCCGGAATCACCGTTGGCCCCGGAATTTTCTTCCGGGGTACCCGGGGCAAGAGTTGGGACGGTCCTCCCATGCGCGGTATGACCGAGAACCTGACCATCGGCGAACGGGTCGCCTGGTACCGCCGGCGCCGGGGCATGCCGCAGGAGGCGCTGGCCGGACTCGTCGGTCGGACAGCCGATTGGCTGGGCAAGGCGGAGAACAACCGGATCGAGCTGGACAGGCTGTCGGTACTGCGCCGACTTGCGGACGCGCTCGACGTGTCGCTCGGTGACCTGATCGGCGAGCCGACCCTCGTGGACTGGTCACCGGACAGCGGAGTCTCCACTGTCCCCGCCCTGCGCGCGGCGCTGATGGACTACCGGACGCTGAGCCCGATCCTGAGCGGCCCTGTCGACGTCGAGCCTCCCAGACTCGACGAACTCGCCCGTGAGATCGAGTCGGTGTTCAGCGCGTACCAGGCCTCCCGGTTCGGCTTCGCCGCGGGCCGGACCC
Organism: Pseudonocardia sp.; assembly: GCA_029263115.1. Classification (GTDB taxonomy): domain Bacteria; phylum Actinomycetota; class Actinomycetes; order Mycobacteriales; family Pseudonocardiaceae; genus Pseudonocardia. The sequence continues at coordinate 8,241 of JAJCYC010000285.1, read as the reverse complement.
CTTTGGTGCTGGCCGACGCGCTGCTCGCGGCCCGGGTGTACGGCGGAGCAGAGGAGATCCGTGCTCATGAGCTGCTCGCCCTGAGCTACCAAGCCGCCGCGTCCGTTCTGACCAAGCTCGGCGAATCCGACCTCGCGTGGATGGCGGCGGAACGCGGCTTGGCTGCCGCACAGCGGACCGAGAATCACGCGATCATCGGCTCGCTGTTTCGCGCGGTGTCGTTCGCTCTGCTGTCGACCGGCCGGTTCGGTCCGGCCATGCAGCTGTGCGAGGCCGGCGCGAGCTACCTGCATCCGCATCTGACCCCGGACGACGACGTGCTCCTGTCGGTGTACGGCACGCTGTTCCTCGCCGGGTCAATGGCCGCCTCCCGGGCTGATGACCGCGCGGTCACCCGGAGCTACCTCGGCGAAGCCGAGCAGGCCGCACGACGTCTCGGTGCCGACCGCAACCACCTCTGGACTGCGTTCGGGCCGACCAACGTAGCGATCCACCGGGTGAACACCGCGATGGAGCTGGGCGACGTGCAGGTCGCACTCGACCTCGGCCCCACCCTCGACACCAGCGCACTCCCCACCGAGCGCCGAGTACGCCATCTGCTCGAAGTCGCCCGCGCTCAGAACAGCGCGGGCCGCGCCGACGCCGGCCTGGGCACAGTCCTCGACGCCGAGCGACTCGCACCTGAGCAGGTGCGTCACCACTACCTGAGCCGGCAGCTCGTCCTGTCCTGGGTCCGCAACTCACCGGGGAGACCGGGTATCGAGCTGGAGCGGCTGTCCCGCCGCATGAAGATCGTCTAGAAAGGACGTCGTGCCTAGCCCTGCCGACAACTTCGCCACCCCGAGAGTCGCCGCCGGCGCGCTGTTCGTGAATGGCGACCGCGTGCTCCTCGTCCGCAAGACGTATGGCGAACGCTGGGACATCCCCGGCGGCTACGTCGACCGGGGGGAGTCGCCCGCGCAGGCCTGCCGGCGTGAGCTCAGAGAAGAACTCGGCCTCGACCGGGATCCCGGCCGCCTGCTCGTGGTCGACTGGGCGCCACATCCCAACGAGGGCGACAAGCTGCTGTTCGTCTTCAGCGGCGGGGATCTCGGCGCCGACGAAGAGGGGATACAGCTGGACGGCGAAGAGCTGGACAAATGGGAGTGGGTCGAGGTGGACCAGCTCACCGACTACTTGAACCAGCGGCTGCAGCCGCGGATCCTGCGCGCGTACGAAGCGCACAACTCGGGAATCTCCTTGAACCTGGAGCACGGAGTACCCGACACGTCACACTGAGCGGTCGCAGCTCGGAATGTCGTTCGCGCTGGGCGGCCAGAGCTGCGAGAATCTGCGGCATGTCCGCTGGCGGAGAACCCGAGCCGTCTCGCGCACCCGGGCGGGAGCGCGTTCCGGGAGCCAGCAGTGGACATCAACGAGAAGTTTGACCCCGACCGCCTCTACTACGCGGTCGTGTGGCGGCACGCCCCATGGTGGCTGATCGAAATCCAACCAGTGGGCGTGACCCAGACGTTCTGGTGGGCCGACGTCGACTACATGGCCCGCGACATGGTGGATTGCATGTTCGACCTCGACGATCCGTCCGCTCATTCGAGCGGATCGCCCACCGCTACGGCTCCGGGGTCGACGACGCGACGATCGGGGCCGCCCTGATGGATCTGCGGGAGTTGCTGGCCGAGCTGGAGCGCCGGGCCGCCCAGCTCAAGACACTGCGGGCGACGGCAAGAGATCTTGTGCCGGAACGCGAAGATTGGGTACTCGGCGCCGCACGCGGTGGCCAGTCAGCTCCTCATGGTTGATGTCCGTCCTCTCCGGCGACAGGGACTAGTAGGTGGGGGGCAGGCCGAGCAGCTTGCCGATCACGTTCTTGTTGATCTGCGTGGAGCCGCCCGCGATCGGCATCGCCCGGGCGCTCCGCCAGTGCCGGGCCACCTCGCTCTCGGAGGCGTAGCCGTAGGCCCCCCACACCTGCATCGCCAGGTCGGCCGCCTTGGTGTAGGCCTCGGCGCAGTAGACCTTCCCGATGGACGCCTCCATCCGGGCCGGGCGACCGGCGTCGACCAAGGCGGCCAGCTGCAGGGTGACCAGCTCGCAGGTGTGCGACAGCACCTTCATGTCGGCAATCATGTGGGTGATGGCCTGGAACGCCCCGATCGGCCGGCCGAACTGCTCGCGGGTGTTGGCGTAGGTCACCGCCAGGTCCAGCACCCGCCGGGTGCCCCCGTTGGCCATCGCGCACAGGCCCATGCGTTCCTTCTCCAGGTGGTTCATCATCACCGGCCACCCGTTGTGCAGCTCGCCGACCAGGTTCTCCTTCGGCACCCGGACATCCTCGTACCACACCTCGAAGGTGGGGGTGGCGTTCATGCCGATGGTCTCGATCTCGCGGAATGTGAGCCCCTCGGCGTTGGTGGGCACCATAATCGCACTGATCCCCTTGTGCCGGGGCGCCGACGGGTCGGTGCGGGCGTAGCAGATCACGTAGTCGGCGAAGCTCATCCCGGTGTTGAACATCTTGTGCCCGTTGATCACCCAGTGGTCGCCGTCCTCGACCGCCTTGGTGGACAGGCCGGCGGCGTCGGCGCCGGTGTCCGGTTCGGTGATGGAGTTGTTGAACAGCAGCTCACCCCGGAGCAACCGGGGCAGCAGGTCGCGGCGCATGGCCTCGGTGCCGTGGTTGATCAGCACTCCGGCACCGTGGATGAGCGCGCGGTAGGCGAGGTCGCCGAGCGGGAGGTAGCCGTAGGCCAGCTCGTCGATCAGCAGGGCCACGCAGACGTAGTCCGGGCTGCCGCCGTACTCCTCGGGGATCCCGACGGCGAACCAGTCGTTGCGGGCGATGGCCGCGAGGAGATCCAGCGGCGGGTGGCGATCCTGCTCGCACTTGCGGATCAGCTCCGGGGTGACCTCGCGGCGCGCGAAGTCCCGCACGGCGGCCCGGAACTGCTCCTGCTCATCGGTCAGTAGCATCGACATCGGTCCCGTTCTCCTCTTCCCGGCCCAGCGGGCCAGTACGTCCACCACTGTTACACTTCGGCCCGCCCGATGCACCAGCACCGGGTTGAGATCGAGCTCGCGCAGCCGTCCGGTCAGCTCGCCCGCCACCTCGGACACCGCGGCGGTCGGGTCGTCGGCCTCCGGCACGTCGAAGCGGGACATGATGTCGGCGACGAACCGCTTGTGCTCCTCCGGGATCCGGGCGGCCAGCTCATCCTTGTCGATCTGGGTGTCGGTCACCGGGAACAGCACGTCAACGCCGAACGGCTTGTCCCCGAGCGCCTCGGAGATCACCCGCAGGTCGAGCTCCACCTGCTCGGGGGTGGACCGGACCAGGCCGAGCACCCCCGCCCCGCCTCTGCGGGACACCTCGATCACCACGTCTCGGCAGTGTGAGAACAGCAAAGTCACGCCCGCCCTGGCCGAGCGGCGCAGCCTCGGACTGTTTCCGCAGGTCATGGTCGTAGACGAGGCGCAGGAGCTGTTCAGTCACGAGACGTTCGGCAAGGAAGCCGGCCAGCTGGCCACGGCGATCATCAAGCGCGGCCGGGCGCTCGGTGTCGTGTTGATCCTGAGTACGCAGCGGCCTGACAAGGACAGCTTGCCGACCGGGGGTCAGCGCCAACGTCGGGACGCGGTTCTGCCTGCGTGTGATGGGCCAACTCGAGAATGACATGATCTTGGGCACCTCGGCCTACCGCAACGGCACCCGCGCCACCCTGCTGACCCGGTCGGACCGCGGCGTCGGCTACCGGTTGGTGCCACCGACGCGCCCACCGTGGTGAAGTCGCACTACCTCGACGCCGAGCAGACCGACTCGATCGTCGCCCGCGCGTACCTGGCCAGGCAGGAGGCGGGCGTGATCACTGGCCACGCTGCCGGTGAGTCCGCGGTCCCAGAGGGACCTGATCTGCTCGACGACGTGCGTGCGGTGTTCGGTTTGGTCGGCGGCCAGCGACTGTGGCATTCCGAACTACTGGTCCGGCTGGTCGAGCTGCGGCCGGTCACCTGCTCGGACTGGGATGTGCGCCTGGCTGGGGGTGGAGCTGCGGGAGCGGGGTGTTCCGACCGTCCAGGTGGCCGCTGAAGACGACTCCGGGGAGCGGATCAACCGGCGTACTGTCCGCCGCGACGACGTGAAGACGCTCCCAGGAGCCGCTGTACGGGCCGAGATCGAGGTGTAGCGGATGTCCTGGTGTAGCGGTGACCCCGCTACATGTAGGGATCTTTGTAGCAGCGGCGTAATGGAGCTGACCTGGGCTTACAGCTCTGGGTCGGGCTGTAGCGGGGACGCGGCTTCTAGCGGGGTTCCGCTGGTGGTCGCCCGACACCACGTCTGCGCGCGCTAGCGCAGTTCCGGCAGGTCGGCTCGGGTCGCGCCCGCCCTCTCCAGCAGCCAGTCCACTGCGGCCTCGCGGATGGATGAGCGCAGCCCCGCCCTCGTCAGCGAATCACCTTCGCCCGCCGCGTGCTCGAGGAGGCATCGTGAGTGGCCGGAACCTCAACAACGAGGGCAGCGTCTACCAGCGAAAGGACGGCCGGTGGGTAGCAGCGGCTTACCTCCCGATCGTCGGTGCCGGGACGAAGCGCGTGCATGTTTACGCCAAGACTCTCGCCGAGGCCAACACCAAGCTGCGCGAGCTGCTGGACCGGGCCGAGAAGAACATCCCGGTCGCGCCGGCCAGTCTCACCATAAAGGCGTAACTAGCCGAGTGGCTCGTGCATGCCCGCCAGCACATCCGACGGTGCCGCTACCGCCCCGGTGTCTGTACGCCCTGGCCGGTCATCACGCGACAGAGCAAGCCACGGCGCCCCGCCGGCTACGCGTTCGGCACCCGCAACGGGACGGCACACGAACCGCGCAATCTGACCCGGATGTGCGCACAAGCTGACCGACGTCACCGTGGTCGCCGACGCGGGGATGATCTCGGATGCCAACAAGAAGGCGATCGAGGCCGCCGGGCTGTCGTTCATCCTCGGAATGCGCATCCCCGACATCCCCTACGCGGTCACCGAGTGGCGCCGCGAGCACCCCGACGAGCAGCCACCCGACGGGCTGATCCTCACCCAGCCCCGCCCGGCCGGGCCCTCCGACAAACGCCGCGATGAGGTCGTCTACTACCGGTACAAGGCCGACCGGGCCCGGCGCACGCTGCGCGGAATCGACGAACAGGTCGCCAAGGCCGAGAAAGCCGTGGCCGGGAAGGTCGCGGTCAAGCGCAACCGGTTCATCAAGCTGACCGGGGCAGACAAGTCGGTCAACCGGGCGCTGGAGGCCAAGGCACGCACGTTGGCCGGGTGGAAGGGCTACATCACCAACGTGCCCAACCCCAGCTCCGAGTTCGTGATCGGCGCCTACCACCGGCTGTTCCAGATCGAGAAGTCGTTCCGGATGTCCAAGCACGACCTCGCCGCCCGGCCGATCTACCACCACAAACGCGAATCCATCGAAGCCCACCTGAGCATCGTGTTCGCCGCGCTCGCCATCAGCCGGCTCGTCGAGGACCGCACCGGATGGTCGATCAGAAAGTTCGTCAAGACCATGCGCCGCTACCGCACCATCGAGATCCAGGCAGGCGAGCACGTGATCACCGCCGCAGACCCACTACCCGCCGACGCCCACACCGCTCTCGACGCCATCCGGGCCCGCGAAGGGCACTAAATTGAGCCAACTCGGGACAACCGGAGTGTGTGGCTCTTCAAGTACCGCTTCCAAGCTTTCTTGCAGCCCTCGGCCAGCTGTAAGGCATCCAACTTGGTGCGCTTGTCTTCCTCGCCTTGACGCCACCACTCAACTGTGGCGACTGTGGAGTTGTCCGCCTGGTTGTGCCACACGCTGAGGACCCTGGCGTTGATGCTTCCCACCCGGTCGCGCTCGTAGTGCTTCGACGTGTTGGCCAGGCCTGCGCAGATCTTGAGGTCCTGATCTTCCCTGATGAACTTCTGGACCGCCGGCTTGTCCAGGCTGTTCTTGGTGTCGCTCCACAGCCAGTCGCCGACGTGCAGACAGTGGTGGAAGAAGTCCTCAACCACACCCCTCGCAGGTGAATCTCCTGGAAAGCCTCCGGGCTGGTAGATCTTCTTCAGCTCGTCGAAGTGCTGCCGAGCTCGGTACCACTGCTCCTGCCACCAGCGCTCCTGGCCGTACTCCGTAACGATGCCACCGGTGTCGCCAAGGGTCAGCGTGACTGGCATAAACATCGTGTGCGTGGTCCTCGTGCTCCCGCAGTCTGGACAGGGGCCACGCTGGTCCGCTTCGCGGTCTGTATAGCAGTTGGAGCAGAAGTCGAGGTTGTACTGCATGGGTACGGATCGTACGTTCGAACACCGACAGGCGAACACCGACAGGCGAGGAGCGCTCACGACCACACCGCCGTCCGGAGTTCGCCTTACTGCAGTCCTACAGCCACGGTCATTCGACAATCGCATCATCACGCACGTGGCCGTTTCATTCGGCCACCGAGAATCTCAGCGGCCCGGCGGTCGGACTCGTTCACCCAGGCTGCGTACACCTTGAGCGTGGTCGCGCCGCCACCCCCATGGCCCAGCCGCCCCGCGACGGTCCGCAGGTCTACGCCGGCGGTCAGGAGCTCCGTCGCCGAGTAGTGCCGGAGCGCGTGCAGGTGGCTGTCGATGCCGAGGCGCTGGCACATCCGGTCGTACCGGTGGGTCACGCCGCTCGGGTCGCATGGACGGTCGTGCTCGGGTCGGTAGGAAAACACGAAGGCATCCCGTCGAGGCGGGACGCCGAGGGATTCGCAGACCTGGACGTAGCGGGCGTGATGCTCCTGGAGCACCTCGACAGTGGCCGAGTCGATCGACATCCGCCGCATCTGGTGCGTCTTGGTGTCCTTCTCGAAGGACTCGCGGTTGGCGCGGATGTAGTTGCGCCGGACGCTGATCTTCCCGGCGACCAGGTCGATGTCCGTCCAGCGCAGGGCGAGCAGCTCGGCGCGCCGGACACCGGTCACCATCACCAGCCAGACCAGCGTGCCCCAGGCAGCGTCTTCCTCCCAGGCGGCCTCGGCGATCCGCGCCGCATCCTCCACCGACGGTGGTTCCGGCTGGGAGGCCGGTGGCCTAGGTTTGCGCGCGACCTTCGCCGGGTTGCTGGTGATCCAGCCCCACCGCTCGGCCGCCGACAGCACGCCTCGGATCGCGAAATGCATCCGGCGGATCGTGGCTGCGGACAGCGGCACACAGGTGTGCTGTTGGCACTCCACGACCACACAGCCGCGCTCGGCACAGTCATGCGGCGGTCGGCCGCCCGCCGGCGGGCGGCCGGGGGGATACCGGTGCTTCACAGTCCGACACTCGTGCGACCCGGACACCCGGTGCTCGACGAATGGCTTGCCGTCGCAGCGGTCGGCGCACCGGCGTAGCTCGGCGTAGAACTCTTCCAGCATCTGGGCGGTGATCCGACCGGCCGGCTCGTCGCCGAACACGGGGTAGAAGTGCAGCCGGGCGTAGGTCTCGTAGCTCTCGCGGGTGCTGGCTTCGATCTCGTGGGTCTTCAGCCACAGCTGCATGGCGGCGCGGAAGGTCGCCTTGGTCTTGGCGTGCCGCTGCTCGTCGACCTGAGCGCACAGCCGGGTGAGGATCCGGTCGGCCTCGTTGGGGTCAGTGGTCGACCCTCGGAGGTAGAGCCGGCGTTTCGTCACCGGGTCCACCCCGGCGTAGACGATCACCTGGTACGAGTTGCCTCGCTGCCGGATCGTGCCGCGCTCGCGGGTTTTGACCGCGCGTTTCCCCACGTCACCAGGCTACTCGCAGCCACAATGGCTGCCATTGATCATTTGATGATCAGCGATCTGACCTATAATCGCTGGGCAGAATGGTGGAGACGAGGGGAATCGAACCCCTAACCCCCGCCTTGCAAAGGCGGTGCTCTGCCAATTGAGCTACGTCCCCTCGCGGCGAGCGGACGCGGCCCGCTCGCCGCAGGGTGGTGCGGTGGTCAGCTGGCGGTTGCCTGCTGCCAGAGGTCGTCGCCGGAGCGGGACTTGGTCTTGTAGACGACGAGGAGGGTGGCGCCGAGAACAGCGACGAGCACCGGGAGCAGCTTCTTCATGAGATCACAATCCTTGGTCCGCAGTGGCGGGGAGTGGGCCCAGGAGGACTTGAACCTCCGACCTCGTCGTTATCAGCGACGCGCTCTAACCGTCTGAGCTATGAGCCCCCGTGAAGGGGTTCGACCGGGTCGACCGGTGAACTGGCACCAGTCTAGTCACGCTCCGACAGCGT
>JAJCYC010000284.1 GCA_029263115.1 Pseudonocardia sp. | reverse complement strand
GCGACCGGGTCGGACGGTGAGTCCCCTAACTGGTGCCGGACTCCGGAGCGGGAACGCCCCCGGGCCGACAGACGCTAGTCCTCGCTCAGGCGGCGAGGGCGAAAGCGTCGCGCTTAACCTGTTGGTTGGCGCTTAATTGGTTTGCGACGCGTGTGGTTAACGAGTGCATCGTCGCCTTCCTCGACACGCTTCCCCTTGATCGACGACCGAAGTCGAAACCGTTCACCCCCTGGTCGGTGTTTGACCGAACACACAGGATAACGCAGTCCCGGGTCACGCTCCTCCCGGTTGGTCCGCCCCATCGAGACCGAGCAGGCGGGACGGCGTGTCGTGCAGCACGGCGCGCAGGAAGTCCGCGCCCAGTCGGTCGTCGGCCGCCGCCCAGTCGTGCACCGCTCGCAACTGCTCGGCGTAGGTGTAGGGCAGCTGCGGGAAGTCGCTGCCCAGCACCACCCGGTCGCCCAGGTCGGCCAGCCGCGCCGACCAGTCGCCGGGCAGCGGGCCCATCAACCGCTCGATGAACGGGGTGCCGACCATCGTGGTGTCGAGGTAGACCTGGTCGAACCGCCCGGCCAGGGCCAGTGCGTCGGCGTAGTCCGGCATGCCGGCGTGCGCCAGCACCGTGACCAGCGACGGGTGCGCCGCCAGCACCTCGGCGAAGACGTCCAGGCCGGTGTGCGCACCGCGGAGCGGACCGTGCCCGCAGTGCACCACCACCGGCACCCCGGCGTCGGAGAGCATCCCCCAGGCCGGGGTGAGCAGCGGGTCGCGTGGATCGAACGAGCCGACCTGCACGTGCACCTTCAGGCAGCGGGCACCGGCATCGAGGGCGCGGCCGAGGTAGTCCTCGACACCGGGTTCGGGGAACAGCGTGGCGGTGGGCACCGCGGCGGGGGTCCGCTCGGCGAACTCGAGCACCCAGTCGGTGAGCCAGGCGGCCATGCCCGGCTTGTGCGGGTAGACCAGCGGGGCGAACCGGCGTACGCCCAACTCCCGCAGCACCCGTACCCGGGTCTGCTCGTCGAACCGGTAGGTGATCGGCCAGTCGGTGCCGTAGTGCTCGCGCGCGCGGTCGAAGTACGCCCACACCTTGCGGATCACCGGCTCGGGCAGGAAGTGCACGTGGATGTCCACCAGGCCGGGCAGCCCCAGCTCGGCGACCCAGCGCGGTACATCGGCGTCGTCCACCGGCGGCGCGGGCAGCGCGGGGCTCACGCCCCGACCCTGCTCGCGATCTGCGCAGAGCTCATGCCATGCCCTTGGCGCGGCGTCCGACCGACCGGGCCATCTCCCGCTGGGCGTCGCGTTTGGCCAGGTCCTGCCGCTTGTCGTAGCTCTTCTTGCCCCGGGCGAGGGCGATCTCGACCTTGACCTTGCCGCTGGAGAAGTAGACGCGCAACGGCACCAGGGTGAGCCCACCCTCCCGGGTCTTACCGATCAGCCGCTCGATCTCCGCGCGGTGCAGCAGCAGCTTGCGGGTCCGCCTGGGCGCATGGTTGGTCCAGCTGCCCATCGTGTACTCCGGGATGTGCATGTTGCGCAGGAACACCTCGCCGTCGTCCACCGTGGCGAAGGCGTCGGTCAGCGATGCCCGGCCCAGGCGCAGGCTCTTCACCTCGGTGCCCATCAGCACCATGCCGGCCTCGTAGGTGTCCACGATCGCGTAGTCGTGCCGCGCCTTGCGGTTGGACACCACCACCTTCTCACCGCTCTCCTTCACCGCTCCACCCTACGACTTCCCCCGGCGACCTCCCTCGTCGCGGTTTCGCCGGACCAGCTCGACTATCGGCACCCCCGCGCCACGAAGCGTCCGAGCCCGCGCCGCGGCGGACGGGCGGGGCCCATCACCTCTGGGCACCGACGGTTCGACGTCAGCGGTAGATCCGCGTCTCGATCGGATCACTTTCGTCGCCGGTAGCATGCGCCACCTATACAAACGAATGATCGAAAATGGCAGGCTCGGGAAAGGAGCTCGAACTCCCGACCGAACGGGGTTCGGCATCATGATCGCGGCGCTGGTGCTGGGTGTCGCGCTGTCCGGCTGCGGAGCCGGTCAGCGGGCCCAGACGGCCGAGCAGGCCACCGCGTCGGGCGGCGCGGACGGGCCGGGTCGGATCGATCGAGCTGCAAGACGTCCAGTTCGCCTGGGACGGCCCCTTCACCGGCGACGCGGTCTACCGACCCGGCGACGATGCGGTCATCCAGGCGACCATCGTCAACGACCGTACCTACGCCGATGGTGGTCAAGCCGCCGACCGGTTGGTGTCCGTGCGCAGCCCGATCGCCGCCGGGGGCCGGGTGCTCGGCGACGCTCGCATTCCCGACGGCCAGGTGTTGACCGCGAGCTACGACGACGAGCCGATCGCCTCGATCACGCTGCCCGGGACCAGAACGGTGGAAATCACGCTGGTCGGGCTCGCCAGTGCGGTCCGCGCGGGGATGACCTACCCGGTCGTGTTCGACTTCGCGCGGGCCGGCGAGGTGCGCCTCGAGGTTCCGGTCGAGAACCCCGACCAGCCGAGGATCAGCGACATCGAGCCCGACCCCCGCATCCTGGAGACCGGACCGGGACATCATCGAGGTGCCCCGATGAACCCCGTCAGCCGGGTGAACTGCAGGTCCCCGGTCAACCCCAGCGCCGCGTCGACTCACGGCACCGGGGCGTCCCGCCGAGCCGCGCTGATCGCGGCGGCGGTGGTCGCGCTCCTGGGCTCGGCCTCGTGCGCCACGCCCCCGGCATCGCCGTCGGCCGCGCCCGCGCCGCAGCCGGTCCCCGCCTCGATACCGCCCGGCTCCCCGGCACCCACCGCCGCGGACGTCGTGACCCGGCTCGCGCCGAGCGTGGTCACGGTGAACAACGGGCGCAGCGTCGGCAGCCCGTTGGGGTTCGAGGGCACGGTAACCTCGGGCATCGTCAGTGCGCTGCACCGGCGGATCCCGGGCTCGGCGGCCGAGTCCCGGGCGCTGGTCGACCTGATCCAGGTGGATGCCGCGATCTCCCCCGGCAACTCCGGCGGCGCGCTGCTCGACGCCCATGGTCGCGTCATCGGGATCAACGAGGCCTACATCCCGCCGGCGGCGGGCGCGGTGTCGCTGGGCTTCGCCATCCCTGCGGCCACTGCGGTGAACATCGCCGACCAGCTGCTCGCCGACGGCTCCGCCACCCACCCCTACCTCGGGGTGACCCTCGGCCGGCTCACCCCGGAGCTCAGCCGGGGGCTCGGTGTCGCGGCTCAGGCCGGCGCGCTGGTGCAGCATGTTCAACCTGACGGGCCGGCCGGCGCCGCCAGCGTCCGGCCCAGTGACGTGATCGTCGGGCTGGGTGAGCGGGAGGTGGGCAGCGTCGAGGATCTGCTCGGCGCCCTGCGGGACACCGAACCCGACCAGCGGACCCGGCTCACGGTGCTTCGCCAGGGCCAGCGGATCGACCTGACCATCACGATCGGGAGCGAGCCGATCTAGGCCGACCGGGGCTACCCCACGTATCCCTGGCGCAGGTCGGTCACCACCCGGGGATGGTCGAGTGTCGAGGGTGGCAGCAGCTGAGGTTCCCGGTCGCGGGGGAAGACCGTCGCGGCCCGCAGCACCGCGTCGTCGAGGAACTCCAGCTCGGGCGCCCGCCCGGACAGCGCCGGCTCCGGCAGCTGCGGACCCGCCTGGGCCAGCGCGAACCCCCAGTCCCCGAAGCTGGGCACGTGCACGTGGTAGGGCGTCGCGGCCAGCCCGGCCGAGCCGATGGTGGACACCGTCCGCCAGTAGGCCGCCGGAGTGGAGTACAGGCTGCCGGCCTGCACCGCGACCAGCCCGCCGGAGTTCAGAACGCCGCGCACCAGGCCGTAGAACTCGGTTGAGTACAGCCTTCCCAGCGACGGGGTGTCCGGGTCGGGCAGGTCGACGATCACCGCGTCGAATCCCGGGCCAGTGTGCTCGCGCAGCCAGCGGAACGCATCCGCGACGACCACCTCGACCCGGGGGTCGCGCAGGGCGGCGTCGTTGAGCCCGGCCAGCCGGGTGTTCGCCAGCTCGATCACCGCCGAGTCCAGTTCGACCTGAATGATCTCGGTCACCGAGGGGTGGCGCAGCACGTCGCGCGCGGCGAGACCGTCGCCACCGCCGAGCACCAGCACCCGCTGCGGGTCGCGGGCCAGCGCCGGATGGACGAGAGCCTCGGTGTAGCGGTGCTCGTCCAGGCTGGAGAACTGCAGGTCCCCATCCAGGTACAGGCGGAGGTCGTCGCCCCGTTCGGTCAGCACGATCTGCTGGTAGTCCGAGCGCATGGCGGCCACCACCGGGTCGGCGTAGAGCCGCTGGCGGGCGGTCACCTGAATGTCCTCGGCCGCCACGAGCAGCGCGGCGAGTAGTACGGCGGCCGCGCACAGCCCGGCGCACGCCGCGCCGAAGGCAGCCCGTCCCATCCGGGTGCGCAGCACGAGCCCGGCCACGACCGCGGCGGCGACCAGGTTGACCACCCCGGTCAGCGCCGCGCCGCGTACCTGACCGGCCAGCGGGAGCAACACGAACGGCCAGGCCAGCCCGCCCAGCAGCGCTCCGGCGTAGTCGGCGGCGTTGAGGTTGGCCAGCACGCGACCGGTACCCCGGGCGTCGACCCCTACCCGACCGGACTGCAGCAGCGTCATCAGCAGCGGCACCTCGGCGCCGACCAGGATGCCCAGGATCGCGGTCGCCGCCACCAGCACCGCGTCGCTGGTGCCGTAGAAGGAGAACGTGACGTAGAGCGTCGCCGCGCTGAGCCCGCCCGCAGTGGCCAGCAGAACCTCGACCGCGACGAACACCGAGGCCGACTGCCCCAGCAGCGGCTTGACCAGCAACGCACCCACCCCGAGCGCAGCCACGTAGCCGGCGACGATCAGCGAGGTCTGGGTGATCCCGCCGCCGACGAGGCTGGCGGACAGGGTCAGCAGGACCAGCTCGTAGATCAGTCCACAGGCGGCGCAGGCGGCGACCGCGGCCAGCAGCACGGCGCGGGATCGGCGGCCCAGGGCCACCGCCGGCCGCGGCAGACCGGTCCGCACAGGCCCCCGCATCGCTCCGGACATCGCTCAGGACAGGGCGGCGGCGTTCACCGCGCCGATTGCCACCAGGCTGATCCCGACCGCCCAGGCCGCACCACTCATTCGCGGCTCGTTGACCATGTCGCGCAGGTGGCCCGGGACGAAGGCGTCCAGCACCCGCAGGGCGACGGCCTGCAGCACCACCCCGAGCAGCCCGTAGACGGCCGAGTCGACCAGGCCCTGGCCGAGGCTGTCGGCGCTGGTCGCGATCGCGGTCACCACGATCAACGCCAGCGCCACGTGGTTGGCACCGAGCAGGATGGCCGCGTTCGGGTTGCGGTCGGTGTAGACCTGGGTGCGCAGCTGTCCCGGGGTCAGCAGGTCCAGGGCCAGGAACCCCAGTCCCAGCACGCCGAAGCCGACCACGAAGTACAGCAGGGTGGCCAGCACCCCCTAGGTCAGCAGGCCACCATCCACCGTGCCGAAATCCAGCGCATAGGCCGTCACGTCCACTGACTCGTCCTCCAGAGGTCGGGGGTCATCGGTCGGAACCGCTACTTCACGTCGCCCGGGCCCCCGCCGCCCGCGCCACCGGCCGGTGAGCCCGGCCGGAACCCGGGACCGAGGAAGGCGTAGAAGCCCCGGTTGTAACGGTCGTCGAGGTCCTCGACCCGCACGGCGCTGCCGCCGTCGGGCGCGCCGCTGACCACGACGATGTCGTCGTCGTAGCGCAGGTACTCCGATCCACCGTCGACCCCGCGCGCGGCCGGCGGCACCGCCCCCGCGATCGCTGCGGTCGTCGTCCCCAGCGGGGCTTGCGACAAGTAGGTCGCGACGTCGCCGCGGCTGTCCTGTAGCCGGTAGCGGTCGGCCAGGAACGCCCGCACGTCACTGCCGGCGCCGCAGCCGGTGAGCAGCAGCAGCGTCGTGCCGAGCAGACCGGCCACGAACCTCATTCAGCTGCCCTGCGCGGCGTGGTAGACGGTCAGCTCACCCCTGGTGACCGCGCGACCGGTGGAAACCTCCCAGGACTGGGTGGGCGCCCAGCGCTCGAAAGCGATCATCCTCAGACCGTCGGACGTGCGGTAGTCGGCGTAGTCCACCGAACCGGCCGCCGGGGTTCCGGTGGTGCCCTCGGCGGTGTATGTGGCCCGACCACGCTCGATCTGCCGGTGCACCCGGTCGTCCAGGACGACCTCACCGTCCGGGGTCAGGCCGGTGCCCTCGCGGCGGGTCCACAGCGTCAGCTCCAGCGCGCCCTCGTCGTCCTCGACGCTGAGCCAGCGCCGCCCGGAGGACCCGTCCAACAGGTGCTCCCGCCAGACGGACCCGCCCTCCTCCAGCACGATCGAACCGCGCACCACGTGGTCCACGCCGGCGTACGTGACGACGTCGCCGACCCCGATCTTGTGCGGATCGTAGACCGCCGGCTCACCGGCCAGCGGGTCCACCCGCGGGACGGGCTGCGGCGAGGAGCGCCGGGAACGCCACACGAACACGGCGACACCGACGACCACCGCGAGCACCAGGATTGCCATCAGGAACTCGAGCACGCCTCGCCTTCCGTCGTCGGAACCTCGCGTTCGCGACTGTAGCGTGCGTCCACGCAACGATTGCGAACCCGCCCGGCGTCGTCTCCAGGACCGTCAGTCGGTGGTGGTCCAGCCCAGGGACCAGACGGCTCCCTCGGGCACCTCGCCGCCGGCCGCCGCGAACGAACGCAACACCGGCACCAACGCCCGGCGGCGACCGGCCGGCATCCGGTCAAGGATCCCGGCGATCGCGGCGCGTCGCTGGTCCATCACCCGTTCGACCAGCGCACGGCCGGCCTCGGTGAGCTCCAGCACCAGGTTACGCCGGTCGGAAGGGTCGTCGCGGCGGTCGAGCAGGCCCGCGACGACGAGCCGTTCCACCGCCCGGGTCGCGTTTGAGGGGTGCACCCCGAGCCCGGCCGCGACCGCGCCCAGGTTCAGTGCGCCCCGGCTGGCCACCATCACCAGCACCCGGAACTGGGGCAGCGTCACCGCTTCGTCCAGCGCCGCCATCGACCGAGCGCTGAGTGCCACCAGCACCCGGGTGGCGGCCATCACCGCCTCGACATCATCGGCCACCACCTCGGTCGATCGCTCATCTCGTGCCGTCACGGCGGTCAGTGTGCATCACCGGTTAACCCGGCGGTGACTCGCGCAGCGCCGTCAGTCCTCGTTCGACCGCGCCCCGGTACTCGGACAAACGCGACGACACGGAGGTCGGTCAGCATCGGGTGCAGGTGCCGGCGGATCTGTGGGCCCTGTCCGCCGTGGTGCACGATCTCCTCCAGCGCCAACGTGAGCAGCTCGCCGAACGGCGGCTCGCTCAGCCCGCCGCACCGCGCCGCGGTCGTCGACGTGCCGGTTCGACGGGTTCGGGCGGGTGGCCAAACTCCCGCAGTTGCCGCAGCGGTCCGGGTGTCCACGATCGCCTGCCGGAGTTCCCTGCATGCGACAGCGCAATGGTTGCGTCCATCATGAGATCGGTGCTACCCACGTCCGGGGTCGGGATCAGCCCAGGATCAGCCCGGTCGACGAACCGATTTCGAGGGCCATCGACCCGCAGAACACCGCGCACCGATGACCGATCCAGTTCTCGCCATCAGTTCGAATTCTCGTCATCAGTTTGACGGACCGGCGCCGCGGTGGGGTCTGCCCCATTATCAATCTCTGGACGTCGCACCGTGAAACGACCGAGCGTGAACGCAGCCAGCGCGATGATCAGTGCACCGGGCCCGTGGAAGAGACCGAGCTGTTCCAACGTGGGTGTCGACGCGGCACCAATCGGAGCGCCAGTCTCCGTCGGCGGATTTGCCGCTCCCCATAATCGACTGATCGGAGGTCCGATGATGAGCCAGAATCCACCGGCGAGCGCCAGCAGCGCACCCAGCCCTCCGACGAGGCGGTTGGCACTCGGTCCGAGCATGAGGGCACCGA
Organism: Pseudonocardia sp.; assembly: GCA_029263115.1. Taxonomy (GTDB): domain Bacteria; phylum Actinomycetota; class Actinomycetes; order Mycobacteriales; family Pseudonocardiaceae; genus Pseudonocardia. Next base: position 10,207 of record JAJCYC010000284.1, on the reverse strand, counting down.
GGATCACCGCGGCGGCCGGCAGTGCGTTCAGCCACAGCCGGTCCATGGTGAACGCCGACGGGTCGGCCGGATCGGGCACGGCGGACCCGAACCCGAAGTACGGCCCGACGAACGGAGCGAACCCGCTCCACAAACCGAGCAGCACCAGCAGCACGGCGACCGGCGCCCCCTGACTCCGACGTACGGCCAGCGCAGCGGTGATCCGCTCCCGCCAACCGGACTGACGACTCTCGGGCACGTGCCGGTCGCGCGGTGACTCGGCGCCCGGGGGGCGAGCACCGGTGTCGGCCGCGGTCGACGCGCGGCGCTGATCCTCACCACTGGCAGGATTTCTGGATGTCATCAGATCTCCTCGGCTGTCATATCGGATCCGCGCCCTGGCGAACGTGATGGAAGGCGGGCCGGCCGTAATTGTTGGCGCGACACGTCCGACCTTGTTGGACCCCATGAATCTCATCGCTTGCCCCGAATGGTAATCACCCCTTGCCGTGACGCGTCGACACTGATGAATACCTGGCATTGAGGACAGCCAAACGAGTGAATGTCGATCCGATCTCGAGCTGTGACCTGAGCGTTAGAGTCCCAGGTGGCACGCCCTGATTCTTCCGCATCGACTCGGATTCCGACTCCGGATCGGTCGACTCTGACGCATCAGGTTCAGCGGGCCCCGCCCGGTCTCAGCATCATGCGAGTCGAACCGCGCCCGTCGATCCAGGAGGGCGCCCACTTCGAGGAGGAAACATGATCGTCAAGACGCCCGGCACGTCGTACCGCCGCCGAGGCCTGCTGACCGCCGCCGCAACCGCGGCCCTGCTGACGCTTGCGGGATGCGGGTCGGCGAACGTCACCGACCCGTCTGCGCCGGCGCCGCCCGCCCCCGCCGCGCCGGGAGCATCTGCCCCGCCCGCACCCGCACCGCCCGCCGGGGGTGTCCCGGCACCGCAGCCGGCGACGCTGGCCTGGGCGCAGACGGTGTGCTCGTCGCTGAACCCGGTGCTGGACACGCTCGGTGCACCGCCCCGGATCAACTTCAACGACGTCAACGCCACCCAACGCGCCTTCACCGACTACCTGGGCCGGGCCCGGGGGGTGGCGGACAAGGCGATCGCGGATGTCAGTGCGGCCGGAGCACCGCCAGTGCCGGTGGGTCAACAGGTCGCTGACCAGGTGCGCGCGGACCTCACCCGACTGCGCGACAACGTCGCGGACGCCCAGCAGCGGGTGGCGCAGATCGACACCGGCGACATGGGCAGTGTGACGGCGGCGTTCGCCGCAGCCAACAACGTCGTCGGCTCCCTCGGTGCGGGAGCTCAGACTCTGGTCGGACTGGACAGCGAGCCGCAGCTGCAGGCCGCTCTGCGGCAGACCGAACAGTGCCAGCGGCTGATGCCCGCCGGTGCCAAGCCCGCGCCGAACTGACGGGCCAGCGTTGATCTCCAAGTACCGGAACTCCGCCGGGGCCGGCTCGCCGGGCCCGGCGGACCGGCTTCCGACGACCGCACCGTCAGCCGCCGGGTGGGCCCGGCGGGGGAGCCGGGGCTACCGGCGGCGGCACGGGAGCGACCGGCGGACCCGGGACGGGCGCGGCCGGTGGGACCGGGACGGGCGCGGGAGCGACCGGTGGTACGGGAGCCGGACCGTTCCCGGCGACCTCGACCCGGCACCCACCGAGCGCACCCTCCAGCTGGGACTGCAGGCGCTGGACCTCGTCGAGCACCCGTTGCAGCCCCGAGGGGTCGAGCCGGCCGATCGCGCCGACACCTTCCCGGAACTGGGGAACCAGCGCGGAACCGGCCTCTGCGACGCGAGCGCAGGACGTCCGGTCCGGGGCCGGTGGCGCCGCCGCCACCGGCGGCGCCACCACCGGGGCGGGTGGGGGCGCGGGAGGTTCGGCGGTGAGGTAGCGCAGGAGGTAGCCACTGGCCAGGCCGACGACGAGCGCGGCGATCACAATGGGGAACAGCCATCCGTTCCATGCCGCAACCTGCCGGCCACTCAGCTCCGGATCATCGTAGTGTCCCATTGGGCGCACAGCCTGCCACGGCCACCGGGGTATGGCAGGGTCACCGGGTGATCGCTCATCTGGCGTTGCTGCCGGACCGGCGGGTGATGCGCCGGATCGACGTCACGATCCTGCTGTTCGTCGCGGTCCTCGGGGCACTCGGGTTGGTCGTGGGTCTCCAGCTGTGGGAGCTCGCCCGACTGGGCGACAGCCTGCTCGCCGCCGCCGAAGCGATCGAGGAGACCAGCCGCGGCGTGGCCCTGCTGAGCGGGGTGCCGGTCGTCGGGCCCGGCGCCACCCAGTTGTCCGCGTCGATCGCGGCTACGGCCGTCAGCGTCCGGTCGACTGGAGTCGGTACCTCCGGCGCGATCGAGACCCTCGCGGTGGTGGTCGGTCTGGCGATCGGACTCGTCCCCACCCTCGCGGTCGCCGCTGTCTACCTGCCACTCCGGTTGGCCAGAACCCGCCAGATCCGTGCAGTGCGGCGTCTGGTGCGCGGCCGGCCCGACGCGCTGGTGGTCGAACACCTCGCCCGCCAGGCCGCCACCCAGCTGCCGCTCGGCGATCTGCGCCGGGTGAGTCGGAGCCCGTGGCACGACCTGGCCGACGGCCGGCACCACCGGCTGGCCGCCGCCGAACTGCGTCGACTCGGGGTGGCGCCACCCGACTGGCTCAGCGAACCCGATGGCCGCTGAACCCGGCCGGCCCCGGCTGGCCGCCCTGCCCCGACCGCGTCGGCTGGCCGCCGGGTACGCCTGGGCAGTGGTGACCTTCCGCTGGTTGGTACTGGCCGCCGTGGCAGCTGGGACATATCTGGCGGTGACCGGGCTTCCATCGTTGGGGGCCAGCGCCGGCGGACTGGCCATCGCCGGGGTCGACGAGCCTGCGGTGCAGGCCCAGGCCGAGTCCGTGCGGCGGTTCGGCCTGCCGCTGCTGACCCGAACGGCGGTGGTGCAGCACGACCCGGACGGCCTGAGCGTCTACGCGCAGGCCAGGGCGGTACTGCGGGCGCTGGAGGTGGACAAACGCACCGTGGTCGGAGGGCCCAGCGGAGGCCTCCTGCTCGCCCTGCCGGTCCTGAACGCCCCCGGCTCCGCGCTGGCCGGCAGCGGGGCGAGCACCACCGCGATCACCTACCTGTACGCCGATCCCGGCGCCAACTTCGGTGAGCAGGTACGCATAGCCGAGGAGTACGCCGCGTCGATCGACCGCCCGGACGACCACCTGGTCGGGGTGACCGGGACGATCCCGGTGCAGGTCGAGCAGGGCGAACTCGTGCAGGAGTGGCTGCCCTGGGTCGAGTTGGGCGCGGTGCTGGCCATCGCGCTCATCATCGGGTTGACCTTCCGCTCCGTGCTCGCCCCGGCAGTCACGCTGGTGGCCGCTGGTGGCGGGTACGTGCTGGCGGACCGGATGGTCGGCTACAGCGCGCAGCTGATCGGCTTCAGCGCCCCGGGGCAGTTGCAGCCGGTGCTCGTGGCGCTGGTGCTCGGCATCACCACCGACTACGCGATCTTCTTCCTCTCCGGGTTGGAAGGCCGGCTGCGGGATGGCGCATCCGCCAAACGGGCCGCCCGGGACGCCGTGGCCGAGTACCTGCCCACAGTCCTGGTGGCCGGTCTGACCGTGGCCGCCGGGGTGCTCGCCTTATCCGTCGCCCAGACCGGAATCTTCAAAGCCTTCGGGCCTGGTCTGGCCATCACCGTGTTCGCCGGGCTCGTCGTGTCGGTGACGCTGGTGCCCGCTCTGCTGGCCATCTTCGGGCGCTGGGTCTTCTGGCCCCGCCGGTTCCCGAGCGCCGGCTCCGTGGACGCCGGCCTGGTCCCGCCGCAACGGCCGCGCTCCAGCCTGGTGGTCCGGCTCGTCGCCCGACGGTGGCGGGCGGGAGTGGTGGCGGCGGTGGTGGCCGGTGTTCTGGTGATGGCAGCGGCTCCGCTGGTGTGGGTCAACGACGCGGTGGCCCCGGCCAGTTCGCTGCCGTCCGACAATCCGGTCCGGGTGGCTGCCGAGGCCGCCGCCGAAGGTTTCGCCAAGGGTGCGTTGTCGCCGACCAGTGTCATCGTGTCGAAGCCCGGGATAGCCGCTGACGCCGCCTCGCTGGCCGAGCTTCAGCGTCTGCTGGAGGCCCAGCCCGGTGTCGCCGGCGTGCTGGGCCCGGCCAGCGTGCCCGACCCGCTGCGGCTGCTGGAGTCCCGGCTCTCCCAGCTGGTGCAGGCCCAGCTGTTCATCGGTCCCGGCGGCGACACGGTCCGCTACCTGGTGGTGTTCGACGCCGATCCACTTGGGGCGAGCGCGGTCGACGACCTGCGTGCGCTGCGGGACCAGGTTCCTGAGCTGCTGGTCGGAGCAGGAATGGCGGGATCGACCGTGGCCTACGCCGGCGACACCGCGCTGGGGCTGAGTCTGGCGGATTCCGCCCGTGCGGACATCGGCCGGGTGGCGCTGGCGGTGGCGTTGGTCGACCTGTTCCTGCTGGTGCTGTTCCTGCGGGCACTGGTGGCCCCGCTGTACCTGCTGGCCTCCAGCTTCCTCGCGGTGGCCGCAGCCATGGGGCTGACCACGTTGTTCTTCCAGGGTGCGCTCGACCAGGACGGCCTGGTGTTCTACGTGCCCTTCGCCGCCGGCGTCCTGCTGGTGTCGCTGGGCTCGGACTACAACATCTTCAGCGTGGGTCATATCTGGGACGTCGCCCGGACCAGGCCACTGCCCGATGCGCTCGCGTATGCCGTGCCCCGGACCAACCGCGCCATTGGAGTCGCCGGCATCGCCCTGGCCGCGAGCTTCGCCTTCGTCGCGTTGATCCCGGTGGCCCCGTTCCAGGAACTCGGCTTCGCGATGGCCGTGGGCGTGCTGCTCGACGTGTTCGTGGTACGTGCCCTGCTGGTCCCGGCGATGATCTCACTGGTAGGTCGAACCAGCGGCTGGCCGGGGCGCCGTCTGCGACCGCGTCCTGCGGCACTCTCGGATGCGGTCGCCCGTAGCGGCTGATCCGCACCTTCTTGCGCTGCTGATCTCAGGTGATCTCAGGGATGCGCGGGCGCACCCCTGAGATCAGCAGCGCTCGAGTGCAGTGCACACCGGTCCGCACGCCGGCGATCCGCCAGGAGGGAACGTCGCCCTCGCCACGACACACCCACTCAACGCGTCGGACCCGTTGCACGGCGCCCTCACCGACCTGAGGGTGGAGCCGGCGGGAGGGGCAGCGGGGCCGTCTGGAAGACACAGATGCCGCTGCTGCTCTGGATGTAGGTCTGCTTTCCCGCCTGGTCGGAGATCCAGCAGTCGGGAGTGGTTCCAGAGGCATCAGGCCGGGTGTTCTCGGCGTGTATCCACACCGTCGTCTCGACGGGCACGGTCAGGGTCGTGGCCCAACGCCCCGTGGGCGCGATCTGCGGGCCGCACACTGGTGACCGCCCCGAGCAGCTGTACATGACCTTGGTGGGACCGGTCGGGCTGCCGTTCGTGCCGAGCTGCACGGTGCGGCTCACGGCAGCGGCCGGAGCGGCAGTCGCCGCTGGTGGGTCGTGCGCGGCCATCGCCATCGCCAGCGCCACCACGCCGAGCACCAGTCCTACACGCGAGCGCACGACAGTTGCGGGACAACGACGTGAGATCGATGCCACCGGACTCCGGGACGCCGTTCGCGCCGCGACCACGTCAGCCCCTCCTCGTCTGGAGGTCCGGTCGGGCGGCCAGCAACACCTCGTGCACCAGGTACACGTTCGCGTTCGCGGTGCGGATGTCCCCGCAGAGCACATAGCTCGCCGCGCCTGATCCATCGGTGATCACCATCTCGCCACCCTCCTGGGTGATGGTCAACTGGCCGCCGGCGAGGGTGGGCACCGATCCTGCGGCGAGCAGCCCGGCCCGGTCGTAACGCTGGCCGATCACGTGGTGACGCAACAACTCGGCCAGCCCGTTCTTGTCCGCCAGCAGCGCGGCGTACCGCTGCGCCCCGAGCTCGTCCCGCAGTTCGTCGAACGCATTGTCGTAGGGCGCGAACACGGTCGCGTCCGGGAGCTGATCGAGCGCCTCGGCCAAGCCGGCCGCGCGCAGTGCAACGGTGAGCCGCCAGGTGAACGCGCTCTTCGCCGCCGCCGAGGCCACCGGCCGGGTGCTGAGATCGTAGAAGCCACCCGGCTTGGCACCCACGGGTAGCTGGTGGCACATCGGGCCGAACGCCCGTGCCTCCAGGGCCTCGCCTGGGGTCTCACCGGTAGCGACCGGTCGGGGCCCCGACGCCGGCCCGGACGCGGACTCACCGCAGGCGGCGGTCGCGGCGACCAGCAGCAGGGATGCGGCCAGGGCGGCCCGGCGGCAAGAGCGGATCACCGAACGCCTCCGACGATCTGGCCCGGCGCAGCAGCGCTCAGGACCTTGTCGACCAGGAACACGGTGGCATTGCCGGTCGGCAGGTTGCCGCACACCACGGTGGCGGCACCGTCGGCCCCGTCGGTCACAGTGACCGTGTCTCCAGCGGAATCGATCTGCACGGTACCGCCGTACAAGGTGGCCAAGCCCCGGGGCGCGGCCAGCAGACCGTCCCGATCGTACCGTCGGGCGATCACATGGTAGGACAGCACGTCAGCGAGCCCGGCCTGGTCGGCTATCAACGCACTGTACCGGTCCTCGCCGATCCGGGCGCGGTAGGCGGCGAACGCCTCGTCGGTGGGCGCCAGCACCGTCACAGCGCCCATGCTGTTGAGCCGGCCCGTCAGTTCGGCCTTGTCGAGCGCGCCCGCGAACTGGGTGAGCCGGGGGTTGGCCGCGACCGCCTCCGCCACCGGTCGGTCACTCGCCGGTGGCGTGCCATCTGTGCACCGGGGACCGAATATGTCCGCAGCGGTGGTCACCCCGTCGTCATCGCGGGGTACCGCGGGCGTCGGCGGCGGGCTCGGCGACGGCGGCGGCGATATGGGCTCGGGTGACCCGCAGCCGCCCAGCACGGCCGCCAAGGCGACCAGGCAGACCGCCCCGGCCACGAGACGTGACACGGTCGGTGCGTTGTCGAAGGCACTCATGGCGCTCGCTCCTATTTGGCTGGGCCGGTCGACCCCACGACGGGATCACGGGTCACGTCGATCGCGGCACCACACCGGGTCCAGCGGGTGCCGGGTCAACGTGACCTCGGCCCGGCCAACGAATCAGGGTCGATAGAAGATCGCCACGCGGGACCCCCTACGTCCCCCGAACGTGCGACACCCGCCCGATTGAACGACTCAACAACGAGACGAGGTGAATACAGTCCGGTAACGGAACGTTTCCTGGAGACCCCGCCGGGCACCCGAGAGCATGACCGCCAAGGAGATGTCGACGACCCCTCACGACGACCCACCGCCGACCAGTTCGGGCCGCAGGCTCGGCGCCCGGGCAGGTAATGGAGCAGGCAAGGCGATCGACCTCGTGGCCCGGTTGGTGAGGCTGGTCGGGGCGACGTTCGCCGTGCTGCTCGCCGGCCACGCGCTGCTCACCGTCTTCGAGGCCAACCCGGCCAACGCGGTGACGCGATTCTTCGCCGAGTACTCCGGCCCGTTGACCCTGTGGTTCGAACGGCTCTTCATCCTGGACGACCCGAAGCTCACTATCGTGGTGGGCTACGGTCTGGCCGCGATCTTCTGGCTGGTCGTGGCCGCGGTCGTGGCCCGGCTGCTGCGCGCGGTGCGCCCCCGCACCCGGTCCGGCGTGGTCTGACCGGGCGTGCGTCGGCTCCCACCATCCACCTGTCCGCCCACCCCGCCCGCCCGGCTTGCCGGGCGGGCGCTGACCGCTGTGTTGCTGGCCGCCGCAGTGCTCGTCGCGCTCCTGGTCGTACCGATCATGGGGCTGGCCCGGGTTGCGGCGGCACCTGGTCCATACGTGATGCCCAGCGATGCCGCCACCCCGCTGGCCACGGTGATCACCGACGCCGACGGGCGACCGATTGCCCGGCTGTTCGAGCAGAACCGCCGGCCGACCGAGCCGGCGGAGATCGCGGACACGATGAAGGCGGCAATCGTCGCCATCGAGGACCGGCGATTCTTCGACCACGACGGCGTCGATGTGATCGGCACCGGACGCGCGCTGCTGGAGAACCTGTTCACCAGCGGCAACCCGCTCGACGGGCAGGGCGCCTCCACCATCACCATGCAGTACGCCAGCAACCACCGTCTCTACACAGCGGACGGCCCTCGGGAGCGGGTCGCCGCGGTCGCCGACACGGTGGCGCGCAAGGTGCGGGACATCGCCGTCGCGGTGGCGCTGGAGTCCCGCATGAACAAGCAGGACATCCTCGCCCGCTACCTCGACACCGTCTACTTCGGGCAGGGTGCGTACGGCATTTCCGCCGCAGCACGGACCTTCTTCGACACCACCCCGGCGGCGCTGACCCTTCCGCAGGCGGCGTTGCTCGCCGGGATGGTGAAGGCGCCCACGACGTTCGACCCTGTGCAGAATCCAGCCGCCGCGACGGCACGCCGGGAGCTCGTGCTGGCCGCGATGGCCGATGTCGGTTCCATCTCCCCCGACGAGGCCGCAGTCGCCCGTTCGGCGGGCCTCGGGCTCACGCGTCCGGTCGTGGCTACCCAGGAGGGTTGCTTCGGTGCCGACGCGGGTACCGGCTTCTTCTGCCGCCACGTGGTGGACTACCTGGCCACGCACGGCCTCGACCGCAGCGAGTTGCGCGCCGGCGGATACACGGTGCGCACCACGATGGACCGCCAAGCCGCCGAGACCGCCGCTCGTGCCGCCGCTCGGCAGGTCCCGGTGCGCTCGACCGAGGGCATCGCCAACGCGATCGCCATCGTGGCCCCGGACCGGGACTCCCGCCGGGTGCTCGCATTGGCCGCCAACCGGGAGTTGGGCCCGGACCTGTCCGTAGGGCAGTCGACCTACCCGCTGCCCACGGCGCCGGTGCCGCACGGTGCCGGCTCGATCTACAAGATATTCACCGCCGCCGCCGCACTGCAGGCCGGGCTCGGCCTGGAGACGGCGCTGCCGGCGCCGGAGCGCTACACCTCGGCTGAGTTCACCAACGGCTCCGAGCCCTACACCGTCACCGGCGCAAGTGGCGCCTCCGGCACTGTGACGCTGGGTCGCGCGCTGGCGCTGTCGCCGAACACGTCGTTCCTGGCGTTGCTCGACCGACTCGGCTCGGTGGACGCGGTGGTGGAGATGGCCCGTCGGCTCGGCCTGCGGGAGACCCTCGCGCAACCAAGCGACATCCCGGGCCGGACGGCGGGTGAGGCGATCCAGGCCGAGGAACGAGCGTCCTTCACCCTGGGTCCGGTGCCGACCATCCCGCTGGAACTGGCCAACGTGGCGGCCACCGTGATCAGCGGCGGCTCCTGGTGTCCACCGGACCCGATCGTGGCGGTCACCGACCGCCGGGGCCACCCGGTCCCCATCACCAGCCGGCCGTGCGAGCAGGCGGTGCCCCAGGACCTGGCCGGCACCCTGGCCGCCGGCCTGTCCAACGACCACACCGCCGGCACGGCATCCGCCGCCGCTTCCGCCGCCGGCTGGGAGCGCCCGATGATCGGCAAGACCGGCACCACCCAGCGGCACCTGTCTGCGGGCTTCGTCGGCGCCACGCCGCAGTACGCCGGCGCGGTGATGACCTGGTCCGACGGTGGATCACCCCGGCCGGTGTGCGCTGGTAACCCGCCACGACTGTGTTCCGACGGCACCCTCTTCGGCGGCACCACTCCGGCCCGGACGTGGTTCGCCGCAATGACACCCCTGCACCAGGGGCTGCCTGCCGCCGGGGTGCCGGGCTTCGACGCCGGCGCCCGCGACGGTGGGAGCGACGACCAGGACGAGGACGAGGACGAGGACGAGGAGTAGACCCGCCAGCTGCCCGACGCACACGAAGCCGGCTACAGCCGCACGTACAACCGCAGCGTCACGTAGCCGGTGACCGAGGCGATGCCGACGCCGAGCAGGAACAGCCACGGCGAGACCGCCAGGATGTCGCCGTAACCGATCACCGGGATCACCCCGTCGCCGAAGCCGTTGGAGATCGCGTCGTCCAAGAACAGCGACTTGCCGAGCAGCAGGCTGGCCACCGCCAGCGCGGTACCGACCAGCCCGGTGACCGCCGCTTCCAGCAGGAACGGCAGCTGGGTGTACCACCGGGTGGCGCCGACCAGCCGCATCACCCCGACCTCGGTCCGCCGTGAGTAGGCCGACAGCTGCACCATGTTGGAGATCAGCAGCGTGGCGGCCAGC
>JAJCYC010000283.1 GCA_029263115.1 Pseudonocardia sp. | reverse complement strand
CAACCCCTCCCCGGACCTCGACCGCGCCGACACCGACGCGTCCGGTTCGCGAACCCAAGGCCCGACCTGACAGCATCACGGCAGCCCCACCAACGAGTTCCCAGCAGTCGCCCCTTCGGTTTTCGCGAACTCTCCAGCTTTAGTGAGAAAGCGCGGGGCGGGCCGACCGAGCGACAGGCGGCGCATCCACACCAGCAGCCCGCCCGTGCCGGCGAGCAGCACCGCCATCACCACCTGACCAGCAGGGGTGCTGTAGGGCGCGGCGAACGTCGGGACGACCGCGAGCAGGACGAGTAGGCCGGCCTGGATGATCAGGAGGATGCGGATGGACTGCCGAGACTCCGCCCGGGCCGCCTCGATCTCGCGGCGGGCGCGGACGTCGCGGGCGACACCGTCAGCGAGCTGTCGCAGTACCTCGGCGATGCCGCTGCTCTGCTGGTGCAGGGCCAGCAGAAGCGCAGCGGCCACGGTGTCGCCGGTGCGGTCGTCGACCGCGTCGGCGAACTCGCGCAGCGCTGTGGCGGGATGGCCCTGCTCGGTCTGCAGGCGGCGGGCCAGGGTGCGCACCGCGTCGGAGATCGGTCCGTCGACGCGGCCGGCTGTCGTGGTGATCGCCTGGGCGAGCCCGATCGCCCCGCCGCCGGTGAGGGTGTCGGCCATCCGGCGACACCAGCTCTCCAGCGCTTCGAGCGTGGCGATCCGCTCCTGCACCACGCGGGCCGAGCCCAGCAGCCACGGCAGCCACAGCCCGGCCAGGATGGTCGCAACGCCCGCGACCGGCCACCCGGTCATGCCCCACACGACGGTTCCCGCCGCCACCCAGCCCATAGCGCGGCGCCGGCGATCGGTCCGCGACCGAGCCGGGTCGCCCATCGTGGCCCACGCCTGGCGGAGTCGCTGCAGCCACGGCGGCGCGGGCGCGGCGGGCATGCGTGGTTCCGGTGGTCGTCCGCGGATCGCGACGACGATCAGCATGGCCCCGAGGGCGAGGCATGCTCCGGCTGTCGCGGCAGCCAGCGTGCCGAGCGTCATCGGGCCCACCCGCTCGCGTCGCGCAGGAATCCCAGATCGACGCCCGCTTCCTCGAAGGGCCGCCGGTTCTGCGGGAGCAGCTGGAACACCGCCCGCGGATCGCCGTTGGGGTCGGGGGCGAAGACCCGGTTCATCGCGACACCGCCGTTCTCCCCGACCGAGGTCACCTCGGCGACCTCGGACACGAACCGGGTCCGCCGCCCGCCGGGCACCACGGCGGTGTGCCGAAGGTGGACGACGTAGTCGATGCCCTGCGCGGCCAGGCGGGCCACGAACGCGTCCGACCACCCGGACCCGGCACCCTTCATCGTCGCGGTGACCAACCGCTCGAACGCCTCCGCCGCGGACCCGGCGTGCAGCGTGCACATCGAGCCCGGCATCCCGGCGTTCATCGCCTCCAGCATCGGCAACGCCTCCGCGCCCCGGACCTCGCCGACGATCACCCTGGTCACCGACATCCGCAACGTCTGGTGCAGCAGGTCCGACAGCGTCATCTCCCCGGCTGGGCGCCCCGTCGCCGGGTCACGCTCGGTGGAGCCGGAACGGCACTCCGCGGCGTAGAGCAGCGGGGGCCGGTTCGGGAGGCGATGCAGGTTCAGCTCGAACTCGGTCTCCAGGGTCGCGAACCGCTCGCGCGGGTCGATCTCCCGGGCCAGAGCACGTAACAGCGTCGTCTTCCCGCATGCGGGCATCCCGGTGACGAGGATGCTCCGGCGAGCGGTGACGAGACCGGCAAGGAACCGCGCCAGGGTTCCCGAGATCGTGTCGAGCCGCACCAGGTCGCGCAGCCGCACATCGACCAGCCGGTGCTTGCGGATGGTCACGACCGGGCGCGCCACCACCTCCCGCATCGCGGCCAGCCGGGACCCGTCGGGCAGCTGCATGTTCAGACAAGGCTGGGCCGGCGAGAACGCCTTCTCCGAGCTGCCGTGGTTCGCCCCGATGTACTGCAGTTGCTGCACCAGGTCGGCGTCGGTGTCGGCGATCGGGCCGTCGGCGGCGCGGATCGATCCGTCGGTCATCCGCAGCACCGGTACGTCGCAGCCGTTGATGTGGATGTCCTCCACGTCGGGGACGTCGAGCAGTTCCTGGATGCGTCCGAGGCCCCACACCGCGTTCTCCACCGCGCGGACGACCGCGCGCTCACCGTCCTGAGTGAGCTGCGCCTGGCCGTTCGCGACCCGCCGCCGCGCCTCGACGTCGAGCTCGGCCTGCACCCAGGCCAGAACGAGCTGACGCTGATCGGCCGGATTGAGCCGATCCCGATTGGGTGTCTCGGCCAGCCGCTGCACGACCGCGGCATGGATACCTCGGGCCAGGTCGTGATCCACCTGTGCCCGACGTGGCACCCCGTTCACGGGTCGCGTCATGCCGCACCTCGCGCGCGCCCACCGATTGCCGCGATCCTGGTGGCGATTTGGCGCGCCTCGCGCTGCAGTGGACTGCGCGTGAAGGCCCGCCACGGGCGAGCGCCGTCGCTCCACACTGCAGCCGCCCGCGGATCGTCCGGGAGCTCGCCCAGCAGCGGCAGCCGGCATGCCGCGGCGATCTGGGCTGCCGGGTACGGCTCGTCCGCATCGATGACCAGCAATGACACCCGCGGGTCGTCCGGCCCGACGGCCAGCTCCTCCCGGAGCAGCGGCGCGATCCGTGCGGCAGCGCGGACAGCCCGCAACGAGGACGCGGTGACCAGCACCAGCGCATCACACTCGCGCAGCAGAGGGGCGACCCCGTCGGCCGCCGCGAACCGGCCGCAGTCGGCCACGACGTCGGCTCCGATCAGCCGGGCCAACGCCGAGCCCAGCCGCGACCACGGCACACTCGTCGCCTGCCCGACGCAGCCCAACCCGGCGAGTACGGGCGGGGCGTGCGGTGCTGGCCGGTGTACCCGACGGTACAACGCCTCGTCCAAGCCGGTCGAACGTAGGTCGACGACCACCTCCGCCAGCCCGGCCGCCGACGGCCACTCACCGTCGCCGAGCCCGGCCGGAATGTCCCCACCGAACGGATCGGCTTCCAGAACCAACGCAGTCTGCGGCCAGACAGAGGCCAGCGCGAGCGTCGAGGTCGTCACGCCCGGACTGCCTTTCGCCGATACCAACCCAACCAGCATGCCGCTCACCCCCGACCCACGAGTACGACCGCCACACGGTCCTCGACGGACGCCAGGGCCAGCTCCTCGGCGGCGGCCTGCGGAACGAGGACGTCGATGCTGCGCCGTCCGGACACATCGGCCTCGCCCGCCCGCACGATCGTCGCCCGTCTCGGCGGACTCCCACCACCGGTGATCACCAGCACCTCGTCCCGCGCCGCCAACGGCGACGACGGGACCCGGCCCGCCTCGACGGAGAGCCCCACAACCGCCTCACCGGGAGCCGGGCTGCGGCTCCCGGTCACGGAATCGGGCGTCACCGTCTGGCCTGCCCGCAGATCGGTGGCCGCGAGCAGGCCCACCACCGTGCCGACGTCGCGCCAGGCCACCGTGACGAGCCCGGTGTCCGAGGGGAGCTGCACCTCGCGGAGATCGGCGATCTGGACGACCGCGCCGAACGGCACGGGATGAGCGATCGCGACCACTCCCTCACGGACCACTGCGCCGCGATAGGCGTAGGCGGCGAGGAATGCACCGGCCACGGCGAGCACGACGGCGAGCAGCAGCAGGCGCGACGAGCGTCGGCGCCGCAACGGCCGCGGTGCCGGATCGGCGCGCTCGACGGTGCGGGGAAGGGTCGTGGTCATCGGTCACCACCGCCATCGACGAGTACCTGGACTTCACCGACTGCCAGTGAGGTGTCGGCCGACACGCGCACGGTCTGCTGGCCATCGACCGGGACGCCGCCGCTCACTCCCGACCAGATCACCGTCCACACGCTCGTGGCCGTGACGGTCCAGCGACCGGTGCCCGCGGTGCGTTCCGGGAGCGACCGGAGCTCTGGCGACGTCGGATATTGGAACTGTCTGAATGCCCTGTCTCATGACGTGGTCCCCCGGCGGCTGACGTCGGCGGCGTAGGTGGTCCAGTCTCCGGCGCTGGCGCGCTGCCAGGTGACTGCGACGTCGATGTGGATG
>JAJCYC010000282.1 GCA_029263115.1 Pseudonocardia sp. | reverse complement strand
CCGGTTCAAGGGCATCATCTGTGAGCGCTGCGGCGTCGAGGTGACCCGGACCAAGGTCCGCCGCGAGCGGATGGGCCACGTCGAGCTGGCCGCGCCGGTCACCCACATCTGGTACTTCAAGGGTGTGCCCAGCCGGCTGGGTTACCTGCTCGACCTCGCCCCGAAGGATCTCGAGAAGATCATCTACTTCGCGGCGTACGTGATCACCAGCGTCGACACCGACCAGCGGCACAACGACCTCTCCACGCTCGAGAACGAGATGGGCGTGGAGCGCAAGCGGGTCGAGCAGCGCCGCGACGCCGACCTGGAGGCCCGCGCGCAGAAGCTCGAGGCCGACCTGGCGGAGCTCGAGGCCGAGGGTGCCAAGAGCGACGTCCGCCGCAAGGTCAAGGAGGGCGGCGAGCGGGAGATGCGCCAGCTGCGCGACCGCGCGCAGCGCGAGCTCGACCGGCTCGACGAGATCTGGACGACGTTCACCAAGCTGGCCGTCAAGCAGCTGATCGCCGACGAGATGCTCTACCGGGAGCTCTACGACCGGTACGGCGACTACTTCACCGGTTGCATGGGCGCCGAGGCGATCCAGAAGCTGGTGCAGACCTTCGACATCCCGGCCGAGGCGGAGAACCTGCGGGAGACCATCCGCAGCGGCAAGGGGCAGAAGAAGCTGCGCGCGCTCAAGCGGCTGAAGGTGGTCGCGGCGTTCCAGACCACCGGTAACAACCCGCAGGGCATGGTGCTGGACTGCGTCCCGGTCATCCCGCCGGACCTGCGCCCCATGGTGCAGCTCGACGGTGGCCGGTTCGCCACCTCCGACCTGAACGACCTGTACCGCCGGGTGATCAACCGGAACAACCGGCTCAAGCGGCTGATCGACCTCGGCGCGCCCGAGATCATCGTCAACAACGAGAAGCGGATGCTGCAGGAGGCCGTCGACGCGCTGTTCGACAACGGCCGTCGCGGCCGGCCGGTCACCGGCCCGGGCAACCGCCCGCTCAAGTCGCTGTCCGACCTGCTCAAGGGCAAGCAGGGGCGGTTCCGGCAGAACCTGTTGGGCAAGCGGGTGGACTACTCCGGCCGTTCGGTCATCGTGGTCGGCCCGCAGCTGAAGCTGCACCAGTGCGGCCTGCCCAAGCAGATGGCGCTGGAGCTGTTCAAGCCGTTCGTGATGAAGCGGCTGGTCGACCTCAACCACGCGCAGAACATCAAGTCCGCCAAGCGGATGGTGGAGCGCGGCCGTTCCCAGGTGTGGGACGTCCTGGAAGAGGTCATCGCGGGCCACCCGGTGATGCTGAACCGGGCGCCCACGCTGCACCGGCTGGGCATCCAGGCCTTCGAGCCGCAGCTGGTGGAGGGCAAGGCCATCCAGCTGCACCCGCTGGTCTGCGAGGCGTTCAACGCCGACTTCGACGGTGACCAGATGGCGGTGCACCTGCCGCTGTCCGCCGCGGCCCAGGCCGAGGCGCGGATCCTGATGCTGTCGTCGAACAACATCCTCTCGCCGGCCTCCGGCCGTCCGCTGGCCATGCCGCGTCTGGACATGGTCACCGGGCTGTTCCACCTCACCCGGCACCGCGAAGGCGCACACGGTGAGGGCCAGGCGTTCTCCTCGCCGGCCGAAGCCGTGATGGCCTACGACCGCAAGTCGTTGCACCTGCAGGCCATGTGCAAGATCCGGCTGATCGACGCGACCCCGCCGGCCGCGCTGGCCGCCGAGCTCGCCGAGCGCGGCTGGCAACAGGGCCAGCCGTGGCTGGCCGAGACCACCCTGGGCCGGGTGCTGTTCAACGAGCTGCTGCCGCCGGACTACGCGTTCATCAACGACGCGCTGCCCAAGAAGCGCCAGGCCGCGATCGTCAACGAGCTGGCCGAGCGGTACTCGATGACCGAGGTCGCGCAGACGCTGGACCGGCTCAAGGACGCCGGCTTCTACTGGGCCACCCGCTCCGGTGTCACGATCGCCATCTCCGATGTCATCGTGCCGCCGAACAAGCAGGAGATCCTCGACGGGTACGAGGCCAAGGCCGAGCAGATCAACAAGCGGTACGGCCGCGGTGCGCTGTCCCACCAGGAGCGCAACGACGAGATGGTCAAGATCTGGAGCCAGGCCTCCGAAGAGGTGGCCAAGGCGATGGAGGCGAACTTCCCCGCCGACAACCCGATTCCGACCATCGTGCAGTCCGGCGCGGCCGGCAACATGGCCCAGGTCCGGCAGCTCGCCGGGATGAAGGGCCTGGTGGCCAACCCGAAGGGCGAGTACATCCCGCGCCCGATCAAGTCCAACTTCCGCGAGGGCCTGAGCGTGCTGGAGTACTTCATCTCCACGCACGGCACCCGCAAGGGTCTGGCCGACACCGCACTGCGGACGGCCGACTCCGGGTACCTCACGCGGCGGCTGGTGGACGTGTCCCAGGACGTGATCGTCCGCGAGGTCGACTGCGGCACCGAGCGCAACATCGTCATGCCGGTCACCGAGGAAGGTGCCGGCGGTGCCCGGATCGCGCACCGGTACCTGCGCACCGGCGTGTACGCGCGCTGCTCGCAGGAGGAGATCCGCGACGCCGACGGCAACCTGCTGATCGGTAAGGGCGATGACCTGGGCGACCCGGCGCTGGCCCGGCTGGTGAAGGCGGGTGTCAGGACGATCAAGGTGCGGAGTGCGCTGACCTGCGCTTCCGCCAGCGGGATCTGCTCGATGTGCTACGGGCGCTCGATGGCCACCGGCAAGCTGGTGGACGTCGGCGAGGCGGTCGGCATCGTGGCCGCCCAGTCGATCGGTGAGCCCGGTACGCAGCTGACCATGCGTACCTTCCACGTCGGCGGCGTGGCCGGCGACGACATCACCACC
>JAJCYC010000281.1 GCA_029263115.1 Pseudonocardia sp. | reverse complement strand
AACCGCCGGCCGAGGCCGAGCTGGTGCGGCTGCACGCGGTGGACAACAGTGCCGGACCCGGTGGCTGGCTGGCCTTCGCCGCGCCCGCGGTGCAGCCGCTGGTACCGCTGCGCGAGTTGCTGGACACCCGGTTGCCGGCCGGCCCGGTGGCGCTGGGCTGGCAGATCGCGTTCCAGTACCCGTGCCTGCGCCAGCCGGTGATCCGCGACGGGATCACCGAGGCACCGGTCGCGGCGGTGCTGTGGGCCGGCTCCCCGTTCGCCGGTACCCGGGACGCCACCTGGCAGGCCTTCCGCGGCGGCATCCACGGGCAGGTGCTGCGCTCGCGGTCGGTGCTGCAGCTGAGCGCGCGGGTCCGCGACGTACCCGCCGAGCGGCGGCTGGAGGTGCTGGTGCTGGACACGCCGCTGGCCCGGGACGCCTACCGGGTCAGCACCGACCAGCGCCGGTCCAACGGCTGGGCCGAGATCCATCCCAGCCCCACCCGCACGCTGAACGATCTGGAGCGGTGTGTGCAGACCGCTGCGGCAACGGGTACCTCGGCGGCGGAGTGCACGGCCGAGCCGATCCCCTGATCGGCGCGCGGCGGTGCGCTCCTATGATTCGCCCGATCCAGCGGGTCGGGCACGGCGAGGAGGCGGGCGGTGGGCGCACCCGAGGTGCACGGCAGCTGCACCGAACGGTTCGAGCCGGTGCGCGAGGCGCTGCGCGAGCAGTTGGCGCTGGGCGAGGAGCTCGGCGTCTCGATCTTCGTCGACCTCGACGGCGAACCCGCGCTGGACCTCTGGGGCGGGCACCGCGACCCGGACCGGACCCTGCCCTGGCAGCACGACACCATCACCAACGTCTGGTCCTCCACCAAGACGGTCACCAGCCTGGCCACCCTGATGCTGGTCGACCGCGGCCTGCTCGACGTGCACGCCCCGGTCGCCGACTACTGGCCGGAGTTCGCCGGAGGAGGCAAGCAGGGGGTGCTGGTCCGGCACCTGCTCTCGCACACCTCCGGGGTCTCCGCATGGGAGCAGCCGGTCGCGGTCGAGGACATCTACGACCGGGACACCTCCTGCGCCCGGCTGGCCGCGCAGGCGCCGTGGTGGGAGCCGGGCAGCGCCTCGGGCTACCACGCGCTGAGCATGGGCCACCTGCTCGGCGAGGTGATCAGGCGGGTCACCGGCAAGACGCTGCGCCAGTTCGTCACCGAGGAGATCGCCGGGCCGCTCGGCGCGGACTTCCGGATCGGCGCCCGCGAGCAGGACCGCTCCCGGATCGCCGACCTGGTGGCGCCGCCGCCGCTGCCGTTCGACCTGGCCGCGCTGGACCCGGACAGCCCGATGGTCCGGACCCTGACCGGGCCTGCACCGCACGCCGCGGTGGCCGGCACCTCGGGTTGGCGCGGCGCGGACATCGGCGCCGCGAACGGGCACGGCAACGCCCGGTCGGTGGCCCGGATGCTGTCGGCCATCGCGCTGGACGGCGAGGTGGACGGCGTGCGGCTGCTCTCGCCGAAGACCATCGACCTGATCTTCGAGGAGCAGGCGAACGGCGTCGACCTGGTGCTCGGGCTGCCGCTGCGCTGGGGCATCGGGTTTGCGCTGCCCCAGCTGGACAGCGTGCCGTACATCCCGGAGGGGCGGATCTGCTTCTGGGGCGGCTGGGGTGGTTCGATGATCGTGATGGACCTCGACCGGCGGATGACCGTGTCGTACATGATGAACCGGATGGGCGCGGGGATCATCGGGTCGGCCCGCACCGAGGTCTACCTGCGCGCCGTGTACGGCTGTACGTGAACCCACGCGGTGTGAACCTACGGATGAAGCTGCCCGGCACCGGCGGGATCGGGCCGGTCGGCGCCGGCCTGGCGCTGATCGCGCTGTCGGCCTACGCGGTGCTGGCGCTGGCCGGGCACGCGCTCACGCCGGCCGACTTCGCGGCGGTGGGGTCGCTGTACCTGCTGGTGTCGATCGTCGGGCCGGGCATCTTCGTCGCCGTCGAGCAGCAGACCACCCGCGAGGTCTCCGGCCGGCTCGCCGCTGGCCTGGGCTGGACGCCGGTGCTGCGCAGCGCCGCGACGGTGAGTGCCGGGCTGGCCGCGTTGACCACCCTCGGCGTGCTCGCGCTCTCCCCGGTGCTGGTGCCGAGGGTGTTCGGCGGGTCGTGGGTGCTGCTCGGCGCGGCGGTGTTCGCGGTGTGGGGCGCGGCGGCCGGCTATCTGCTGCGCGGGGCGCACGCCGGGCAGCGCCGCTACGGCTGGTACGCCGCCGGCATGGGCCTGGAGGGGGTGGCCCGCGCGGGCGCGTGCGTCGGGTTGGTCGCGGCGGGGGTGACCGACGCCGGCTGGTACGGGCTGGTCTTCGGGTTCGGCCTGGCGGTCAGTGCCGTGCTGACCCTGGCCGGCCCGCGCGACGGAGACCTCGACACGCTTCCCGGACCGCCGCATCCCGCCGCCCGGATGGCCGGCCAGGTCGGGCTGCTCGCCGGGGCGTCCGGGTTGACCCTGGTGGTGGCCAACCTGGGGCCGGTGGTGCTCACCTCGCGGCTGGGCACCGATCCCGGGCAGGCCGCGCTGGCCGCGAGCTTCGTGTCGCTGTTCGTGCTGGCCCGGATCCCGGTGCTGCTGGTCGCCCCGGTACAGGCGATGCTGCTGCCCCGGCTGGCCGCCGCCGCCGAGCGGGCCGACCGGGCCGAGCTGCGCCGGCAGGTCCGGGTTTCGTTGCTCGGGGTGCTCGCGGTGGGGCTGCCCGGGGTGGCGCTGGCCGGGCTGGTCGGGCCGTGGGCCGCGCAGCTGTGCTTCGACGCCCCGGTGCGGCTGCCGGCGTCGGTGGCGATGCTGCTGGGTGCGGGCACCGTGGCGATGATAGCCGCCCAGGTACTGTCGCCGGCGCTGGTCGCGCTCGGCCACAACCGGTCCACCACCCTGGCCTGGGCGGTCGGCACCGTGGTGTTCGCGGTGCTGCTGGTGCTTCCCGGTTCCCCGCTCGCGGCCGCCGTCGCCGCTCAGGTGGTCGCCCCGGTGATCGTCACCGCGATGATGGTGGCCGCGCTGCGGCGCCGGCTGCGCGTACCGCGGCCCATCCGGAACACCGTGCGGGTCGGGGCGGGCACCTAGCGGCTCAGGCGAGGACCGCTCAGGCGTAGACAGCGATGACCAGCAGGACCAGCCACAGCGCGGCGAGTACCTGCAGCACCCGGTCACCGAGCGCGATCTCCTCCGGCTCGCCGCCGTTGCCGCCGTCGACGTCCACCGCGTAGCGCAGCACCGCCACCACGAACGGCACGATGGACACCACCGACCACACCGAGTTGCCGTGCGCGGTGCGGATCTCGAACGCCCACAGGCAGTACGTGGCGATCAACACGGTGGCCGAGAGGGTCCAGACGAAGCGCAGGTAGGACGCCGAGTAGTTCTCCAGCGAGCGACGGATCTTCGCCCCGGTGCGTTCGGCGAGGACGAACTCGGCATAGCGCTTGCCGGCGACCATGAACAGCGAGCCGAAACCGGCGCAGAGCAGGAACCACTGGGACAGCGGGATGCCGGTGGCCGCTCCACCGGCGATCGCCCGGATCAGGAAGCCGGACGCCACGATGCAGATGTCGATCACCGGCTGGTGCTTGAGCCCGAAGCAGTAGCCCAGCTGAACGACGAGGTAGACCGCGATCACGATGAGCAGTGGCATCGAGGCGAGCGCGGCCACCCCGAGCGCGGCGAGGAACAGCACGACGGCCAGGGTCACCGCCATCCCGACCGGCACCACGCCGGCGGCGATCGGCCGGTTGCGCTTCACCGGGTGTACCCGGTCCTCGGCCACGTCCACCGAGTCGTTGATCAGGTACACCCCGGACGCGGCGAGGCAGAACGCCACGAACGCCAGGCCGATCTTGCCCAGCACGGCCAGCTCGGTCAGGTTGGCGCTGGCCAGTGGCGCGGCCACGACCAGGACGTTCTTCACCCACTGGCGCGGGCGGATCGCCTTGACCAACCCGCCGGCGATGTTCGCCGGGCTACGGGGCGCCACGGTCGGCGGGGCGCTGGAGTCGGTGCCCGAGTCGATGCTGGTCATCGTCGATCCATTCGGGGTCGATCCGTTCGGGATCGATCCGTTCGGGGTCGATCCGTTCGGGAAGGGCGGCGGGTGCGGCGGCGGGCGGCCAGCGCGGCGACGGCGGCGCCCAGCGCGGACCCGGCCAGTACGTCGGACGGGAAGTGCACCCCGAGCACCAGCCTGGACAGCAGCATCGGCGGCACCAACAGCGCGCCGAGGCGGCGTGCGCCGCGCGCCGGGCGGGCATCCAGCAGCGCGCCGTAGGCCAGCGCGGCGGTGGTCGTGGAGCAGGCGTGCGAGGACGGGAAGCTCAACCGGCCGGGGGTGCTGACCAGGATCCGGACCGACGGGTCGTCCGGGCGGGGGCGGCGGACCACCCGCTTGACCCCGATCGAGACGCCGTGCGCGAAAGCCACCGCCGCGCCGGCGCGCAGCCACTCGTGCCGCCGGGGACGGTCGCACACCGCGCCGAGCGCGCCGAGCACCAGCCAGCCGCCGGCGTGGTCACCGAAGTGCGACATGCCCCGGGCGACGCGGACGAGTCGGGGCCGGCCCAACCGTCGCTGCACCGCACCGAGCGCGGCGGTCTCGGCCGCTCGCGACGGGTCCGGGCCGGGGCGCAGGGGAGTGTCGAGAAGCATAGGCGCCAGATGCTACGCGGGGGCGGCCGGGCGATCCGAACCCGCCGCCCTAGAACCAGCGCTCGAGCACCAGGGCCACGCCGTCCTCGGTGTTCGGCGCGGTCACCTCGTCGGCGGCCGCCAGCACCGCGGGGTGCGCGTTACCCATGGCCACCCCGTGCCCGGCCCAACGCAGCATCGCCAGGTCGTTGGGCATGTCACCGAACGCGATCACGTCCGCCTGTTCGACGCCCTGGTCGGCGGCCAACGCCGCCAGCCCGCTGGCCTTGCTCACCCCGTGCGGCGCGGCCTCCACCAGCCCGTTGTTGCTGGAGAAGGTCAACTCGATGTTGTCCCCGACATGCGGGGCGAGCGCCGCGACCATGGCGTCGGAGGACATCCCGGGATCGCGGGCCAGCAGCTTGATGGCCGGCCGCTCGAACAGCGCGGACCGGGGCACCGAGATGTGGTCCGGTCCGGCCCAGGCGTGCCGGTAGTCGTCCTCGCACAGGAACTGCCGGTCGGCGTCCTCGAAGGCGCTGGCACCGACCCGCTCGACGCCCAGCCAGGCGTTGGGCAGGGCCCGTGCGCAGGCATCCTCCAGTTCGAGCAGCCCCTCCGGGCCCAGCGTGGCGGCGCTGCACACCCGGTCGGCGTGGATGTCGTACCGCACCGCGCCGTTGGCGCAGATCGCCCACCGGATGCCCGGGACGTGCCGCGCAACCCTCGGCACCCAGCGCGGCGGGCGACCGGTGACCAGCACGAACGGGACGCCGGCTCCGAGCACCCGGTCGACGGTGACCTTGGTGCGCCCGCTGGGCCGCTCGTCGTGGTCGCCGAGCAACGTGCCGTCGACGTCCGAGGCGACCAGGCGGGGTTGCTGCACCCGTTCACCCTACGTCGCGCACGGCCTCGCGCAGCGCGGCGGCGACCGACCCGCGCAGCGGCAGCCGGGGCAGCAGGGTGGCCTGCACCGCGTGGTAGACCTCGGGCTGGTCCGCCCAGACCGTGCCCGACGGTTGCCCGTCCGGTCCGAGCTCGGGGTGCCAGGCGCCACCGGGGTCGACCACCAGCTCGCGGATGTACCGCCACCACAGCCGCTTGCGGGCCTGGTAACCCTGCTCGCCGGTGACCCGGTGCAGCACGCCGGCCGCGGCCACCGCCTCGGCGGCCACCCAGGACATCCGCTCGCGGACGACGGGACTGCCGTCCCAGTCGGTGGTGTAGACGAACCCGTCCGCGCCGTCCACCGCCCACCCGTCGGCGGCCGCCCGGGCGAACAGCGCCCGCGCGTCGGCCAGCAACCAGTCCGGAGCCCGTTCGCTCAGCGCGGACCGCAGGTGCAGACACAGCCGCGCCCATTCCAGGCCGTGCCCGACCGTGGCCCCGTACGGCCGGAACGGGTCGGCCGGCCGCTCCCGATGATGCCCGGGCAGCGGGTTCCAGCCCGGGTCGAAGTGCTCGGGGACGCGCCAGTGCGCGGCGCGGGCGAACCCGTGCACCACCCGCCCGGTCATCCGCAGCGCGCGGTCCAGCCAGCACTGGCCGGCGCCGGCGTCGTACGCGGCGAGGAAGGCCTCCACACCGTGCATGGTGGCGTTCGCGCCGCGGTAGGCCTCGGTCCCGGTCCAGGTCCGGCCCCAGCTCTGCCGGGGCAGCCCTTCCGTGTCGTCCCAGAACCACCGCTCGACGACGTCCAGCGCGTCGGTGAGCACCTCGCGGGCGCCCGGGTGGCCGGCGAGCACCGCGCTCGCGGCGGCCAGCACGACGAAACAGTGCTGGTAGAACGACTTGCGGCGGTCGGTCTGCCCGGCAACCGTCGAGTACCAGCCCCCGTACCGGTCGTCGCGCAGCCGGCCGCCGGGGCCCAGCGCGGTCAGGCCGTGCGTCACCAGATCGGCCGAGCCGGGGTGGCCGAGCAGCTCGCCGAGCGCGAACACGTGCGTCATCCGGCCGGTCACCCACAGCTCGACCGGCCCGCCCGGGACCAGCCCGCCGCCCAGGTGCTGGCGCCCGAACCCGCCGGCCGGATCGCGCGCGCCTTCGGCGAACCGCAACAGCCGGGTCGTCTCCTCGGCCAACCAGTCGCCCATCACCGCGACGTTAACGCAGCCGCTCCTGGTCAACCCAGCGCTCCTCGCCGAGGTCCGACATCGATGTGCCGAAATCGGCACATCGATTCTGGAGGTCGCGGGAGAGAGATGTCGGCCGAGCCGGCCGCTCCTGCGCTCAGCCCTGGACGTGCACGACCGCGATCGGCGCGACGGCGGACGCGGCCGAGGCGGGGTCGGCCGCCCCACCGGAGTTGAACGCCAGGCCCAGCAGCACGCCGACCACGGCGAGCGAGGTGCAGAAGGTGCTGAGCTTCGATGCGCCGGTGTCGGTCATGGCGGCCTCTCCTCGGGGCGGTCGCCGCGGGCCGGGTCGGCGTATCGGCGAGATACCCGTTCATCGCGCTCCCACCGGCCGCCGTTAACCCCCTCGGTCCCCAACCTGGTCGCGCCCCGAGCCCCTAGTCCCCAGGAGGGATCCGCCGCTCAGATCAGACCGGCGAGGAGCACGGCCGCGCGCGCCGCGCCGTCGGTCTCCACCGGCAGGTAGTCCACCGGCCGGTCGATCTCCCGGGCGAGCGCCGATGCGAGCGACTCCGGATCGGTGCCGGCGTAGTCCAGCCGCCGCCCGGCCCGGTACTGGTCCAGCCTCCTCGGGACGTGCACCTGCTGCTCGAAGTGGTGGGCCAGCGGGAAGTACAGGAACGGCCGGCCGGCCGCGACCAGCTCCATCGTCGTGGTCAGCCCGCCCTGCACCACGGCCACGTCGCAGGCCGCCAGGTGCCGGTAGAGGTCGGGCACGTAACCGCGCACCTCCACCCCGTCCGGGGCCGGTACCGACGCCGGGTCGATCCGGGGGCCGGTCACCGCGATCATGCGCAGCCCGGGGATCTGCTTCTCGGCGTGCGGGTAGGCCTCGGCGACCCGCCGCAGCAGGTGTGTACCCACCGCCGAGCCGCCGACGGCGACCAGGCATACCCGCTCGTCCGGGCGGTAGCCCAGCTGGGCCCGCAGTTCTTCCCGGTCGGCCGGCGGCGCAAACCCGGTGACGTAGCCGGCGAAGTCGTAGCGCTCCAGCGCCCACTCCCGCACCGTCGGCAGGTCCGGCCCCAGCGGCTCGTTCACCAGGTCGCCCGGGTTGCCGACGAAGACGGAGCGGTCCCGCAGCCGGGGGTAGCGCCGCATCCGCTCGACCCGTTCGGCGTTGACGTCGGCGGTGAGCGCGGCCTCCTCGACACCGCCGTCGGCCATCGGCAGCATTCCCACGAAGTCGGTCAGCCAGGCGTACGAGGTCCGCTTGAGCTCCGGGTTGTCGAACAGGAAGTGGTCGACGTCCCATCCTTCGTCGGCCACCCAGAGGTCGTAGGCCTCCTCGGTCACCAGGTCGTGGAAGACGTGGAAGTTGGCGACCATGATCTCGTCCATCCGGCGCAGCGCCTGGAAGGCGTGCAGGTCTTGCTCGCCGGCCTCGGACTCGATGTGGCCGCTCTCGCTGGCCAGCAGCGCGGACGCCGAGTGCACCAGTTCGCCGCGCTCGGCGAGAACGCGAGTGGCGGGGTCCTGGGTCAACCACTCCACGCGCAGCCCGGGGTGCAGCGCGCGCAGCTCATCGGCGATCGCCAGGTCCCGCCGGACGTGCCCGAGCCCGATCGGTGAGGACACGAACAGCACCCGGCGGGGCCGGTCCAGCGGCCGGGTCCAGGCCTGCTCCCGGGCGGCCGGCGGCCGGGTCGGGGCCAACCCCTCGACGAACTCGCGGATCAGCAGGTTGATCCGCACCGGGTCGCGCATGGGCGTCGCGTGCCCGCCGCCCCGGATCGTGACCAACCGCCCCCCGGTCCACCCGGCCACCCGCACCGCGGTCTCGTAGGGGACGATCCCGTCCCGGTCGCCGTGCACCACCAGCACCGGACAGCGCACCTGGCGGCAGACCGACTCGGCCTCGGCCGCGGTGGGCTCGTCCAGCCCCGGCCCGGTCAGCAGCAGCGTCTCGGCGTCGGTCTCCAGCCCCCACCCGACGCCGTCCTCCCACTGCTTCGTGGAATGCGGCTCGGTGAACGCCTGGGACATGAAGAACTCCACCCAGCCCCGGTAGTCCGCCAGCCAGTAGTGCTGGTTGGCCTTCTCCCAGCCCTGGTAGCTCGGTCTGGGTTCGGTGAAGTCCTCCGGCAGAGTCCAGGGCAGCGCGGTGCCGATCGCGACCACCCCGCGGACCCGGTCCGGGTACCAGGCCGCGAGCTGCAGCGCGTGCCGGCCGCCCACCGAGAGCCCGACGACCGCGGTCCGCTCGACGCCGAGCTCGTCGAGGACGGCCAGCGCGTCCAGGACGTACTCGCGGTCCAGGTACGCCTCCGGGTTGCCCGGCCGGTCCGCCCGCCCGTTGCCCCGGCCCTCGACGGTGACCACCCGGAAGTACCGCGACAGGTACGGGACCTGGGCCTTCCACTGTCGGGCGTGCACGATG
The DNA here is from genome assembly GCA_029263115.1 of Pseudonocardia sp. Lineage (GTDB taxonomy): Bacteria > Actinomycetota > Actinomycetes > Mycobacteriales > Pseudonocardiaceae > Pseudonocardia. Next base: position 11,371 of record JAJCYC010000281.1, on the reverse strand, counting down.
GCCCAGGACGTCAGCAGCAGGACCGTCGGTTTGTCCCCGCCGTGTTTGTCCCCGCCGTGTTTGTCATCGCCGTGCACCTCGAAGCCGACGCGCACGCCGTCGCGCTCGACCGTGCCCTCCCGGTCGGGTAGCCGTGCCCGCATCCGCTCGCCTCCGTCCCCGCCACGCTCTCCGCCGCACGTCAGATCGCCCCCGACTCGGGCCCGGGAACAGGGTCCGCCCGGCCGTTGCTGGCCCGTTGCGCCGGCCCCGCCGGACCGGGTGTGGGCATCGGCACCGCCAGTGCCCTGAGCGCCCGCGCGGCGGACCGCGCCACGGTCGGCATGCCGTGCCCGGTGGCCAGCTGTCCCGCCCGGCACAGCAGGTCCCGCGCGAGGTCGTGCTCGCCCAGCGCGGCAGCGGCCCGGCCGTCGACCAGGCCGCCCGCCGCCTGTGCGGGCACCCAGCCCTGGCGCTCGGCGGCGGCCAGCAGCGGGCTGAGCACGGCCCGCGCCCGCTCCGGCTCGCCCCGGCCCAGCCAGGCGCGGCCGACCGCCAGGTAGGCGTCGGTGCCCAGCAGCCACGCCGACCCCTCGGGTGCACGTACCCGGGCCAGCAGCGTGTCGGCGTCCTCGAGCACCGCCGCCGAGCCGGTCACCTCGGCCAGCGGGGCCAGGCAGCGCAGCAGGTACGCCTCCGCGCCCTCCCGCTCGGCCCGATCCCGGGCGACGGTGAGCAGCGCGCGGGCCTCGTCGCGCTCGCCCAGTTCCAGCAGCGTCACGGCCAGCTGGGAGTCGCCGCAGGTGGCGAACCAGCGGTGCGGCGTGCGGCGGGTGGCCTCGACGGCGCGGCGGCCGTGCTCGACGGCGGCGCGGTGACGGCCACGCAGCCGCTCGACCCAGCCCAGGTGGCCGGTGAACCAGGCCCCGTGCAGGTCGTACCCGCCGCGTTCGCTGATCGTGACCGCCTCGGTGATCCGGTGCTCGGCGGTGTCCCAGTCCGCCGAGCCGATCGCCCCGAAGGAGGACTCGAACACCGCCCACTGCAGCAGCTCGAGGTCGCCGAGCCGACGAAGCAACGGGACCAGCTCGTCGAGCACCGACCGCAGCGGCGCCAGGTCGCCGAGGTAGGCGTGGGCGTTCTTCAGCCCGTCGAGCCCGGCGGCCAACGCCCGCTCATCACCGGACCGGCGGGCGGCGGCCACCCCCGCCCGCGCGTGGTCCAACGAGTCGGTGAAGCGCAGCCGGTTGGACGACAGCACCGCGAGCCAGGCCAGGAACCGGGCCCGCATGCCGTGGTCACCCAGCTCGTGGGCGATCCGCAACCCGTCGGACAGGCTGGTGTTGGCCTCGCTCAGCGACACCGCGATCCCGGTGTGCCCGCCGAGCTCGCGTAAGGCGCGCATCTCCAGCCTCCGGTCGCCCGCCGACCGGGCGGCGGCCAGCCCGGCACGGTGGTCGTCGAAGCCGGGCCGGAAGTCGGACAGCACGGTCCGGTAGCCGCCCCTGGCCAGGTGCGCGCGGGCGAGGGCCGTCCGGTCGCCGAGGCGATCCGCCACCGCCACCGCCCGACCGGCCAACAGCTCGGCGTCGGCGGTGGCGAACCGGCGCGCGGCCTGGCCGGCGGCCTGCAGTAGCGCCTCGAACGCCGTCGGCCAGTCCTCGGCGGCGACCGCATGCGCCGCGACCAGCTCGGGCGTGCCGGCCAGCAGCTCGGCCGCCCTGCGGTGGTGGGCGACCCGCAGCGGCTCGGGAGTGGTGTCGTAGAGGATCTCCTGCACGAGGTCGTTGGCGAACTCGTAGCTGCGGCCGGCCACCACGAGCAGCCGGGCCGACGCGGCCACCGCGCAGCGCTGGGCGGCCAGGTAGGGCGGCAGACCGACCATGGCGCCGGCCATCGCCGGATCGACCGTGGCGCCGAGCACCGCGCCGGCCCGCAGCAGCTCCTCGGTCGCCGGCCCGGCCCGGCCCAACCTGGCCAGCACAACCTGCTGCAGGGAGTCCGGGGCGCCGTGGTCGCCGGCGGCCAGCGCGCGCAGTGTCTCGACCACGAACAGGGCATGCCCCCGGGTTCGCTTCAGGATGGTGGCGGCGAACTCGCGCTGACCGGCGACCTCGGCCAGCCGGGCCACCGCGTCCGGTGGCAGCGGTCCGAGGTCGAGCCGCGTGGCGACCCCCGCCAGCGCCGCCAGCGCCTGCTGTCCCTCTTCCTCCCGCACGCATGCCAGCACCAGCAGCCGCTCGGCGCCGGCCCGGCGGGCCAGGTAGTGCAGCAGCTCGACGGTGGCCAGCCCGGCGTTGTGCAGGTCGTCGAGCACGAGCAGCAGCGGCCGTTCGGCGGCCAGTCCGCGCAGCACGTGCACGACGGTGTCGAAGCTACGGCGCAGCTCGAACTCCGGGGTGCCGTGGTCGGTGTCCGGGGTGCCGAGCACGCCGTCCAACCGGGGCAGCAGCCGGACCAGGGCACCCGCCCGGGATCCGACCAGCGCCCGCAACCGGGCGGCCGGCATCGCGGTGAGCGGGCCGTCCAGGGCGTCCACCAACGGCTGCAGGAACAGCGACCGCTCGCTCGCGTAGCAGCGGCTGCGCATCACAGTGCCGCCGGCCTCGCTGACCTGGGCGGTCAGCTCGGCGGCCAACCGGCTCTTGCCGATGCCGCCTTCCCCGACCACCAGCAGCAGGCCCGGCCGGTGGGCGCAGGCGGCGGACCAGGCAGAGACCAGCCGGGCCAGTTCGGCGTCCCGGCCGACCAGCTCGGCCCGGTCCCGGTGCGTGGGCCCGCGACCGACGGGCGGCGGGCCCGGGTCGGCGGGCGGCGCGTGCTCCCGCAGGATCGCCAGGTGCAGCTCGCGGGTGCGCGGATCGGGGTCGGTACCCAGCTCGGCGACCAGCTCCGCGCGTAGCCGCTGGTAGCAGGCCAACGCCCGGGAGGGTTCCCCGGCCAGCTGGTGGGCGGTCATCAGCAGCCGGTAGGCCGCCTCGTCGAGCCGGTCGGCCGCGATCGCGGCCTCGGCGATTGCTCGGGCCGCCGCGGGGTCTCCCACCCGGCACGCCGCCGCCGCGGTCGCGTGCCGGGCCTCCCGTAGCAGCACCTCGCCCTCGGCGCGGGCCCGGCGCACCCAGTCCGCATCCGGCTCGCCGACCAACACACCCGAGCTGCCCAGCAGCTCCAGGGCCGCCGTGCCCGCCGTCTCGGCCAGCGAGGGCACACCCTCGGCCAGCCGCCCGGTCGCCTCGGCCACCAGGCGGGCCGCCTCGTCCAGGTCGACCCGGACGGCGGGCGCCGCACCGAGCCGGTAGCCGTCCCGGCCGCCTTCCACGACGCGCCGGCCGAGTGTGGCGCGCAGCCGGCTGACCAGGGTCGCCACGTTCTCCGCCGGACGCCGTGGCGGGTGCGCCCCCCAGAGCTCCTCGACGATCCGCTCCATCGGGACCCACCTGTCCCGCTCGGCGGCGAGCAGCGCCAGTAGCCGGCGGACCTTCCCGGCCACCGGACGCTCCGGCGGCCGGCCGGCGCGCAGCACACCGAGCGAACCGGCCAGGCACACGGCGACCCCGTCCACCCGATCAGACTAGGCCGGGCGGGCGGGGTCGGGCTACGTCGTCCGAGCGTCGGCCGCGTCACCGCTTCCGGGCGGTGAGCAGCAGGTATTCCGCCGGGTATCCGCCGGCACGGTGCCAGGTCCGCAGGAAGTCCAGGAAGGCCGCGTCCAGTGCGGCGACCCGGTCGCGGTTGTCGGCGTTGGCGGCGTACACGGCGATCGTCGGTCCGTAGTGGTGCTTCCAGTACTCCCTGAACTCGACCGGGTCCGGGCTTGTGTCGAACACGACCTCCTGGCGGCGCAGGTCCAGGCCCACCACCCGGTCGCCGAACAGCTCCCGGACGTGCTCCTCGCTGCCCCACCGGGGTGGCGGCGTGGCGCCCGGCGGCGGTGGCGGGGCGAACGGGCCCATCGTCTGGAACAGGTGACCGATGAACCCTTCCGGCGTCCAGTTGATCATCCCGATGGTGCCGCCGGGTCGGCAGACCCGGACCAGCTCGTCGGCGGTGACCTGGTGTCGCGGGGCGAACATCGCGCCGATGCTGGACAGCACCACGTCGAACTGCCCCGCCTCGAACGGCAGCGCCTCGGCGTCCCCCTCGACCCACTCCAGCTCCAGGCCGGCCTCGGCGGCCCGGCGTCGACCCACCTCGAGCAGTTCCGGGGTGAGGTCCGAGGCGACCACCGACGCCCCGGTGGCGGCGGCGGACAGCGCGGCGTTGCCGGTCCCCGCCCCGACGTCCAGTACCCGCTGGCCCGCGCGCACCCCGCAGGCCCTGACCAGCTCCGGTCCGAGCTCGCCGACCAGCTCGGCGGCCACCCGCGGATAATCGCCGGAGGCCCACATGGCCCGGTGCTTGGCCTTCACCGGACCGGCGGGCCCGAAGTCGACGGGCCGGTCGGTGGTGGGCCCCACGGTGGTCACGACCCGCCGCCCTGGATGTGTGCCACGACCTTCGCCAGCGCCTCGCTGGGCGAGAAGTCGACGTACTCGCAGTCCTCGAGCGCCTCCGGCGCGTGCCCGGGCGCCCAGTAGAACGCCTGGCCCGCGTGGTACTCCTGGTCGCCGTCGGCGGTGCGCATCCGCAGCCGGCCCTTGAGCAGGTAGCCCCAGTGCGGGCACGGGCACAGGTCGCCGGGCAGCCCCACCAGTGCCGGTCCCAGGTCCACCCCCTTGGCCAGCTGGAACCAACCCATGGTGAACTCACCCACCTCGGTGGCCCGCACCTCGACGCCGTCGGCCTCCAGGGCCACCGGCAGCTCCGTCCGCTCGGTCCCGAACATGTCGCACGCTCCTTGTCGTTGTCCGGCTGATACCGGTGACCAGGGTGTTCGGCGCCGTTGCGTCGCCGTTGCGTCGCCGTTGCGGCCCGGCGCAACGCGTGGGAGCGGGTCAGTAGCTGCCCTCCTGCTCCCGGCTGATGCCCTGGGTGAGCAGGTAGTCCTCGTGCAGCTCCATCCACACTGTGTGCACCGAGTCGATCCCGGCGCCGGCCACGTACTCGAGCTCGCCCTGTTCGGCGCGGGCCAGCGCCTTGCGCAGCCGGGGCAGGTAGCCCTCGAAGCGCAGCAGCTGCTCGTTGGTCCGGCGCAACGCCACCCGCACCCGGCCGATGATGTCGGCGAGCTCGGCGAGCAGCTCGGCCCGGGTGCCCCCGTCGCTGTCGCCCAGCGACTGCCACCTCGCCACCAACGCCTTGAGCGGCCCGTTCTGCGCCCGGAACCGTTCGTAGGCCTGCTCCAGACGAGCCATCTCGTAGGTCCTGCGCTCCTGGTCGATCAGCCGCTCGTGCACCGCCTTGCCGGTGTCGGTGAGCAGGTAGCCGGACGGGGTCCGGCTGACGTACCCGGCGGTGCTCAGCTCCCCGGCGTCGATCGGCAGCTCACGTTGGCAGCCACGCACCGCGAGCAGGTGCAGCGCGGGGAAGGCCTCCTCCGGCGAGATCGGGTCGCGCACCGCGGGGAAGGCACCCGACAGCACCAGCCGGGGGAACTCCCGGGCGGCGGCCTGGTCGCGTACCAGGTCGTAGTACATCTCCGAGGTCACCGGGTCCCACTCGTGGAAGTCGAACTCGGTCTTCATCCGGTCCCACAGCCCGGCGGCCCGGGCGAACGGGGCGATGAACTCGGTGTAGTACACCTGCACCCCGGCGGCGATCTTGTCCCGGTTCGGCATCGCGGCGATCCGTTTGTACAGCTGGCTGGACGCGCCCCGGCAGCGCCGCTCGATGGCGTCCAGCTCCGCGTCGTCCAGCCGGCGGATCTCGTTCGCCGGGGTGTCCCAGCGGTCCCTTGTGTAGACGGTCATCCCGGTGAGGTGTCTGAGGTAGTTGGCCGGCTTGGTGAACACGGTGCCCAGGTCGTTGATCGCGACCTCCAGCGGGGCGTCCGGCCGGAAGAACATGGCCTGGGTGACGGCGTGCGGCAGGCCCTCGGTGACGTCGGACCAGTGGTAGAGGTCGTCGGACAGGAAGTGGTCCCGCACGATCATGAACTCGCCGTCGCCGACCGGGTACGGGCCACTGTCGTGCAGCGCGAGCCGGTTGTCGAAGTGCGTCAGGAAGCCCATCAGCTCGGTGGTGGCGCTGAACCGCTGCTTGTGGGCCCGCTCGGCCGCGTCGTTCAGGGGTTGGCGCTCGTCGCGGAACCGGGTCAGCCAGTCGGGCTCCAGCACCTGGCAGGTGTAGTCGCGCATCGAGGCGAACATCGGCTCGTTCGGGCCGCGCAGCCCGGTGAACAGCCGCCGCATGAACTGCATGGCGTCACGCAGGTCGGCCTCGCGCTCGTTTCCGGTCAGGCGGCCCAGCGTCATCGAGATGGCCCGGCCCATGCCGAGCGGGAACCCGGTGCCCCAGACGTGCAGCGCGTTGACCTTGGTGCCGACCTCGCGCCGGGACAGCCCGCCGATCTCGTAGAGCCCCTCCACGCCGATCTCGTCGGTGACGAACCGCATCAGCTCCGGATAGCGCTGCCAGATCTGCACCAGGCTGACCGCCTCGTACTCCTGGCGCGGGATCAGCCCGGACTCGCCCTCGGTGGCCCGTAGCGCCAGGCAGTCCCACAGGTTGAAGCCCATGTAGTCGGACAGCTCGTTGAGCTCGTCGCGGGTGAGGTCGCGCTCGTCGTCGCCGGTGGTGAGCACGCCGGTCTTCAGTCGCTCGCGGAACCGTTGGTCACCGGCCGGGCCGTGCGGGAACTCGCCGCGGTAGTTCTGCAGCAGGTGCTGGATGTGCGCCAGCTCCTCCTCGCTCGGTCCGGCCTGCGCCGTCGCGTCCGCGGCGGTCGCCGGCTCCCGCGACACCGGCGCCCCGGGCTCGGCGAGCACCCGGCCCCGGGGGGAGCTGGACACGTCCAGCCGGACGACCGTGCCGTCGGCCGGGATCACCTCGCCGCGCGAGGAGCGCACACCGCTGGTGAACGCCACCGACATCAGGCACGGGATGCCGTACTCCCGGCTCAGGATGCCCAGGTGGCTCTCCGGCGCACCCTGCAGCGTCATGATGCCCTTGACGCCGCCGGTCAGCGCCGGGGTGAGGAACGTGGTGGTGCCGCCGCGGGCCAGCACGATGGTGTTCCCGACGTCGCCGCCGTTGACGAAGTCGATGACGGCGGAGGGGGAGTCCAGCCAGCGGACCGGCCCCTCGATCACCGCGTTGTCCTCGAACACCGTCAGGCCGGAACCGACCTGCTCGAACTCGGTCACAACGAACCACCACTCCTCTGTGCGGGACCGCCGGGTCCGTCCGGGGCGCCGACGTTATCGCGCCGCCGCCGTCCCCGCGCAGCCGCACACTCGGTCGGGTCGCGCCCGCCCCGCCGCTGGCTCGGCCGGATACCGAGCGCCCGACCGGCGGCGGCTATTCGCCGGGCCAGACCCCGACCCGGCGGCGGCGACCGGCGAAGACCAGCGCCAGGCCGACGATGCCGATCGCGGTGAGCCCCCAGGACAGGTAGGGCGACCAGCCGGCGGCGATGTCGCAGAACTCGGCGTAGGTCCGGCGGGGCACCAGCTCACCGGTGGGCAGTTGGGCGGTGTCGGCGGCGGCCCGGCCCGGTACGCCGGGTAGGAACCCGATCCCGCACGGCGCGGTCAGCTCCCGGACCTCCGGGCTGAGCACGGTCAACGTCGTGCTGATCGGTCGGACCCCGACGAACATCCCGACGACCAGGATCAGGCCGGCCACCGCGACGACCACGAACTGAACAGAGGACCTCACGCCAGCACTATCGTCGCGGATGGTTCCGCGCTACGGCTGGACCACCCGATGGGGTGAGTCGACCCGCGTCCGAAAAATCTTTGGCGGTCCTGTCGAAACCGGCCACCCTCTGCCCGACGCGTCTGCAGAGCCCGGCACACGGCCGGGCGCACCGACACACCAAGGGGAGTCATCATGCGCTTCATGGCGATCGTCAAGGCCAGCGAGCAGTCCGAGGCCGGCGTCATGCCGTCGGAGACCGAGCTCACCGCGATGGGCAGCTACAACGACGAGCTGGTCAAGGCCGGGGTGATGCTGGCCGGTGAGGGCCTGCACCCCAGCCGCAAGGGCGCCCGGGTCACGCACACCGCGACCGGAAGCACCGTGACCGACGGGCCGTTCACCGAGACCAAGGAGCTGATCGCCGGCTTCTGGCTGCTGCAGGCCAAGGACTGGGACGAGGCGCTGGAGTGGGTCAAGCGGGCACCGCGCCCCGACGAGGGCGGGGAGGATTTCGTGATCGAGCTGCGCCAGGTGTTCGAGGCCGAGGACTTCGGCGCGGAGTACACCCCGGAGCTGCGCGAGCAGGAGGCCCGCCAGCGCGCCGAGATGGAATTCCGGCAGAGCTGACCGCGGCAGCGGGCACGGGCGGTCGGAGCCGGGTCACAATGGGGTAGTGACGACGGCACCCGCCCCCGACCGCCCCCGTGACGTGCGCCGCGCGGTCGACGCGGTCTGGCGGATCGAGTCGGCCCGGCTGATCGCCGGGTTGGCCCGCTACGCCGGCGACGTCGGGCTGGCCGAGGAACTGGCACAGGACGCGCTGGTCGCGGCGCTGGAGCAGTGGCCGGGATCCGGCATCCCGGACAACCCCGGCGCGTGGCTGACCGCCGTCGCCAAGCGCCGCGCCGTCGACGGGTTCCGCCGCAACGACGTCCAGCGGCGCAAGTACGCCGAGCTCGGGCGGGCCCAGGCGGACGGCGCGGGGCCGGCCGGGGCGGGGGCGGTCGGCGTGGGGGCGGGTGGCCCGGCGGTGCCCGGCCCGGAGGACGGCCCGGCGCCGGACGAGATCGCCGACGACCTGCTGCGGCTGGTGTTCACCGCCTGTCACCCGGTGCTGCCCACCGAGTCGCGGGTCGCGCTGACCCTGCGGGTACTGGGCGGGCTGAGCACGCCGGAGATCGCCCGGGCGTTCCTGGTGCCCGAGCCGACGGTCGCCCAGCGGATCGTGCGGGCGAAGAAGGCGCTGGCCAAGGCCGGGGTGGCGTTCGAGGTGCCGGTCGGCGCGGAGCTCGCGCCGCGGCTGGCGTCGGTGCTCGAGGTGGTCTACCTGGTGTTCAACGAGGGCTACTCGGCCACCGCCGGCGACGACTGGATGCGGCCCGCGCTGTGCGAGGACGCGATGCGGCTGGGCCGGATGATCGCCGAGCTGGCGCCGACCGAGCCCGAGGTGCACGGGCTGGTCGCCCTGATGGAGATCCAGGCATCCCGGACCCGCGCGCGCACCGGTCCGGGTGGCGAGCCGATCCTGCTGCTGGACCAGGACCGCGGCCGCTGGGACCAGCTGCTGATCCGGCGCGGGCTGGCCGCGCTGGCCCGTGGTTCGCGGCTCGGCGGGCCGCCGGGGCCCTACCTGCTGCAGGCCGCGATCGCCTCCTGCCACGCCCGGGCCCGGGTGGCCGAGGACACCGACTGGCCGGCGATCGCCGCGCTGTACGACCGGCTCGCCCGGGTCACCGGGTCGCCGGTGGTGCGGCTCAACCGGGCGGTGGCGCTGTCCATGTCGTTGGGCCCGGAGGCCGGCCCGGCGGCCGGGCTGGCGCTGGTCGACGAGCTGGTCGACGAGCCGGCGCTGCGCTCCTACCACCTGCTGCCCTCGGTGCGCGGCGACCTGCTGGTGAAGCTGGGCCGGCGCGCCGAGGCCCGCGCGGAGTTCGAGCGGGCCGCCGAGCTGACCGGCAACCAGCGGGAACGGGCCCTGCTGCGCGAACGCGCCGCCGCCTGCTGACCGCGTTCAGCTGAACGGCTCAGGCGCGGGCCGGTGCCACCCGGGTCACCCAGCGGGCGGGGTCGCTCAGCTCGGCGCGGGTGGGCAGCGTCTCCGGCGAGGTCCACACGGTGTTGAACCCGGCCATCCCCACCGCGTCCACGGTGTGCCGGGTGAACGCCGCGCCGACCGCGTACTGCCGCATCTTCGCCTCCACCCCGAGCAGCGCCCGCAGCAGCCGGTCGAACATCCCGCCACCGCGGCGGCGGTCGGTGAACCGGGTGCGGATGGTCTCCACCGAGGGCACGACCGCCGGCCCGACCGCGTCCATCACGTGGTCGGCGTGCCCCTCCAGCAGCGTGCTCAGCGCCAGCAACCGGTCCAGCACGGCCCGCTGCTCGGGCGTCTGCAGCAGCTCCAGCAACCCCAGTCCGTCGCCGTGTTCCTGGTCGCGCGCGCCGCCGCGGGCCGACGCGAATGCCGCCGGTAGCCGCTCCAGCAGCCCGGTCGCGCTGGTCTCCGAGGCGCCGAGGAACTCCGCCACCTGGTCGGCGAAGTAGGAGCGCAGCCACGGCACGGCGGTGAACTGCAGCCGGTGGGTGGCCTCGTGCAGGCACACCCACAGGCTGAACTCGCCGAGCGAGACGTCCAACGCGCGCTGCGCGGCCACGATGTTCGGCGCCACCAGCAGCAGCCGCCCCTGCGCGTCGTCGCCGCCGAACGGGTCGTACTGGCCGAGTACCCGGCTGCCCAGGTACGACAGCATCGCGCCGGCCTGCAACCCGGCCGTCTTCGCGGTCAGCGCCCGGGCGGTGGCCGACCCGCTGCCGTGCAGGCCGGGCAGCGTGGCCCGGCCGGTCAGCGCCGCCAACCCGGAGGTGGCCGCGGCGGCCCAGGCCGGCCGGTCGACCACGTCGGCCGGCAGCACCGGCAGCCCGGCGCCCATCCCGGTCAGCTCCCGGACGTGCCCCTCGGCGGTGGCCGCGTCGGCGCGCAGCATCCCGACCGCACGGCGGGCCTCGACCGGGCCGACCGCCGGGCCGCTGGACATCAGGCGGGCGGCGGTCCGGGCGGCCAGCGACCAGTCCACCGGTAAACCGGTCGGCGGTTGGTCGGACGGGCCCGGGTCATCGGTGAGGTACGGCACCCGACCACGGTACGTGAGGAACGCCGATCCGGCGGGTGGCCGCGACGGCCGGCCCGGCCCGGCCGGCCGCCCCGGCCGGGCCGGTCAGCGGCAGCCGCAGGAGCGCAGGGCCGCCGCGATCGCGTCCAACCTCGGGCGGGAGCCGGCGGGTGAGGCGCCGTTGGACATCAGCGCGAACACCAGCAACCGGCCGTCGACGTCGGTGACCAGGCCGGCGAGGCTGCTCACCCCGGTCAGGGTGCCGGTCTTGGCCCGCACGTACCCGCGTCCCGGCTCGGATGCGCCCTCGGCGAACCGGGCGCCCAGCGTGCCGTCACCGCCGGCCACCGGTAGCCCTCCGAGCAGCGGTCGCAGCCGGGCGGTCCGGTCGGCCGGCGAGGTGTTCGTCGAGGTCTCCTGGGACGCCGCGGCCGCGGCCAGCACCTCGCCGAGCAGCCGGGCCGGGACCCGGTCGTCGGTGGACAGCCCGCTGACGTCGGCGAAGGATCGGGCCAGGAGGGTCTTGGCGACTCCTGGCACGT
>JAJCYC010000280.1 GCA_029263115.1 Pseudonocardia sp. | reverse complement strand
GGTGGTGGTTCATGGTCAGCAGGCAGAACAGGTGATCGTCGTATTCGGTCACCGTCTTGCCCGGCCAGTGCTTGTACACCGCGCCGACCTCGAACTCCTCGTAGTACCGCCCGAACTGCACCCGACCCGCCTCCTCGTACCGCGATCACCTCTGGCGGGGGTAGCCTATGCATGAGCACCGACCGCCCGCGCTCCGGTCACCGGTCACCCGCTCGTCGGTGGCCGGTCGCATGTCACGAGGAGGTGGAGCCATGGACTCTGCGCCCGGATGTAGTACCAGCCGTGTCTCCGCCCCAGGAGCCGGCTGACGCGGGCTCCGCCGATCGCGGACCGCCCTCGACGCCATCGTCTTCTCCAGCGGCGACACCCGTCCCGGCACCGGTCGCCACCGCGCCCGGTGAGCAGTGACCAGGAGGTCGTCGTGTCCAAGCTGTCCTCGATCCGTGCCGCCGCCGGCTCCCGAGTCCGGATGACCGGCCGCAACGGCCGCGCCGTGTCGGACCGCACCCCGATCCCGCTGCCGGTGCCGCTCTCGGCGTACGTGGTCGACTGCGGGGTGTACGTCACGGGCCGGCGGCTGCCCGGCCGGTGGCGCTACGACGCGGCCATCCGGGAGGCGCGCACCCGGGAGGACAGCTTCGTCTGGATCGGGCTGCACGAGCCCGACCTGGAGCAGATCAACGGCATCGCCGAGGAGTTCGGGCTGCACGAACTGGCCGTCGAGGACGCGGTGCACGCGCACAACCGACCGAAGCTGGAGCGCTACGAGGACACCCTGTTCGCGGTGTTCAAGACGGTCTGTTACGTCGGGCACGCCGAGCCGACGACCGCGTCAGAGCTGGTCGAGACCGGTGAGGTGATGGCCTTCGTCGGGCACGACTTCGTGGTCACCGTTCGGCACGGCAACCACTCCGGGCTGCGCGACGTGCGGATGCGGCTGGAGGACGACCCGGAGCACCTCGCGCTCGGGCCGGCCGTCGTGCTGCACGCCATCGCCGACCACGTGGTGGACAGCTACATCGAGGTCACCGACGCCATCGAGGACGACATCGACCGGATGGAGGCCGAGGTCTTCGAGCCGCGTTCGGTGATGGACGCCGAGCAGATCTACGTGATGAAGCGCGAGGTGCTGGAACTGCGCCGGGCGGTGATGCCGCTGGCCCAGCCACTGCGCCGGCTCGCCGAGGGGTACAGCTCGCTGGTGCCGCACGAGGTGCGGTCGTACTTCCGGGACGTCGACGACCACCTGGTGACCGTCTCGGAGCGGGTGACCGGGTTCGACGAGCTGCTGACCACGCTGGTCAACGCGGTGCTGGCGAAGATCACCATGCGGCAGAACAACGACATGCGCAAGATCACCGCGTACGCCGCGATGATCTCGGTGCCGACGATGATCGCCGGGATCTACGGGATGAACTTCGAGTACATGCCCGAGCTGGGCTGGACCTACGGCTACCCGGCCGTGCTGGTGGTCATCGCGGTGACCTGTGCGGCGCTGTACCGGATCTTCCGCCGCAACCGGTGGCTCTGACCGTTCCTGGTTAGCCTGGGCCGGTGGATGTCATCGGGCGGCTGAGCCCGCTGCGCCGGTTGCGCGAACCGAGGTGGCCGGAGCAATCCCCTACCTGGGCCGACGCCCGGCCCTCGGTGATCGATGCCGCGCTGCGCCGCGCGCTGGCCCGCCCGGCCGGGAACTGGTACGTGATCGGCGCCAGCACCGAGGTCGGCACCCGCAAGCCGGTGGGCCGGACGGTCGCCGGCGTCGAACTCGTGGTGTGGCGCGACACCGCCGGGGTGCCGCACGCCGGTCCCGGCGCCTGCCCGCACCTGGGCGCCCCGCTCTGCGACTCGCGGGTGGCCGGCGGGCGGCTGGTCTGCCACTGGCACGGGCTGGCGCTGGACGGGGGCACCCGGCCGGGCTGGCGGCCCTACCCGTGCCACGACGACGGGATTCTGGTGTGGGTGCGGTTGGACGACCTCGGTGGCGAATCACCGCTGCCGACACCGGTGCTGCCCGAGCGACCGCCGGCGACCGCCAGCATCGCCGAGGTCGTCACCCTGGTGGGCCGGTGCGAGCCGCAGGACGTGCTGGCCAACCGGCTCGACCCGTGGCACGGATCCTGGTACCACCCGTACTCGTTCGCCAACCTGCGGGTGCTCTCCGACCCGGGATCGGGCTCCGGTGACGACGAGGTGGCCGAGCCGGACGACCGGTTCCTGGTCGAGGTGGCGTTCCGGGTGGCCGGGCCGATCGGGGTGCCGGTGACCGCCGAGTTCACCTGCCCGGACCGGCGCACCGTGCTGATGCGGATCCTGGACGGGGACGGCACCGGCAGCGTGGTCGAGACCCACGCCACCCCGATGGGCACCGGGCCGGACGGCGTCCCGCGCACGGCCGTCGTCGAAGCCACCCTCGCCTACTCCGACCGGCGCGGCTTCGCCGTGGCCCGGGCGGCCGCCCCGCTTCTCCGGCCGCTCATCGGCCGGGCCGCCGCCCGGCTCTGGCGCGACGACCTCGCCTACGCCGAACGCCGCCACCACCTACGCACCCGCAGCGGTTAGCCCGCCGGGCGCCGACCGACGAAAGTGTGCACGATGCCGCGCTGCCAGCCGGGCACTGTCGCGGTGCGCAGGTCGGTGAAGCCGAGCCGGCCGAGCCGGTGCTCGAACGCACGTGCCCCGTCGAACTCACGGACGCTGTGCCACAGGTACCGGTAGAGCTCGCCGTCGCCGGTGACCAGCCGTCCGGACGGGATGATCACCGACCAGCAGACCGCCGTCCACACGAGCCGGGCGCGCCGCGAGTCGGCGACCGAGTAATCGTGCACCGCCAGCGAAGCCCCCGGCGCCAGCAGGGCGAGCAGGTCGCGCAGCCCGGCGTCGGCGTCGGGCAGGTTGCGCACCAGGTAGGCCGCGAACACTCCGTCGAACGGGCCGGTCACCCCCGCCCCGGCCAGCCCCGCCAGGGTGGCGTGCACGAACGACACCGACGCCGGCCAGGACTTGGCCCGCGCCCGGGCGATCATCCCGGCCGAGCCGTCCACCCCGACGATCCGCGCCCGGGGCGCGGCCGCGAGCAGCGCGGCGGTGGAGGCACCGGTGCCGCAGCCCACGTCGAGCAGCCGCAGCCCCACGCCGCCGTCCGGAAGCTCCATCCGCCGGGCCGACAGCCGCAGGTGGGCGTGGTAGCCGGGGTTGGCGCCGACCAGCCGGTCGTAGCCGCGCGCGGCCGTGTCGAACGCCTCGGGTACCGCCTGCTTGGCCAGACGTCCGCTCACGACCACGCCGAACGACCGGCGCTCAGCCGACCGCGCCGGGACCCAACGCCAGCCGGGCGAGCATGTCCTTGGCCCGCTCGGCGTTGCGCGGCTGGCTCAACACGTCGTAGCGGCCGGCGACCAGCTGGCTGGAGGAGGTGAAGTCCCGCTTGCCCTTGGAGGCGGAGTAGCTGATCGCGGCCATGGTCACGCTGAACACCGCCCCGCCGACGAGGCCGGCGACGATCGGGCCGACGACGCTCGTCGGTCCGGTTCCCGCCGGGCTGAACACCGCCAGCAGCAGGCCGACGAAGAACCCGAACGAGGCGCCCGATGCCGCACCGGAGATCAGCACCTTGCGCCAGGTGAGCCGGCCGAAAACACGCTCGACCAACATCAGGTCGACCCCGACGATGGTGACGTCGGCGACCGGGAACTCGTTGTCGGCCAGGTAGTCGACGGCCCGCTGCGCCTCCTCGTAGGTGGCGAACGAACCCACCGGCCACCCGGTGGGCGGGGTGGGCAGGTTGGGCAACCCGGGGCTGCGTCCCGGAGTGCCGAACGGTGTGGTCACTGTGCCGTCTCCCTGCGATCTTGCTGGACTCCCGGCGTACGGGTATGCGGTGTACGCAGCCGCCATCATGCCGCGTCCGTACCCGGGGTGCCCACCCGCGTGGATCTACCGCGAGCGGTACTCCCGCAACAGACCCCGACTGATGATCGTCTTCTGGATCTCCGAGGTGCCCTCGCCGATCAGCAGGAACGGCGCCTCGCGCATCAGCCGCTCGATCTCGTACTCCTTGGAGTACCCGTAGCCGCCATGGATGCGGAACGACTCGCTGGTGACCTCCGCGCAGTACTCGCTGGCCAGCAGCTTGGCCATGCCGGCCTCGACGTCGAACCGCTCGCCGGAGTCCTTCAGCCGGGCGGCGTTGACCATCATCAGGTGCGCCGCCTCGACCTTGGTGCCCATCTCGGCCAGCTTGAACGCGATGGCCTGGTGCTCCGCGATCGGCTTGCCGAAGGTCTGGCGCTGCTGGGCGTACTCCACCGCGAGCTCGAACGCCCGGATCGAGATGCCGCAGGCCCGGGCGGAGACGTTCACCCGGCCGACCTCGACGCCGTCCATCATCTGCCCGAACCCGGCGCCGCGCTTGCCACCGAGGATCTTGTCGCCGGAGATGCGAAAGCCGTCGAACACCGCCTCGGTGGTGTCGACGCCCTTGTAGCCCATCTTCTCCAGCTTGCCAGGGATGGTCAGGCCGGGGGTCACCTCGCCGAAGCCGCGCGGCTTGTCCACCAGGAAGCAGGTGAGGTTCTGGTGCGCGCGGTCGGCGCCCTCGTCGGTCTTGACCAGCAGCGCGATCAGGCTCGAGCTGCCGCCGTTGGTCAGCCACATCTTGGCACCGTCGATGACGAAATCGTCACCGTCCTGCTTGGCCCGGGTCTTGATCGCGGCCACGTCGGAGCCCAGGTCCGGCTCGGACATGGAGAACGCGCCGGTGACCTCGCCGGCGGCCATCTTGGGCAGGTAGTGCTGCTTCTGCTCCTCGGTGCCGTGATGCATGATCATGTAGGCCACGATGAAGTGCGTGTTGATCACACCGGAGACGCTCATCCAGCCCCGGGCGATCTGCTCCACGACCAGCGCGTAGGTCAGCAGCGACTCACCCAGGCCGCCGTACTCCTCGGGGATGGTGAGCCCGAACAGGCCCATCTCCTTCATCCCGTCCACGATGTCCTGCGGGTAGGTGTCGGAGTGCTCCAACTGCTGGGCGTGCGGGATGATCTCCTTGTCCACGAACGACTTGACGGTGGACAGGATCTCCTGCTGCACGTCGGTCAGACCGGCGGTCTGGGCGAGCTTGGCCATGCTTGGCTCCTGGGTCTTCCAATCCGGCGAACGGCGCGTTCGTCGGAACCTACGCGACGAGAGTGCCGTTCGTCATGACTCGGGCGGGGACCAGCGGTCGCCGCGCTCCATGCCCGCGGCACGTCCCTTGCCGACGATCACCAGAGCCATCTTGCGGGAGGCCTCGTCGATCATCTCGTCACCGAGCATCGCGGCACCGCGCGCGCCACCGGCCTCCGAGGTGTACCAGTCGTAGGCGTCGAGGATGTTCTCCGCGTGGTCATAGTCCTGCTGCGCCGGGCTGAACGTGTCGTTGGCGGCGTCCAGCTGACCCGGGTGCAGCACCCACTTGCCGTCGAACCCCAGCGCGGCGGACCGGCCGGCCACCCGCTTGAACCCGTCGACGTCCTTGATCTGCAGGTACGGGCCGTCGATGGCCTGCTTGTCGTAGGCGCGGGCCGCCATCAGGATCGACATCAGGATGTGGTGGTAGGCGTCACCCACGTCGTAGCCCGGCGGCTGCTCGCCGACGACCAGGGACTTCATGTTGATGCTGGCCATGAAGTCGGCCGGACCGAAGATGATCGTCTCGACCCGGGGGCTCGCGGCCGCGATGGCGTTGACGTTGGTCAGGCCGAGCGCGTTCTCGATCTGCGCCTCGATGCCGATCCGGCCGATGTCGAGGCCCACGGTCTTCTCGATCTGGGTGAGCAGCAGGTCGAGGGCGACGATCTGCTCGGCCGTCTGGACCTTGGGCAGCATGATGCAGTCCAGGTTGGCCCCGGCGCCCTCGACCACGTCGACCACGTCGCGGTAGGTCCATTCGGTGGTCCAGTCGTTGACCCTGACCACCCGGGTCTTGCCCTCCCAGCCACCCTCGTTCAGCGCGGCCACGATGGTCTTACGGGCGCCCGGCTTGGCCAGCGGGGCACAGGCGTCCTCAAGGTCCAGGAACACCTGGTCCGCAGGCAGCGTTCGCGCCTTGTCGATGAACTTCTGACTGGAACCGGGTACCGCCATGCACGACCGCCGCGGACGGTTGCGGTTCACGCTGCTCACTGCTGGCCTCCATGTTCGAGCGCTGATGGGCGCCGACGGCACGGCCCGCGACCAGGCGGGCGGCGCCGACACGCTCGGAATCGCCGATGATGCTCGCACGGCCACCGCCCGTCCGCCCCGCGAGGTGACTGGATTCTCACCGGAACCACCCACCTTGGGGCGCCCGCCGCGGCGGCGGGCGTGATCCGCGTGCCCGGCCCCACGGTTCCACCGGCTCTTCCCGGGCGTCGGCTTGCCCACGGAGCTGCGGCCGGACCTGTCCACACGATCCCGCGCGGCACGGATGTGGCCGGCCGGGCGCGGTGTCAGGCGTGTGCTCGGGGACCCACCGCCGCGAACCCGGGTACGGGCGGCGGCGGGTCAGCGGGGACGGCGGGTCAGGCCGGGACGGCGATCGTGCCCGACGAGACCGCCACCACCCGGCCCCCGAACGAGCTCTCCACCGCGCGACCACCCTCGGCCTGGACCGCCAACTCGAGCGTGGACGGTCGGCCGACCTCGGCGCCCTGGTCGATGGTCACCTCGGCCGCGCCGTCCGCCGGCAGCAGGCCGCGGGCGACCAGCCACACCCCCAGCGCGACCGCCGCGGAGCCGGTTGCCGGGTCCTCGGGTACACCTTCACCGGGGGCGAACATCCGCATGTGCGCGCGCCCGGCACCGGCGTCGAAGGCGACCAGAACCACGCCGGTGCGGCCCGCGCATTCCAGCAGCTCGGACGCGGCCGGCACCACCGCGCGGGCGACCGCGTCGGCCCGCACCGCAGCCCCGCGCCGCACTCCTGGACCACGTCGCCGCGCCGGATCACCCCGTCCCTGGCCAGCACCCACGCCACCCCGACGCTGGGGTGACCGGCGAACGGCAGCTCGCTGGCCGGGGTGAAAATCCGGGCCCGGTAGTCGGCCCCGGGATCGCGCGCGGGCAGTGGGAACACCGTCTCGGACAGGTTGAACTCGCGGGCCAGCGCCTGCAGCTGGCCGGTGGACAGTCCGTCCGCGCCGTGCACCACCGCCAACGGGTTGCCGGTGAAGGGACGCTCGGCGAACACGTCCACCACGTCGAAACTGAGCGAAGAGGGTCCGGTCACGCACACGAAGCTAACCTGACAGCCATGACGGCGGCGAGGGTGTTCGTGGCGCAGATGGTCGGCCTCGCCGTCTTCGGGCCGGACGGCGAGCGGATCGGCAAGATCCGCGACGCGGTGGTGGCGCTGCGGGTGGACGACCTGCCGCCGAGGGTGCTCGGGCTGGTGGTCGAGCTGGTCACCCGGCAGCGGATCTTCGTACCGATGCTGCGGGTCACCGCGATCGACCCGGGCGCGGTCACCCTGAGCACCGGGATGGTCAACCTGCGCCGCTTCGCCCGTCGCCCGAACGAGGCCCTGGTGGTCGGTCAGCTGCTGGACGCCCCGGTGCGGATCGCCGAGGCGGGCGAGGACGCCATCGTGGTCGACGCCGCCATCGAGCCGACCCGGTCCCGGGACTGGGTGGTCGGACGGCTCGCGGTGCGGCACCGACGGGGCCGGCTGGCCCGGCGAGGCCAGGTCCGGGTGGTGGAATGGTCGGCGGTGAGCGGGCTGACGCTGTCCGGCGCCGACCAGGGCGCGGAGCGGTTGCTCGCGGTGTTCGAGGGGATGCGGGCCGCCGACGTGGCCGCCGCGCTGCACGAGCTGCCGGACGAGCGGCGCTACGAGGTGGTCGACGCGCTGCACGACGAGCGGCTGGCCGACGTGTTCCAGGAACTGTCCGAGAACGACCAGCGCGACCTGCTCCGCCACCTGGATTACGACCGGGCCGCCGACATCCTGGAGGCGATGGATCCGGACGACGCGGCGGACCTGCTCGGAGAGCTGCCCGAGGCCGAGTCCGACCGGCTGCTGGAGCTGATGGAGCCCGAGGAGAGCGCCCCGCTACGCCGGCTGCTGCGCTACTCCTCGGACACCGCCGGCGGGTTGATGACCCCGGAGCCGCTGATCCTGCGCCCGGACGCGACGGTCGCCGAGGCACTGGCCCGGGTGCGCAACCCGGACGTGCCGCCCGCGCTGGCCAGCATGGTCTTCGTCGCCCGCCCGCCGACGGCCACCCCGACCGGGCGCTATCTCGGCTGCGTGCACCTGCAACGGCTGCTGCGCGAGCCGCCGTCGCACCTGGTCGCGGGCATGGTCGACGCCGAGCTGGCCCGGATGCACCCGGAGTCGCCGCTGGCCGAGGTGACCCGCTACTTCGCCGCCTACAACCTGGTGTGCGGGCCGGTGGTGGACGACGACGACCACCTGCTGGGTGCGGTCACCGTCGACGACGTGCTGGACCACCTGTTGCCCTCCGGGTGGCGCGACCGGGCCAGCGCGACCAACGGGACCGAGGCGGCGGCCGTCCGGCAGGTGACCGGTGGCTGAGTACCGCAGTGGACGTCGGCTCGACCAGCCGAAGGCCGGCCGTTCCCCCCGGTTCGTGCTCGACCCGGACGCCTTCGCCCGGTTCTCCGAGCGGATCGCGCGGTTCCTGGGCACCGGCCGGTTCCTGGCGGTGCAGACGGTGCTCGTGTTGGTGTGGATCGTGCTGAACGTGTTCGCGCTGCGGCTGCAGTGGGACCCGTACCCGTTCATCCTGCTCAACCTGGCGTTCTCCACCCAGGCCGCCTACGCCGCGCCGCTGATCCTGCTGGCCCAGAACCGGCAGGACGACCGGGACCGGGTGTCGCTGGAGGAGGACCGCGCCCGGGCCGCCCAGACCAAGGCCGACACCGAGTACCTGGCCCGGGAGCTGGCCGCGTTGCGGGTGGCGATCGGCGAGGTGGCCACCCGGGACTACCTGCGCGGGGAGCTCGACCGGCTGGCCGAGCGGCTGGCCGCCGAGGAACGGCCCCGCACCGGCCGCGGCAAACCCGCCCGGCACTGAGCCCGGCCCGCGGTGGACCGGGAGCGCGGCTCAGCGCCGATGGTTCGCCGCCGACGCTCGCTCCGCGCTCGCTGGCGGCTCAGCCCGCGAGCTTGGCGCTGATCCGGCGCAGTTCGGCCAGCTCGGCCCGGTCGAGGCGGTCGGCGAAGTGCCGCACCACGCCCTCGAGGTGCGCCCGTGAGGCGCCGCGCAGCCGCTGCAGTCCCCGGTCGGTGAGCGCGGCGGCGACCCCGCGGCCGTCACCCGGGACCGGGCCGCGCTCCACCAGCCGGTCGCGCTGCAGCCGGTCGACCACCCGGGTCACCCCGGACCGCGACAGCAGGACGGCATCGGCCAGCTCGGTCATCCGCAGCCGCTGCCCCGGTGCCTCGGCCAGCTGCACCAACACGTCGTAGGCGGCGAGCGAGAGCCTGGGGCCGGCCAGCAGCTCGCTCTCCAGCGCCCGGGTCACCGTCGCGTGACCGCGCAGGTAGGCCCGCCAGGAAGCCAACGCGTCCGGACTCAACCACACCCTAGGTTCGACGCGTGCTCCATTCGCCGCCGATCCCGGGGACATGCGCGCGAAGTCTACCCACGGACGTAGGATGGCAGGCGATGAGCACCACATCGCACACCACCGTGACCGAGTCGGCCGTACAGGCCGCGCTGGCCCAGGTCGACGACCCCGAAATCCACAAGCCGATCACCGAGCTCGGCATGGTCAAGAGTGTGACCATCGCTTCGGACGGAACGGTCGGTGTCGGGATCTGGCTCACCGTCGCCGGCTGCCCGATGCGCGAGACCATCACCAACCGGGTGACCGCGGCGGTCGGTGAGATACCCGGGGTGCGTGCGGTCCAGGTCGAGCTGGACGTGATGAGCGACGAGCAGCGCACCGAGCTGCGCCGGGGGCTGCGCGGTGACGCCAAGGAACCCACCATCCCGTTCTCCGAGCCCGGCAACCTGACCAGGGTCTACTGCGTCGCGTCGGGCAAGGGCGGGGTCGGCAAGTCGTCGGTCACGGTGAACCTGGCTGCCTCGCTGGCCGCCCGGGGACTGTCGGTCGGAGTGCTGGACGCGGACATCTACGGGCACTCCGTGCCGCGCATGCTGGGCACCACCGCCCGGCCCACCAAGGTCGACGACATGATCATGCCGCCGCAGGCCCACGGGGTGAAGGTCATCTCGATCGGCATGTTCACCCAGGGCAACTCCCCGGTCACCTGGCGCGGCCCGATGCTGCACCGGGCGTTGCAGCAGTTCCTCGCCGACGTGTTCTGGGGCGACCTGGACGTACTGCTGCTGGACCTGCCGCCCGGCACCGGCGACGTGGCCATCTCGTGTGCCCAGCTGATCCCGGGCGCGGAGATCCTGGTGGTCACCACCCCGCAGCAGGCCGCCGCCGAGGTGGCCGAGCGGGCCGGCTCGATCGCGTTGCAGACCCGTCAGCGGCTGGTAGGTGTGGTGGAGAACATGTCCTGGCTGGAGCTGCCGGACGGCGGACGGCTGGACGTCTTCGGCACCGGCGGCGGCCAGGCCGTGTCGGACTCGCTGTCCACCGCGCTCGGCGCCTCGGTGCCGCTGCTCGGTCAGATCCCGCTCGACCCCCGGCTCCGCGAGTCCGGCGACGGCGGCACGCCGCTGGTGCTGTCGGCCCCGGACACGGCGGCCGCCAAGGCGCTGATCGGGATCGCCGACCGGCTCGGTACCCGGGCCCGGGGCCTGGCCGGCATGTCGCTGAACATCAGCCCGGTGCGCAAGTAGCCGGCCGTCAGGCCGGCGCGGCGGCCGGCGAGATCCCGTCGAGCGGCTGGTCGATGACCACGTCCTTGGTCTCCCGCAGCGCGAGCACGCACAGGGTGCTGAGCAGGCCGACGCCGGCGAGGTAGACCCCGACGCCGATGCCCCCGTACGCGGCGGTGATCGGGGCGGCCACGATCAGCGGCACCGCGCCGCCGAGGATGCCGCCCAGGTTGTAGCCCATCCCGGCGCCGGTGTAGCGGTAGCGGGTGTCGAAGATCTCCGGCAGGTAGGCCGCCGCCGGCCCGTACGGGATGCCGGCGACCGCCAGCAGCAGCGACGCCCCGAGGAAGAACGACAGGCCGTCGCCCGGCTGCATGACCAGGAAGGCGGCCGGCCCGACCACCAGGGCCAGCAGGTTGCCGGTAAGCACCACCCGGCGGCGACCCGCCCGGTCGGACAGCAGCGCCGAGCCGACGCACACCGCGCCGAACACCAGGCCGGCCACCGCGATCGCGCCGAGCACGGTCGGCCGAGGCAGGCCGAGCCCGGCCGGCGACTGACCGTAGCTGACCAGGTAGACGCTGCCGATGTAGAAGAAGCCGAACACCATGGTCAGCGTGCCGCCGACGAGCAGCACCTCGCGCCACTGGTGGCGCAGGGCGTCCGCGATCGGCAGGCTGACCCGTTCGTTGCGGGCCAGCGCCCGGGCGAAAACCGGCGTCTCGGTGATCTTGAGCCGGACGTAGAGCCCGACCGCGACGAGCAGGATGCTGAACAGGAAGGGCAGCCGCCAGCCCCACGCCGCGAAGGTCGCCTTGTCCATGGTCAGGGTGGTGATGAGGAAGGTGGTGCTGGACAGCGAGACCGCGATCGGCGCACCGAGCTGCGGGAACATGCTGTAGAGCCCGCGCTTGCCGGCGGGGGCGAACTCGGTGGTGAGCAGCGCCGCGCCGGCCCATTCACCGCCCACCGCGAGGCCCTGCAGCGCGCGCAGCACCACCAGCAGGATCGGCGCGGCCAGCCCGATGGAGGCGGCCGACGGCAGCAGCCCGATGGCGAAGGTGGACAGTCCCATCAGCAGCAGCGTCACGATCAGCGTCCGCTTGCGGCCCAGGCGGTCACCGAAGTGCCCGAACAGCACCGAGCCCAACGGCCGGAAGAAGAACGCCACGCCGAAGGTGGCGAAGGCCGCGGCCGTACCCTTGATACCTCCCAGCTCCGGGAAGAACACGTCACCGAACACCAGCGCGGCGGCGGTCCCGTAGATGAAGAAGTCGTAGAACTCGATGGTGGTGCCGGCGAACGAGGCACCGGCCACCCGGCGCATCGGAACAGCCGTCGGCGATGGTGACCCGTCTGCCATGATCTCCCCCTCCGGGGTGCGAGTGTGCGGACGCTATCGAACAACTTATCGCCCACAACACACCCATTCGAGGGAACGAAGATCAGTACGTTCCGTGTTGATGGTTCGCCGCCGACGCTCGCTCCGCTCGCTGGCGGCTCAGTGCTGACGGTTCGCCGCCGACGCTCGCTCCGCTCGCTGGCGGCTCAGTGCCCGGTGGCCGCCAGCGCCTCGGCCCAGAGCGCCAGGCCGTCGTCCACCTGATCCGCCGTGACCACCAGCGGCGGGATCATCCGCACCACGTTGCCGTGCGGCCCGCAGGTCAGCAGCAGCAGCCCCAACTCGGCCGCGGACGCCTGGGCGCGCGCCGCGCCGGCGGTGTCCGGCGCACCGTCGGGGGTGTGGAACTCGTTGCCGATCATCAGACCCAGACCGCGCACGTCGACGATCCCCGGGTGTTCGGTGGCGACCTTGCGCAGGCCCTCGAGCAGCCGGGTGCCCTGCTCGGCGGCGTTGTCCACCAGGCCCTCGTCCCGCACCACGTCGAGGGTGGCCAGCGCCGCCGCGCAGGCCACCGCGTTGCCGCCGTAGGTGCCCCCCTGCGAGCCGGGCCAGGCCTTGCTCATCAACTCCTCCGGGGCCGCGATGGCGGACAGAGGAAAGCCGCTGGCCAGCCCCTTCGCGGTGATCAGGATGTCCGGCCGGACCCCCTCGGCGTGCTGGTGCCCCCAGAACCGCCCGGTCCGCCCGACGCCGGTCTGCACCTCGTCGACGATCAGCAGCACACCGTGCCGGTCGGCCCGGTCGCGCAGCCCGGCCAGGAACTCCGGCGGGGTGGGCACGTAGCCGCCCTCACCGAGCACCGGCTCGATGATGATCGCCGCCAGGTCCGCGGCCGGGGCGCTGGTGGCCAGCAGGTAGTCCAGCTCGGCCAGCGCGAACCGCACCGCCTCGGGCACGCTCCAGCCGTAGCGGAAGGCGTAGGGGAACGGCGCGATCGCCACTCCGGGCATCACCGGGCCCACGCCCGCACGGAACTTGGTGGCCGACGAGGTCAGTGCGGCGGCACCCATCGTGCGTCCGTGGAACGCCCCGGTGAACGCCACGATCGTGGATCGGCCGGTGGCATGCCGGGCCAGCCGGACCGCCGCCTCGACCGCCTCACTGCCGGAGTTGGTGTAGCTCACGCTGTCCAGGCCCTCGGGCAGCGCCTCGCCCAGCCGCTCGGTCAACGCCAGCAGCGGTTCGTGCAGGACGGTGGTGTACTGGCCGTGGATCAGGGTGCCCGCCTGCGCCTGGGCCGCCGCCACCACCCGGGGGTGGCAGTGCCCGGTGCTGGTCACCCCGATGCCGGCGGTGAAGTCCAGGTACCGGCGGTCGGCCGCGTCGTAGAGGTAGACCCCCTCGCCGCGGCTGACCCGCACCGGCGTCGCCTGCTTGAGAATCGGGGACAACCGAGCCATCCGTCGACCACTCCCGCAACTTGTCGGATTGTTGACAATCGCATCGAATCACTCGCAGCCGGGGATGTCCACCCGGGCGCGGTCGCCGAGGATGCGGTCCACCGCGTCGGCCATGTGCTCGGCGATCGCCGAGCCGAACCGGTCCGCGTCCCCGGCCCGCAAGGCGTCCAGCAGGCCTTCGTGCTCACGCACCAGACCGGCCGGGTCGGGGGCACTGTCCTGCAGCGCGGCCAGACACATCCGCGTCTCCACCAGCAGCCCGTCGGCCATCCGCCGCAACCGGGGACTGCCGGACGCCGCCACCAGCTCGGCGTGGAAGCTCTGGTCCGCGTCGGCCATCGCCGTCGGGTCACCGGCCGACGCGGCCGCGCGCATCCCCGCGACGGCCACCTCCAGCCGCGCGACGGCGGCGGCCCGGTCACCGGCCAGGATCAGCGTCGCGGTGGCCCCCTCCACCGCCAGCCGGGCGGTGTACACGTCGCGCACGTCGGCCTCGTCGAGATCCCGTACGAACAGGCCGCGGTGCCGTTCGGCGCGCAGCAGACCTTCCGCCACGAGCCGCTGCATGGCCTCCCGCAACGGGCCGCGGCTGACCCCGAACCGGCCCGCCAGCTCGACCTCGCCGAGCTGGGTGCCCGGCGGGAACACCCCGCGCATGATCGCCCGCCGGAGCTGATCGGCGACCAGCGCCGGGGTGGAGGCCCGGTGCACCGGCTCCAGGCTCGCGGCGTCGATCAGCGGCCCGGCGATCAGCTCCGTCATGGCCCACGTCCGGGCATCTCAGGTCCCGTCCGGCGGGATGGTGAGCAGGGAGCCGAGACCGGTACGGGAGGCGCGGTCGCCGGCCAGCCGCAGGCCCTGCCAGATGCTGACCTGGTTGGCCGTGAGCACCGACTTGCCCAGGTGCCGTTCGAGGTCGTCCAGCCAGGCCATGGTGTGCAGGGCGGTGTCGGGCAGCAGGACCGCCTGGGCGCCCGGGTGGTCACCGGCGGCGGCCAACTCCAGCACCCGGTCGCGGCCGAGGGTGCCGACCTCGGCCGCGGTGACGATGCCCAGGCTGGACAGCCGCACAACCTCGACCCCGGCGGTGGCCAGGAACGCCACGAAATCACCCGCGACATCGTCCGGGTAGGTGGCGGCGACCGCCACCCTGGTCACCCCGAGCCGGGCGGCCGCGTCGGTGAACGCGAACGAGGTGCTCGACGCGGGCACCCCGGCGACCGCGCTCAGCGCGCCGACCTGCGCGGACGCCCCGTCCCAGCCGAGGACGAAGCTGCCGGACGTGCAGGCCCAGATCACCGAGGACACCGGGCCGAGCCGGCGGGCCCCCTCGGCCAGCACGTCGTCCGCGCCGATCTCGCGCAGTGCGTCGACCCGATGGGCATCGACCCGCATCTCGGTATGCGCCACCACCAGCTCGGGGCCCGTGCCTTCGTCAGCGTGCAGCAGCCGCTGGGCGACCGGGTAGTCGTCCTCGGCGCTGTGTCCCGGATACAGGAATCCGATGCTCCGCATTGTGGACAATCTACAACACGACAGGCCGCGAGGCCGCTCCGGCGCGACCCGCCGGGCATCACGCGGCCGACGGCTCGCCGCGCCGAAGCAGGCTCTGCCCGGTGCCGACCGCGGGCAGACCCATCGCCCGCAGCGCCGACCACATGGTCACCTGGTTGGCGGTCAGCACCGGCTTGCCCAGCGCCCGTTCCAGCGGCTCGATGATGTCGTAGGTGGGTAGGTTGGTGCAGCTGATGTAGAGCGCGTCGGCCGCGGGGGTGTCGACCGCACGGACGATGTCGACCACGGTGCGGTAGGGCACCCGCCAGATGTTGCCGAGCAGCCCCAACCCGTTGCTGGCGACCGTCCGCACGCCGTTCTCCGCGAGGTAGTCGATCAGCCGGTCGGTGACGTCGTCGACGTACGGGGTGGCGATGGCCGGCGAGCGCACCCCGAGCAGCGCCAGCGCCTCGACCATCGCCCCGCTGGTGGTGCACGCCGCCGGAGCGCCCGCGTCGACCATGGTCCGCACCAGCAACCGCTCGCCGAGCACCCCGTGTACGAAGCTGCCCGACGCGCAGGCGTAGGCCACCACGTCCGGCCCGGGGGTGAGCACGTCGCGGGTGGCCCGGCGCACGGTGGACCGCTCGCTCAGCGAGGTGGCCATCTGGACGGTGACCGGCGCCGGGAAGTACGGCATCCGGGTCAGGTAGAGCGAGACGTTGTCCGGGACCCACCGCCACAGTTCGCGGTCGAGCGCGAAGTCGAAAGGGGCGACTACGCCGATGCCCCGCTGGTGCGTGGTGGAGTCGACGAACGCCACCGAAAGTTCCGAGGGCATGCCCGCCCCTAGCCCTCGGAGAGCCGTTCGTAGACCAGCCGCTCCCCCACGCTGCCGGATCGCCACACGTCGTGGCAGGCCTGCGCCATCCGGTCCAGACCGTCGACGACGGAGGCGTAGACGTTGCCCGGCACCCAGCCGACGTCGCCGTTGAGCAGCAGGTTGTTGCGGCCGTAGAAAATTGCGAGATCGATCACTCCGGGCAGCCGGTCGATGCCCTGGTCGGCCTTGAACGACTGGTCGAGCATGCCGCCGGTGAAGGAGAAGTAGACGACGTCGCCGGGGATCGGGGTGACCGTCGGATTCTCCAGGCCGATCTCCGGGCCGAACCGGGGCACCATGGTGTAGACCTCGTTGCGTGCGTACTTGGCGTGTTGCGCGTCGCCACCCTGGGGCAACGCGGACCAGACCGCGTCGCCGGTGCGCGGCGCGTCCTTGTCCAGCAACTCCGCGACGCAGGACACCGCCCGCTTGGCCAGCGTGATGCGCATCAGACGCGCCATGGATCACCCCGCGATCTCTACGGCCGGTACGGGGTCACCCGAGCCGGCCGGCTCGAACCACTGCTCCCCGAACTGCAACGGTCGCGGATTGTTGACAATCATACGAGCACTTCCTAGCGTGTCAATCGATCAGGACCAGAGTTCACGCCCGTCGTCACGAGGTGCCCACACTTGACAGTTTCCGCAGTTCACGAGGGTAGGGCGACGCTGGTCGTGCTGCATTCGGACGATCGTCCGCCGCACCTGGAGCAGCACGCCGACGCGCTGGCGTCGATCACCTACGCCACAGCCGACGAGTTGCCCGCGAAGCTCCAAGGCGCCGACGCGCTGCTGGTGTGGGACTTCACCTCCGACGCGCTACGGCGCAGTTGGGCCAGCGCCGACACGCTGCGCTGGGTGCACACCGCCAGCGCCGGGGTGGACCGGTTGATCTTCGACGAGATGGTGGCCTCCGAGGTGGCGATCACCAACTCGCGGGGGGTGTTCGACACCCCGATGGCGGAGTACGTGCTGGGGTTGGTGCTGGCCTACGCCAAGGACCTGCCGATCACGCTGCGACTGCAGGCCGGCCGGGAGTGGCGGCACCGGGAGACCGAGACGATCGCCGGCACGATCGCGGTGGTGGTCGGCGGCGGACCGATCGGGGTGGCCATCGCGGGGATGCTGCGCGCGGTGGGGATGCGGGTGCGGCTGGTCGGACGGAGGGCCCGGGACGGCGTACACGCCGCCGAGGAGCTACCCGGCCTGCTGGCCGACTGCGGCTACCTGGTGCTCGCCGCACCGCTGACCGAGCGGACCCGCGGGCTGGTGGACGCGGACCTGCTGGCCCGGCTGCCGGCCTCCGCCCGGTTGATCAACGTGGGTCGGGGTGCGCTGGTGGTGCAGGACGACCTGGTCGAGGCGCTGCGCGGGGGCGGGCTGGCGGGCGCGGCGCTGGACGTGTTCGCCGCCGAGCCGCTGCCGGCCGGGCACCCGCTGTGGACGCTGCCCGGGGTGATCGTCTCGCCGCACATGTCCGGGGACGTGGTCGGCTGGCGGGACGCGCTGGTCGAACTGTTCACCGACAACCTCGGCCGCTACCGTGGCGGCCGGCCACTGCGCAACGTGGTGGACAAGACGCAGGGATACGTAACCTCGGGGAGCTCCGCATGACCGACTCGGTGAGTTCCACCGCCGACCTCACGGCGACCGAGCTGCTGGCCGCCTACGGCTCCGGTGACCTGTCGCCGGTGCAGGCCACCCGGGACGCGCTGGACCGGATCGACCGGCTCGACGAGCAGGTGAACGCGTTCTGCCTGGTCGACGCCGAGTCCGCGCTGGCCTCGGCGAAGGCGTCCGAGGAACGCTGGCGGCGCAACGAGCCGGTCGGGGTGATCGACGGCGTGCCGATATCGATCAAGGACGCGCTGCTCACCGAGGGGTGGCCGACGCTGCGCGGGTCGTACACCCTCGACGGTTCCGGGCCGTGGACGGTGGACGGCCCGGCGGTGGCCCGGGTGCGCGAGCACGGCGCGGTGCTGCTGGGCAAGACCACCACGCCGGAGTACGCGTGGAAGGGGGTCACCGACTCCGTCCGGTACGGCGCCACCGGTAACCCGTGGAACCCCGCGATGACCAGCGGCGGGTCCAGCGGCGGCAGCGCGGCCGCGGTCGGGCTCGGCATGGGCGCGCTCAGCCTGGGTACCGACGGGGGCGGCTCGGTGCGGATCCCGGCAGCCTTCACCGGCACCACCACGATCAAGCCGACGTTCGGACGGGTGCCGCACAGCCCGGCCAGCCCGTTCGGGCCGCTGTCCCACGTCGGCCCGATGACCAGGACGGCGGCCGACGCGGCGCTGCTGCTGGACGTGGTCGCCGGGTTCGACGCCCGGGACCCCTGGGCGCTCGCCGCGTCGGCGCAGTCCAGTCTGGCGATGCTGGGCCTGGGCATGGCCGGGTTGCGGGTGGCGGCCAGCCCGACGCTGGGCTACGTGGACGTCCACCCCGAGGTGGCGGCCGCGTTCGACGCCGCGGTGGCGGTGTTCTCCGAGCTGGGCGCCCGGGTGGAGCTGGTCGATCCGGGCTTCGCCGACCCGATCGCGGACTTCGAGGTGCTGTGGTTCGCCGGCGCGGCCAAGGTGCTCGAACCGATGGGTGCCGAGGTCCGGGCCCGGATGGACCCCGGGTTGGTGGAGGTGGCCGAGGCCGGCGCCCGGTTCACCGCACTGGAGTACCTGGGGGCGATGGCCGCGCGCAACGAGCTGGGCTCGGTGATGAGCGACTTCCACACCCGCTACGACCTGCTGCTCACCCCGTGTCTGCCGATCCCGGCGTTCGAGACCGGGATCGAGGTGCCGCCCGGGTCGACCTCACCGCGCTGGACCAGCTGGACACCGTTCACCTACCCGTTCAACATGACCCAGCAGCCGGCGGCCAGCGTGCCCTGCGGGTTCACCACCTCGGGCGGAGTGGGCACCGGAGGGCTGCCGGTGGGGCTGCAGATCATCGGCGCCCGGTACGACGACGGCCGGGTGCTGGCCGCCGCGCACGCCTACCAGCAGGCCACCGACTGGCACCGGCGCCGACCACCGCTGCTCGCCTGAGCCGGGGCGGCCCGGCCGGGCCGCCCCGGCCGGGTCCGGTGGCGTCGGGGTCGATGGGTGGGCGCTCGCCGGCGTCGAGCCGGCGCGGCGGTTCGGCGGCCGGGTGCAGACGGGACGTCGCCGATCCCGGGGTGGGCGCGACGTAACCGGCCGACCCGCCGGCCGGCGGCGCGTAGCCGTTGGGCTTCTCCGCCGGGTCGTCCTCGAACAGCGCCCGGGTGACCATCCGGCGCGGGTCGCGGTTGCGCAGGCCGCGCAG
This sequence comes from Pseudonocardia sp., assembly GCA_029263115.1. GTDB lineage: Bacteria > Actinomycetota > Actinomycetes > Mycobacteriales > Pseudonocardiaceae > Pseudonocardia. The sequence continues at coordinate 40,677 of JAJCYC010000280.1, read as the reverse complement.
TTCGTTCAACGGCTGGCGCAGCTCGTCGAAGGGCTTGCGCAGCTCGTCGAACTCAGGCCCCAGATCGCTGCGCAGCTGGTCGCGCGCACCGGACGCGAAGCCCTTCACCTGGTTGATCGCGCGGCCGAGCCAGGCGGCCGCGTCCGGCAGCCGCTCCGGGCCCAGGATGAACAGCCCGGCGAGCATCAGCACCAGGATCTCGCCCCAGCCCAGGTTCTCGAACACCGCACCCGCCCTGCCGACCCGAACGCTGCTGAACCAAACACTGCTGAACAAACCTAGCTTGTCGCCGCTCTAGTCCGATCGTAGCGTCGCGGTGACGGTGAGCGGGCGGCCCTGCCGGATGAGCTGGATCGGCACCTCCTCACCGATCGCGTGCTCGCGCTGCGCGACGTCCAGTTCGTTGGGAACCCGGATGGACCGGTCGCCCAGCCGCACGATCACGTCTCCCTCGATGATGCCGGCCTCGGCCGCGGCGCTGCCCGGGCGCACGTTCTGCACCTGGGCGCCGTCCTCGACGCCGTCTGTCACGATCTTCGAGTTGACCCCCAACTCGGCGTGCTTGACCACCCCGGCCCGGATCAGCTGCTCGGCGATCTGGCGGGCGTCGTCGATCGGGATGGCGAACCCGAGCCCGATCGACCCGCCCTCGCCGGCCGTGCGGATCGCGGTGTTCAACCCGACCACCGCCCCGGTCGAGTCGACCAGGGGACCGCCGGAGTTACCGGGGTTGATCGCCGCGTCGGTCTGGATGGCGTCGATCACCGCGTTGGTGTCGGAGCCTTCGCCGTCCAGCCGGACCGGCCGGTTGATCGCGCTGACGATGCCGTCGGTGACCGTGCCGGCCAGCCCGAGCGGCGAGCCGATGGCGATCACCCCGTCGCCGACCGCGAGGTCGGCCGAGCGGCCGATCTGGGCCACCGTCGGGTTGGGCACGTCGACCTTGACCACCGCGAGGTCGGTCTTCGGGTCCCGGCCGACCACCCGGACCCGGGCGTGGGTGCCGTCGTGGAAGGTGGCCTCGATGGTCGATCCGGGTACCCCCACGGCGGGCGCGATCACGTGGTTGTTGGTCAGCACGTGCCCGTCCTCGTCGATCACCACGCCGGACCCGGTGCCGCCCTGGTCACCGAGCCTGATCTCGATGGACACCACCGCGGGCACCACCCGGGCGGCGATGTCGGCCACCGAACCGGGCGGGCGCTCCTTGCCCGGTGAGGTGGTGGCGAGGGTCGCTCCCGGATCGAGCAGGTCCTCCGACGCGGAACTCGCCCAGTGCCCGACCAGACCCCCCATCGCCCCGATCAGCAGCGCGATCACCCCGAGCAGCCCCAGCGCGGCCGGCTTGACCCGCCTGCCGAACAACAGCTCCCGGACGCTCAACCGGGCGCTGGACTCCGCCGCCGGCCGGTCCTCGGTGGTCTCCACCGCCGGCGGTCCCAACGAGACCGACGCGGCCGGGTCCCGCCAGGGGTCACGGGCCGAGGCGCTGTCCCAGAACGGGTCGGGCCCGGCGGCGGGCCGGTCGGCCGGGTCCTGGGGAGGGCGCTGCAGGTCGGTGGCGGCTCCACCGGGCCGACCGAATGCGCTGGCCAGCGCCGGGTGCGGGGGTGACACCTGCTCGATGTGCGGTTCGCCCAGCCCGTGCCGACCGTTCGTCCCGGCGGGACCGTCGCCGTTGGTTGCGAAAGCACCGCTCACCCCGGCCGGGCGGCCGAACGCCTCCGCCGCACCCACCTCCACGGACGGGCGGGCCAGCGGGCGGGGCCCCAGCCGCGGCGGATCGGGAGTGTCGGCAGCGGACGTCGCGGGGGCCGCGGCAGGCACGGCGGGCTCCGCGGCGGGGTCGGCGGGTGCCGGCTCGTCCCGGTCGGGCTGGACGGTACTCATCGACGGCTCATCGGTGGCCGGGCTCCTGGGGTCGAGGCTGACGGCGGTATCGGGCTGCTGGGCACCAGGGTGCCCTGCCGCCGGTGAAGTCCGCGTAGCTCCCGGTCACCCGGTCGCCACCCCCCGCGGCCGGGCCGCCGAGGCGTCAGGGAGGAACCTAACGGTCGAAAACCACGGCCGGCACGTAGGCCGCCGTGCGGGCCACCGGAACCATCCACTCCGGCTCCGCGACCGCGGCCGGTCGGGTGACCGGGAGTTCGGTGCCGACCTGCAGGCGGGCATCCATCCCGGGGCCGCCGCGCTCGGTCAGCAGCTCGTCCGGCTCGACGCCGACCACGACCAGGGCGCCGAACGCGGCCAGCCCGGTGACCAGGGCACCGGCGCCCACCCGGACCCGCCGGTCCGCCGGAGCGGTCCGCCGGGGGCGCGCCGGTTCGGCGCGGGGGGTCGACACCAGCTGCCCGTCCCGGCTGACCGCCAGCCCGGCGGGCGCGGCGGGCAGCTCGGTGTGGCTGGGGATGTTGCGCAGGGTGTGCAGCAGCGAGGAAGGCAGGCTGGGACCCGCCGAGGTGCGCAGGGCCAGCCGGGCCTGGGTCTGCGCGACGACCTCCGAGGCGCACTCCCCGCAACCGGCCAGGTGCGCCAGTGCCCGACGGTGGGCACCCGGTGACAGCTCCTCGTCGACGAAGGCCACGATGGCGTCCAGCGCCAGGTGCGCCTGGCCCCACGCCTGCGCCCACGTCTCCGGCAACTGCCCCCGCACACCTGTCATCCCATGGCCTCCCGCGGCCCCACGACCACATCGCCGGCCGCCGGGACACCGGGCCCGGGCTCCCGCCGCTCCGCCCGCCGACGCTCCAGCGACGCACGCAGTGCCGCCCGACCGCGGTGGATCCGGCTGCGCACCGTGCCGAGCTTCACATCCAGCGTGGCGCCGATCTCCTCGTAGGACAAGCCCTCGATGTCGCACAGCACCACCGCGGCCCGGAACTCCGGCGGGAGCTCGTCCAGCGCGTCCTGCAGCGCCGGGTCGAGGTGGGTGTCCGACCACACCTGTTCGGGGTCCGGACCGCCGCCGGGCAGCCGGTCGGTGTCGTCCGGCAGCCCCTCCATCCGCAGCCGTCCCCGCCGCCGCACCATGTCCAGGAACAAATTGGTTGTGATCCGGTGCAGCCAGCCCTCGAAGGTGCCCGGCTGGTAGGAGGCCAGCGAACGGAACACCCGGATGAAGGTCTCCTGGGTGAGATCCTCGGCGTCGTGGCTGTTTCCGGTAAGCCGGTAGGCCAGCCGGTACACCCGGTCGGCGTGCTCGCGGACGACCTCGTCCCAGCTCGGCGGCACCCATTCGGAGTCGCCGGGCGACGAGCCCGGACGGGCGACCGGCCGAACCGCCGAGCCCTGCCCTCCGGCAACGCTGAGCTGATCGACGCTGCGCTGGGCGACGTCGTGGTGAACGACCATGGTCGCGGTTCGCACCTCCTGTAGCGGGTCGTGCCGAACGTTCCAACGCTCCGGCCGCCCGATTTGTTTCCGACCGGTGGGCACGACAGCGGCGACGACCCCGCCGCTCTCGTGCCGATGACGGTGCCGCATCGCGGTGAGGTACCCATGAGCGACGCCTGAGAACGGAGTAAGAACCTGAATTGCCCGTTCGCCTGCGTGATCACCCGCGGTTCGGCCAGTAGCCTCGAGCGGTGCACGGTGACGGCGGTCAGACCGCCCGATGGGCCTCTGCGGAGAGCTGGTCGGACGAGGACGAGACATTGCTCGACGCCCGCGCGGCCGCCGAGGACTTCGGGTGCGCCACGGTGACCCCGGCCGCGGGTGCGGCACTGCGCTTCCTGGCCACCGCGCTACGGGCCCGTGCGGTGGTGGAGATCGGCACCGGAACCGGCGTCAGCGGGCTGTGGCTGCTGCGCGGCATGGCCCCGGACGGCGTGCTCACCTCCATCGACGTGGAGCCCGAGCACCAGCGGGCCGCGCGGGCCGCGTTCCTGGCCGACGGATTCCCCACCGGACGGCTGCGGTTGATCAACGGAATGGCGCTCGACGTGCTGCCCCGGCTCGCCGACGGCGCGTACGACCTGGTCCTGGTCGACGCGGTCGTCGTGGAGTATCCGCGCTACCTGGAGGAGGCGGTGCGGCTGCTACGTCCCGGTGGAGTGGTGGTGCTGGTCGGTGTCCTGGTGACCGACGCCGACCGGCCCGACCCCGGTGCCCGCCAGGACCCGGAGCACCACGCCCTGCGCGAGGTGCTGCGGATCTGCCGGGAGGACGACCAGCTGGTGGCGCTGCCACTGCCGATCGGCGACGGGCTGCTGCTCGCGGCCAAGGCACCCGACTCGCTCAGCTCGCGGTGACGATGTGCTCGCTCAGCTCGCGGTGACACCCTTGCCCAGGACCACTACGCCACCCGAGCTCACCGTGTAGCGGGCCCGGTCCAGGGCCAGGTCGACACCGATCTGCGCGCCGTCCGGCACGATCACGTTCTTGTCCAGGATCGCCCCGTGCACCACCGCGCCCCGGCCGATCCGCACCCCGGGCAGCAGCACCGAGTCGGCGACCTCGGCTCCGGCGTCCACCCGCACGCCCGCGCTGACCACCGACCGGTGCACCACGCCGCCGGAGATGATCGTCCCCGGACCGACCATGGAGTCCTCCGCGCGACCGGCCTGCACGAACTTGGCCGGCGGCAGCGGCGGGGTGGCCGTGCGGATCGGCCAGCGCGAGTTGTACAGGTTGAAGATCGGGTGCACCGAGACCAGATCGGTGTGCGCCTCGTAGTAGGCGTCGAGCGTACCCACGTCCCGCCAGTAGCCGGCGTCCCGGTCGGTCGCGCCGGGCACCACGTTGTCGGCGAAGTCGTAGACCGCGGCCTCGCCGTCCCGGACCAGCCTCGGGATGATGTCGCCGCCCATGTCGTGGTCGGAGTCGCCGTCCTCGGCGTCGGCGCGCAGCGCGTCCAGCAGCACGTCGGTGGAGAACAGGTAGTTGCCCATCGAGGCGAAGGTGACCTCGGGGTCGTCCGGGGTGCCCGGCGGATCGGAGGGTTTCTCCAGGAAGTCGGTGATGTGCCCGTTGACGTCGGAGGAGATGCAGCCGAATCCCTTGGCCTCCGCGCGCGGCACCCGGATGCCCGCGACGGTGACCCCGGCTCCGCTGACGATGTGCCGGGCGATCATCTGCGCCGGGTCCATCCGGTAGACGTGGTCGGCGCCGAAGACCGCGATGTAGTCGGGTCGCTCGTCGTGCACCAGGTTCAGGCTCTGGAAGATGGCGTCCGCCGAGCCGGTGTACCAGCGTCGGCCGAGCCGCTGCTGGGCCGGCACCGTGGTGATGTACTGGCCGAGCACGCTGGACAGCCGCCAGGTGGTGGAGATGTGCTTGTCCAGCGAGTGCGACTTGTACTGGGTGAGCACGCAGATGCGGTGCAGACCCGCGTTGACCAGGTTCGACAACACGAAGTCGATCAGTCGGTAGTTGCCGCCGAACGGCACCCCCGGTTTGGCCCGGTCGGCGGTGAGCGGCCACAGTCGTTTGCCCTCGCCGCCGGCGAGCACGATGCCGAGCACGCTGCCCGGCATGCCCACCGGGAAACGTGCGCCTGTGTTCATCGGACGAGTCCCGTCTTCCGCCGTGCCCAGCTCGACCCTAGTGTGCCCGTCGGCCGGGTACCACTGCTGTTCGGTCAACCCGGCGCGGCCATCCGGCGGCGGGCCCGGTGCGCGGCGACCGAGGCCCGGTTGGCGCAGCCTGCGGCGCAGTAGCGACGGCTGGCGTTGCGCGAGGTGTCGGCGTAGACCCGGTCGCATCCGGCGGCGGCGCACACCCCGTGCCGATCGAGACCGTACTCCGAGAGCAGCATCGCCAGGGCGAACGCGGAGGTGGCCCGCACCCGTTCCACGACGTCCGCGCCCGGGCGGCTGTAGTGCAGGTGCCAGGGCCCGCCGTCGTGCGCGGTCAGGTGCGGACCGACCTCCGCGTCGGCCAGCAGCCCGTTGACCAGCTCCGCCGCCCGGTCCAGGTCGGGTGCCGCGAACACCTCGGCCAGCCGCTGCGCCCAGGACCAGACCGCCCGGTCACGGTCGGGCCCCCACTCGACGTCGATGGTGAACCCCTCCCGGGCGAGCACCGGCGGCAGCTCGGGGCGCTCGGCCTCGCGCAGCCCGTTGACCAGGTCGACCGTGACGCCGAGCGCATCACTGCGGTAACCGATGAAATTCATTGAACTCTTACCACGCCCATGATTGACTGTAATACGTCATCGACTCTCGCATATTACTCAACGTGATCGATCAAGTCTCGACCGGAGGACGACGTCATGCACTGCCCGGCCTGCGGATGGCCCGAAGCCGAGATCTACTCGGTGGTCTCCACACACAGCACGTCCCAGGGCTGGGTGCGCTATCTGCGCTGCCCGTGCGGGCGACTGGTCGTGCAGTTGCACCCGCGCTACACCCGCACCGACCAGCCCGCCGACGTGGTCGCCTCGACCGGCCCGGCCGGGGTTCAGCCGTTCGGCGCCGCGTAACCGCGCACCAGCTGCACCAGCGTCCGCGCGGCGAACCCGGTGGCCCCGGCCCCTACCTCCGCGTACGTCTTCTCGCAGCGGGCCGGGCCGGCGATGTCCAGGTGCGCCCAGGGCAGGCCGCCGGTGAACTCGCGCAGGAACAACGCCGCGCCGATGCCACCCGGGCCGGGCGGCGCCTGCCGTACGTCGGCGAGCTCGGACCGGACCTCCTCGGCGACGTGCTCGAGCAGCGGCATCCGCCACCAGCGTTCGCCGACCTCGTCGCCGGCGGCCACCAGCCGCGCGGCGAGCTCGTCGTCGGAGGCCAGCAGGCCGCCGGTGCGCATACCGAGCGCCACCTTCATCGCCCCGGTGAGCGTGGCGACGTCGACGATCAGATCCGGAGCCAGCTCGCGCACCGCGTAGCCCAGGGCGTCGGCCAGGACCATCCGACCCTCGGCATCGGTGTTGACCACCTCGGTGGTCGTGCCGTCGTAGTGGCGCACCACGTCGCCCGGGCGATAGGCCGACCCGGACACGTGGTTCTCCGCCGCCGGGACCAGCCCGGTCACCCGCATCGGCAGCGCCAGCCGCCCGACCGCGAGCATCGCGCCGATCACCGCCGCGCCACCGGACATGTCGGTGCGCATCAGGTGCATGCCCTTGGCTGGTTTGATCGAGATCCCGCCGGTGTCGAACGTGACGCCCTTGCCGACCAGCACCAGGTGCCGGGGATCGGCCGGCCGCTCGGGCGACCAGTCCAGGCGCAGCATCGCCGGCGGGCGCGCCGAGCCGCCACCGACGGCGAGCATCCCGCCGAAACCCTCGGCCGCCAACCGCTCGACCGGCCAGATCTCGGCAGCCAACCCCGGCACCTCGCCGGCCAGCCGGGCCGCGGTCTCCACCAGCCAGGTCGGAGTCTTGACATCCGAGGGCATGCTCGCCAGGTCGCGCGCCACCGCGCACGCCCGGGCCATCTCGCCGGCGGTCGCCAGGACGGTGTCGAGCGCGGCCAGCTCGGACTCCGGCGCGACCAGGTACACCCGGCCCGGGTCCGCCCCGCGGCGACGGCTGACCCGGAACCGATGGGAGCCCAGCAGCAGACCGGTGACCAACGCCGAACGCCGCTCGGCCGACCACCCGCCCACCGCGACGGCCAACTCTGGGACCTGGTCACCGGTGGATCCCGAGCCCGGTCCCTCGGCCACCGTCCGGCCGGTGTCGTCGGTGTCGTCGCTCGCCGTGCCGTCCGCGTCGTCCGGGGAACGCCTGGCCCGCTCGGCCCGCGCGGCCAACGCCCGGGCCAACGCGGCTCCCGCGGCCCGGCAAGCCGGCGGCGCACCGTCGCCGATACCCAGCAACCAGCGCCCGTCGGGCAACGGATGGACCTCACCGACCTTGCCGGTGGCCCCCACCCGTCGAACGGTGACCTGGTCCAGGCCGTCGGGCAGGGCGGCGTTCCTGGTGAGCGTGACGACCCGCTCGACCGGCGCGTCGACCCGGGCGGTCGTGACCAAGGACAGCAACCGGGTCGGGATCTCGGGGACCACCCCGACCGCCACCGGCCCCTGGGCCGGGCCGTTCAGCCCGAGGCCGCCTTAAGCGCGTCACCGAGGTCGCTGGCCTCATCGGCCGACATCTCCACCACGAGTCGTCCGCCGCCCTCCAACGGAACCCGCATCACGATGCCCCGACCCTCCTTGGTCACCTCGAGGGGACCGTCGCCGGTCCGGGGCTTCATGGCCGCCATGTCGAGCTCCCTCCATCACGATCAGGCCGCGGCAGCGCTGCGTCGGGGCCCGGGGCGTCACTCCGGGAAAGATCGCTACCGTCGGTGAAACACATTCTCCCCTATCGCCGAACACGGTGTGCAACCGGAGCGATCATTGCGGTCGGCGTGTCGGTCGCGACCGCCCGACGCGCTCCGACGTGGGCCTACGCGGCACGCCGGCGCGACTCGCTCGCCCGGCCCCCCGGAGGGCCTGGCCGTGCTCATGCGCCTGACCGGACCGGGATCGCCGGAATAATTCCCGCACGTCGGGAATCCAGCGGGACGCGGCAGTCGCTCAGCGGACGGCGACGCAGCCCTGCAGGTGGTCGTCGACCAGACCGGTCGCCTGCATCAGCGCGTAACAGGTGGTCGGCCCGACGAAGCTGAAACCGCGCCGCTTGAGTTCGCGGGCCATCGCGGTGGACTCGGGGGTCACCGCCGGAACCTCGGCGAGCGTGCGCGGCCGGGTCCGGCCGCCCGCCGGTGGGGCGAACGACCACAGCAGCTCGTCCAGCGGCACGTCCAGGGCCAGCACCGCGCGGGCGTTGCGCCGGGCGGCCTCGATCTTGGCCCGGTTGCGGACGATCCCGGGGTCGGCCAGCAACCGCTCGGTCGCCGAATCGTCGAACTCCGCGACGGCCTCGGGGTCGAACCCGGCGAACGCCCGCCGGAAGCCCTCCCGCTTGCGCAGGATCACCAGCCAGGACAGGCCGGACTGGAACGCCTCCAGACACAGCCGCTCGAACATCGCGTTCCGCCCGTGCAGCGGCCGGCCCCACTCCTGGTCGTGGTACTCGAGGTAGTCCGGCGCGGACAGGCCCCACGGGCAGCGTGGCCGCCCGTCCGGGCCCGGCGCCACCGACCCCTCGGGCGTCGTGGGGCCGAGCGTCGTGGCATCGGACATCGCAGCATCGGGCGGCGTGGGCGTGGTCATCGTCAGCGGCTCACGGGCGGTAGCCGGCACAGAACTCGGCAAACCGGCGCAGCGACAGCCGGACCCCGCCGACGAACGCCGGTCGCACAACCGGCCAGCCCGCCCGGCCGACCGCGCCCAGCGGCAGGTCGAGCTGCTCGCCCCAGTGGAATACCGACCCGCCGGCCGCCTCGCTCACCGAGAACACCCCGCCGCCGCGCACCACGCGTCCGGTGTGGAGCACCACGCAGCGCCGGGCGACGTCGTCCCACTCGGTGATCTCCATGGTGTCGGTGAAGCCGAGCGGGCCGAGCCCGGTGCGCGCGGACAGCGTCGAGCCCACGGAGCGCCCGTCCCCGCCGGTCACTGCGACGGTGGTGCTCAGCATCCACTCCCCCTGCCGGGCCCAGTCGGTGGCCGCCCGCCAGGTGGTGTCCGGGTCGGCCGGCACGTCCACGGTCAGTTCCAGGTCTGTGGTCATGCCTCGGTGCGCTCCTCGGTGTGGCGATCGGTCTGCTGCTCGGCTTCGTGCCCGGTCAGCTCGGTCTGCTCGGTCTGCTCGGCGCCGGCGGACTCCAGCTCGGAGACCCGCCGACGCAGCTGGTCAAGTTCGTCCCCGGCGCGGCCCAGCTCACCCGCCAGCCGGTCGAGCACCCAGTCGACCTCCGACATCCGGTAGCCCCGGACGGCCTGCTGGAAGCGCAGCGCCCGCACGTCCGCCGCTGCGACGTCCTGCTCGGGCAGCCAGGTCGGCGAGGCGCCCGGCGGGATCGGCGCCAACTGCTCGCCCCGCCCGAACACCAGCGCGGCGAGCAGGAAGAACAGCGCCGCCACCGCCAGCAGCATCAGGACGTAGATCAGCGCCGTACCCATCACGTCCCAAGCTACCGGCGGGCGCGCCCGGCCCGAATCAGGCCCGGCGCGACCCGGCCGCCGGTGTCAGGCCAGTCCGCGCACGCAGCGCGACGGCGGGCGGGCGCCGAGGATGCTGGCCACCATCTCGACGGTGCGCCGGGTGGCCGCCACGTCGTGTGCGCGGAACACCCTCGCCCCGGCGGCGGCGGCCAGCGCGGTCGCGGCGAGCGTGCCCTCGCCGCGTTCTTCGAGCCCGACGCCGAGGGTCTCGCCGATGAAGTCCTTGTGCGACAGCGCCATCAACACCGGCCAGCCGGTCGCCACCAGCTCGTCGCAGCGGCGCAACAGCTCCAACCCGTGCCAGGTGTTCTTGCCGAAGTCGTGGGTGGGGTCGATCAGGATGCCGTCCCGGGGCACGCCGAGCGCCAGCATCCGTTCCGCCTGTCCGGTGACCTCGGCGATCACCTCGGCCACCAGGTCCGGGTAGGCGACCCGGTGCGGCCGGGTACGCGGCACCGCGCCGCCGGTGTGCGAGCAGACCACCCCGACGCCGAACTCGGCGGCCACCTCTGCCAGCTTCGGGTCGACGCCGGCCCAGGTGTCGTTGAGGATGTCGGCGCCCGCCTCGCAGGCCAACCGGCCGACTCCGGCCCGCCAGGTGTCGACACTGATCACCAGGTGGGGGTGGCGGGCCCGGACGGTGGCCACGAACGGCACCACCCGCCGGACCTCCTCCGCCTCGTCGACCCTGCCACCCGGGCCGGCCTTCACCCCGCCGATGTCCACGATGTCCGCGCCGGCCGCGACAGCGGCGTCCACAGCGGCCAGCGCGACGTCCTCGGCGTAGGTCGCACCCCGGTCGTAGAACGAGTCGGGCGTGCGGTTGACGATCGCCATCACCAGCGCCCGGCCGACCGCCGGCGCCCGGGCCCCGAAGCGCAGGGTCATACAGCCGATCCTGACATGCGTGGCGGGGTCACCGCGCCGCGAGCCGGCGAGATCGTGACACCGGGGCCAGTGATCCGCGTTCCGGTGGGCAAGCGGACGCGCTGGTTCCGTTTCCACACCGAGACGTGGATCATCCGGCAAGGTGTGGCGGTCAGCTCGCGCAGGCGTCCAGGGCCGCCTCGACGCCCGTGACCCGGACCAGGGTGTCCAGGGCGGCCGGGCGGGCGAAGCCGCCGTCCGCCACGCCGTTCAGCCAATGCAGCAGGCCGCCGTAGTGGCCGTCCGGGTCGAGCAGCACCACCGGTTTGGTGTGTAGGTCCAGCACCCGGGCGCTCCAGGTCTCGAACAGCTCCTCGCAGGTGCCCAGACCGCCCGGCAACGTGACGAACGCGTCGGCGTGCGCATCCATCATCGCCTTGCGCTCGCGCATGGTGTCGGTGACCAGCAACTCGTCCGAGTCGTGGTCGGCCCACTCCCGCTCGACCATCGAGCGCGGGATCACCCCGACGGTGCGGGCACCGCCGGCCCGGGCGGCCCGGGCCACCGCGCCCATCATCGAACGCTGGCCGCCCCCGGAGACCAGGGTCCAGCCCCGGGCGGCGATCCCGCGCCCGAGGGCCTCGGCCAGCTCCAGGTGCGCCGGCGCGATGCCCTCCGCCGACGAGCAGTACACACAGACCGCGCGCGGTGCGGACTTCCCGCTCAGTGCGTCAGCTCCCACGCCCGGTAGGCCTCCTCGACGACCTTCACCGCGTCGTCGACGTCGTCGGTGACGTGCACCAGCTTCAGGTCCTGGTCACCGATCTTGCCGCTGTCCCGCACGACCTTGCTCAACCACTCGTACAACCCGCCCCAGTAGTCCGAGCCGAGCAGTACGACCGGGAACTTGGTGACCTTCTTGGTCTGTACCAGGGTGAGTGCCTCGAACAGCTCGTCCAGGGTGCCGAAACCGCCGGGCAGGCAGACGAACGCCTGCGAGTACTTCACGAACATCGTCTTGCGGGCGAAGAAGTAGCGGAAGTTGATGCCGAGGTCGACCCACGGGTTCAGACCCTGCTCGAAGGGCAGCTCGATGCCCAGCCCCACCGACAACCCGCCCACGTCGCTGCAGCCGCGGTTGACCGCCTCCATCGCACCCGGGCCACCCCCGGTGACCACCGCGAACCCGGCCTGCGCCAGCGCGGCGCCCAGTTCACGGCCCAGCGTGTACTCGGGATGGTCGCGGCCGGTGCGGGCGGAACCGAACACGGTGACCGCCTTCGGCAGCTCGGCGAGCATGCCGAACCCCTCGACGAACTCCGCCTGGATGCGCAGTACCCGCCACGGGTCGGTGTGCACCCAGTCGGTGGGCCCGCGCGAGTCGAGCAGGCGCTGGTCGGTGGTGGTCGATTCCTCGCGGCGGTCGCGGCGCAGCACCACGGGCCCGCGGTGGCGCTCGGATGGGCGCTCGTCGGCCGGATCGAGGTCCGGCTCGGGACGGGGGTTGTCGGACACGGTGGCGACCCTACTGCGCCGGCCACCCCGCGCCCGACCACCCCGCGCCGGGATGCGCCGGTCCCGGACTCAGGCCGGGGTCACCAGGTAGCGGCGGAGCAGCCCGGTGCACTCGGTGATCCGCTCGACGTCGACGTGCTCCTCGCGGGTGTGCGCCAGGTTCGGGTCCCCGGGTCCGAAGTTGACCGCCGCGGTGCCGCGGGCGGCGAACCGGGACACGTCCGTCCAGCCGTACTTGGCCCTCGGGGCCGCCCCGGTCGCGGCCAGGAACGCCCGCGCGGCCGGCACCGCCAGCCCGGGCAGCGCCCCGGCCGCGGCGTCGGTGACCCTCAGCTCGAAGCCGTCGAGAACCTCGCGCACGTGCGCGGTCGCGTCGGCCACCGAGCGGTCCGGGGCGAACCGGAAGTTCACCGTGACCGAGCACGCGTCCGGCACCACGTTGCCGGCCACCCCGCCCTCGATCCGCACGGCCTGCAGCCCCTCCCGGTACTCGCAGCCGTCGATGGTGACCCGGCGGGGCCGGTAGGCGTCGAGCCGTCCGAGCAGCTCGCCGGCAGCGTGGATCGCGTTGCGTCCCAGCCAGGACCGGGCACTGTGCGCGCGTCGGCCCTCGGTGGCGACCACCGCCCGCAGGGTGCCCTGGCAGCCCGCCTCGACCGCGCCGTCGGTCGGTTCGGCCAGCACCGCGAGGTCGGCGGCCAACCAGTCGGGGTGCTCGCGCTCGATCCGGCCGAGGCCGTTGCGGGCCGCCTCGACCTCCTCGCAGTCGTAGAACACGCAGGTGATCTCGAGTGCCGGGTCCGGCACGGTGGCCACCAGGTGGGCGATCATCGCGTCGCCGGACTTCATGTCCGAGGTGCCGCAGCCGTACAGCCTTCCACCGTCGCGGCGCGACGGCAGGTTGTCGGCGACCGGCACGGTGTCCAGGTGCCCGGCCAGCAACACCCGGGTCGGCCGGTTGCCGGTGGTGCGGGCCAGCACCGCGTGGCCGCTGCGCAACACCTGGTAACCCGGTGCCTGGCGGCGGATCGCCGCCTCCACGGCGTCGGCCAGCAGCCGCTCGTCACCGGACACGCTCGACACGTCCACCAGTGCGGCGGTGAGCTCGACAGGGTCGGCGGTCAGGTCCAGGTCCGGGGTGGCCACCCCGCTGACGCTACCCCCGGCGGCCAGAACCCGGCGATCAGCGGGGCCGCACCACGACGTGCCCGTCCTGCACATCCACCGGGTACACCTGCACCCGCGGCCCTCTCGGCGCCAGCCGCAACGCCCAGGCGAACCGGCCCCCGGTGGGCGGCTCCCGGCCCAACGACCACGGATCTCGGTAGGCGTCCATCACGGCGCCGATCCGATCGGTCCGCCCGGCCACGATGCCGGCGCGGTCCGCCACCGGCAGCGCCTTGAGCTCGTCCAGCCCGATCCGGGGCACGAAGTCTGCGGTCCGGCCAGCGACCCGGCCCGACCCGGCCGCCCCGGTAGGCCCAGCGCCGGGGCCAGGTTGGTCCAGGCGGGCGAGCGCGGCGGCGGCGGCGGGCATCAGCGCGGAGCTCCGGCGGACCCGGGCCAGCGACGTGGTGAGCCGCGCCGGACGGCCCAGCAGCTCGACCGCCGAGGCGCACTTCAGGCTGGGCCTGACCGGGCCGGGCCTGACCGGGCACGGTACGAGCGGGTACGCCATTGGCCCCAGCGTCCGGCGACCGGGTTATCGGCAAGCCCGGGTCGAGCGGACCGGGGCGCCGGGCACTCGCTGTAACGTGCCTCCCGTGCATCTCACCGATGGCGCGCACGGCGCCGGCCTCGCCACCCTCGCCTCCGACGGCACCGTCCTGGACACCTGGTACCCGGCCCCCGCGCTCGGTCGCCCCCCCGGTACGGACATCCCCGGGACCGACCCCGCGGACCCGTCCGATCTCGACGCGCTCGTCGGTCCGGACCAGGTCCGCGGCGACCAGGTGACCTCGGTGCGCACCGAGGTCACCTCCCTGACCGACCCGCCTACCGACGCCTACGACGTCTACCTGCGCCTGCACCTGCTGTCCCACCGGCTGGTCCGGCCGCACCAGGTGAACCTGGAGGGCATGTTCGGGCTGCTCGCGAACGTGGTCTGGACCAACCACGGCCCCTGCCCGGTGGCCGGGTTCGAGCTGACCCGGGCCCGGCTGATGGCCGACCGGGGGCAGGTCACCGTGTACTCGGTGGACAAGTTCCCCCGCATGGTCGACTACGTGCTCCCGACCGGGGTGCGGATCGCTGACGCCGACCGGGTCCGCCTGGGCGCACACCTGGCCGAGGGCACCACCGTCATGCACGAGGGGTTCGTCAACTTCAACGCCGGCACCCTCGGCACCTCGATGGTGGAGGGCCGGATCTCGGCCGGCGTGGTGGTCGGCGACGGGTCCGACCTGGGCGGCGGCGCCTCGATCATGGGCACGTTGTCCGGTGGCGGCAAGGAGGTCATCTCGGTCGGGCAGCGGTGCCTGATCGGCGCGAACGCCGGCATCGGGATCTCGCTGGGCGACGACTGCGTGGTCGAGGCCGGGCTGTACGTCACCGCCGGCACGAAGGTCACCCTGCCCGACGGCGCGGTGGTGGCGGCCCGTGCGCTGAGCGGCCAGGACGGGCTGCTGCTGCTGCGCGACTCGGTGTCCGGCGCCGTGCGGGCCCGGCCACGTGCCGGGCGGGCGGTCGAGCTGAACGCCGCCCTGCACGCCAACAGCTGAGCACACACGAACGGACCGAGCACACGAACGACTGAATCAACCCGAATGGCGGCCAACCCGGCGGCGGACCCGCTCGTTCATCCGGCACCCGTATCCTCGCCGGGTGACAGTGACGACCGGCGCCCGCTCCGGATCCCGTGCCCCCCGCCGCTCGACCCGCGTGAGCCGCCGTGGCTCGTTGCCGGTCGGGCTGTTCGAGCTGCCCGAGCCGCTGGCCGCCACTCCCGGTGACTCGCCCGTACACCTCGTCCGGGTCGCGCTGGACACCCGGCTGCGCGCCCTGCTGCACCACGACCCGATCGCGCGGGCCGGTGAGGACGAGGAGGGCGTGCACCAGATGCGGGTGTCGGTGCGCCGGATGCGGGCCACGCTGAAGGCCGCGCGCCCGCTGCTGGACGCCGAGTGGGCCGACGGCCTGCGCGCCGAACTGGGCTGGCTGGGCCGTTCGCTGGGGCCGGTGCGCGACCTGGAGGTGCTGCTGCCCCGGTTGCGTGGGCTGGCCGCCGACCTGGCCGCCGCCGAGCAGGCCGCCGCCGAGCAGCTGCTCGCGGCGCTGGACGCGGAGTACGCACAGGCCCGCCAGGAGATGCTCGACGCACTCGGCGCTCCGCGCTACACCGCGCTGCTGGAGCGGCTGGCAGACGCCGTCCGGTTGCCGCTGCCCACTCCGACCGCCACCAGAGCCCAGCCGGAACTGGTGGACCTGGTCCGCGCCGAGTACCGCTCGCTGCGCAAGGCCGTGCGCAAGGCCGGGGAGGACCCGCCGGACGAGGTGCTGCACGCGCTGCGGATCAAGGGCAAGCGGCTGCGCTACACCGGCGAACTGGCCGAGCCGGCGCTGGGCAAGCCGGTGCGCCGGCTGCTGACCGCCACCACCGGGCTGCAGGAGGTGCTCGGCGACCACCAGGACGCCTGCATCGCCCAGCAGCGGATCCGTGACCTGGTGACCGCGCTCGGCGACTCGCCCGACCCGGCCGTGGTGTTCGTCGCCGGGCGGCTGACCGAACGCGAGTACGCCCGCGCCGAGTATCAGCGCACCCTGTGGTGGGCCGCCTGGGAGCAGGTCGTGGCGAAGGCCGACGCCCTCTGATCCCGTGGGTGGGAGGTAGCGCCCTGGCGCTACCTCCCACCCACCACCCGCCGGCCGTTGCCGATCAGCGCGACCGCGACCGCCTGCCCCGCTCCCGCGACCAGCAGCAGCGCCAGTGGCAACGGATAGCCGCCGGTGAGGTCGAGCAGCAGTCCCATGGCGAGCGGCGCGGCACCGGCGCAGAGGTAGCCGACACCGAGCGCGAGCCCGCTGGTCGCCCCGGCGGCCGCCCCGTCCGGGGTCCGCCAGGCGATCACCGACAGCCCCAGCGGGAAGCCGGCTCCCACCCCGACCGCCATCAACGTCGCCCACACCCAGGGCGCGAGCAGCGGGAACCACAGCGCTCCCGCCGTGCCGGCCACACCGCAGGCCAGTGACAGACCGGCCCAGAACACCCAGCGGCGGCGGCGCTCGGCCAGCGCGGACACCGTCAACGCGACCGGGATCTGCACCACGCTCCACCAGGCCTGCAGCAGCGCGGCCTGCTGCGGTGACCAGCCCAGCCCCTGGTAGTACGGCGAGAGCCAGGTCAGCCAGCCGTAGAACTGCACCGACGACATCGCCATGTACGCCGCCGCCAGCCGGGCGAATCCGTGCCGCCACGGCAACGCGCCGGTCCGGTCGGCGGCGCCGGTCACCGGACCCGGCTCGCCGGGGCGACCGGGGAACCGCCGGGCCACCGGCCACCAGGCCGCGACCGCCAGTACCGCCGGCACCGCCCACACCGCCAGCGAGCGCGACCAGCCGCCGAGCCCGATCGCCAGGGGTACCGCCAGCGCGCTGGCCGCCGTGGCACCGATCATCATGGCCACCACGTAGGCGCCGGTGACCGTGCCGGCCCGGTCGGCCAGCCGTTCCTTGACCACGCCGGTCAGCAGCACGCCGGCCACGCCGATCCCGCCGCCGACCAGCACGCTGCCGGCCACCAGCGCCGCCGGCACGGCGACCAGCCGCAGCAGACTGCCCACCGCGACCACAGCCACCCCGAGGCCCAGCGCCCGTTCCCAGCCCAGCCGCGCACCGAGCCGGGGCGCGCCGAACGACCCGACCCCCATCATGATCACCGCGCTGGCCTGGACCAGCCCGGCCGCGCCGGCGGACAGCCCCAGCTCGTCGCGCACGGTCTCCAGCAGCGGCGGGTACCCGGCGAGCGCGGCCCGCAGGTTGACGGCCAGCAGCAGCACCCCGACGAGCACTGTGATCGGGCGAGCGCCGATCCGGGGTCGCAGCGAGGTCACGCCCGGCGCAGCCGGGCCACCGCCGCGGCCACCCGCTCGTCGGTCGCGGTGGCCGCCACCCGCACGTGCAAGGCCCCGGCCGGTCCGTAGAACTCCCCGGGCGCCACCAGCAGCCCACGCGCGGCGAGCCGGTCGACGGTGATCCGGCAGTGCTCGTCGGCGGTGGCCCACAGGTACAGCCCGGCCGCGGAGTGCTCGATCCGCAGCCCGAAACCGGTCAGCGCCCCGGCCAGCGCGGCCCGCCGCGCCCGGTACCGGGCCCACTGCGCCCGCACGTGCTCGTCGTCGCGCAGCGCGGCCTCCATCGCGGCCTGCACCGGAAACGGCACCATCATCCCGGCGTGCTTGCGCACGGTCAGCATCCGCGCCACCAGGCCTGGGTCACCGGCCACGAACCCGGCCCGGTAACCGGCCAGGTTCGAGGTCTTGGACAGCGAGTGCACCGCGAGCAGCCCGGTGACGTCGCCGCCGCACACCGACTCGTGCAGCACCGATACCGCGCCCGCCTCAGGGTCGGACAGCGACAGGTAGCACTCGTCGGAGGCCACCACCGCGCCGCGCTCCCGGGCCCGGTCCACCAACTCCCGCAACTGCGCGGCGGGCGTGACCCGACCGGTCGGGTTGGACGGCGAGTTCAGCCACACCAGCCGCACCGGCCCGGCCGCCACCGCTTCGGCGGGCAGGGAGTCGGTCCGCAGGTGGTCAGCGCCGGCCAACCGGGCACCCACCTCGTAGGTCGGGTAGGCCAGTTCGGGCAGCGCGACCACGTCGCCGGGCCCGAGCCCGAGCAGCGTGGGCAGCCACGCCACCAGCTCCTTGGAGCCGATCGTGGGCAGCACCGCGTCGGGGTCGAGCCCGGGCACCCCGAACCGGCGGTGCATCGCGGCCACGACGGCTTCACGCAGCCCGGCGGTGCCCCAGGTGGTCGGGTAGCCGGGCGCGGCGGCCGCCGGACCGGACAGCGCGGCCCGGATCGGCGACGGCACCGGATCGACCGGGGTGCCGACCGAGAGGTCGACGATCCCGTCCGGGTGTGCACCGGCCCGGGCCGCCGCTCCGGTCAGCGAGTCCCAGGGGAAATCGGGCAACCGGGTGTCCGCAGCGCCGGTCGTCGCCGACGGCCGGGCGGTACGGGCAGGGCTCACTCGTCGTGTTCTTGCGGCGGCAGGTCGGCCCCCGGCGGCACGTCGCGCTGGGTCTTGCCGACCTTGGAGGCGCCACCGGGCGAGCCGAGCTCGTCGAAGAAGTCGACGTTCGCCTTGGTGTAGTCCTTCCACTGGTCCGGCACGTCGTCCTCGTAGTAGATGGCCTCGACAGGACAGACCGGTTCGCAGGCACCACAGTCGACACACTCGTCGGGGTGGATGTACATCATCCGACCGCCCTCGTAGATGCAGTCGACCGGACACTCCTCGATACATGCTTTGTCGAGGAGGTCGACACACGGCTCGGCGATCACGTAGGTCACGGCGGTTCTCCTGCGGTGGGGGTGCGACGTTCGCCCGACAGTATGTCTGTTGAGGTCCCGTTCAGCGCACCGAGGTGGGGATGAAATACGGGTGATGCACAACACCGTGCTCGACGGGGTGTCCGCAGTGGCGCGGCTGCGGCTACCGCGCGGTTGGTCCGGTTGCGGCAGGATCGTACGGTGGAGCGAGGACGCACCGGCGCTGCGGCGGTCGACGCCCTGCCCGGCCTGGTCGGGCGGCGGGTGACGCTGCGCCACCGGCTGGCCGGCGGTGCCCTCACCGACTCGGTGGGCGAGCTGGCCGACGCCGGCCCGGGCACGATCCGGGTGGACACCCGGCGGGGACCGGTCCACGTGCTCGCCACCGACGTGGTCGCCGTGCGGGCCGTCCCCCCGGCGCCCGCGAGACGACCGTCGTGGGCCGCGGTCGCCCGGTTGGAGCAGATCTGCGCGGACGGCTGGCCCGCGCCGGTGGACCGGCCGCTCGGCGGCTGGCGGCTACGGGCCGCGGCCGGCTTCACCGGGCGGGCGAACTCGACGCTGGCGGCCCAGGACCCCGGCGTGCCGGTGGCCGAGGCGTTGGCCCGCGCCCGGGCGTTCGCCGCCGAGCACCGCCTGCCGCCGCGGCTACAGGTACCCGAGGGGTCACCGTGGCACACCGCCGCGCTCGACCACGGCTGGCTCCCGGACGACGCCCACCCGGCCGGCTGGCGGGTGGAGGTGCTGGTCGGCGGGCTGGATGCCGGGGCGGTGCCTACCGACGGCGGGGTGCCGACCGACGAGGCAGTGCCGACCGGCCGGGCGGTCACCGTCGGGGGCCGGGAACGCTGGCGGGTGGCCGCCACCGAGCCGCTCACCGGGGCGTTCGGCGCGGCCCAGGAGCACGTGCTCACGGCGCCGGAACTGGCGCACGTCGGCTTCGCCGTGGCGCCCGACGGCGCCGACCTGGACCGCACCGCGGCGGGCGGCGCGGGCGGCACAGTCGCGGGTGACACGTTCGGCACCGTCGGCGCGGTGCGGCTGGCCGTGCTGGACCACCACCTGTACGTGACCCGGCTGTGGGTCTCGCCCGAACACCGGCGGCAGGGCCGGGCCGGCACGCTGATGGCGGCGGCCGCCCGCTGGGGCGCGCAGCGCGGCGCGCGGTGGACCGTGCTGCAGGTCGCCTCGCACAACGCCGCCGCGCTGGGCCTCTACCGCGGCCTCGGGTTCACCACGCACCACCACTACGTCTACCTGCGCCCACCGGGCTGACCGGCCGCGGTCAGGTGGAGGGGACGGAACCCGGCCGGGCGTCGAGCCACGCGGCCCCGGTCTTCGCCGCGCGCTTGAGCCCGGACCACTCGCCGAAGTACTTCCCGAGCACCCCGACAACCGGGAGCAACGCCAGCAGCTCGTGGTAGAACCGGCCGCGCGGGCGCTTGTCCAGCTCGGAGTCCAGCGCGTACAGCGCCCGGCCGAGCCGCCAGACCGCGCCGCACTCCGGACTCGCCGGCCATCGCGCACAGCAGCAGGCCCTGCCCGGCGGCGCCCAGCGCGGAGTGCACCGGCAACCGACTGGCCAGGGCGCCACCGATCCCGGGCACCGAGGCCACCAGGGTGGTGAACCGACCCACCCGGTAGGCCCACCAGCGGTGCCGCCCGGTCACCGACATGTCGGCCCACGCCGCGGTGCCGGGCACCTCGACGCGCGCCAACCGGTCGAGAATCCGGGCGGAGAGCCGGCGGTCCAGCTGCTCCGCGCCGCTGCGCACCCGGTCGCGCAGGCCGAACGGGTCGGCCTCGCGCAATGCGTCGAGCACCGGCCGGGTGGCCCGGACGAACGGACCCAGGACCGCGATCACCGCGCCGTCGCTGATCGCGCCGCTGGTCATCCGGTCCCCCGGTGCCTGATCACCCTGCCGAACGCCAGCGCGCCCGGCACCAGCCCGGCGGCCAGCAGCAGCAGCGACGGCCATCCGTCGGGCAGCAGCACGTCTCCACCCGGACCACCCAGGCCGAGCACACCGATCGTGCCGACCCAGCCGCCGAACACAACCGCGGCGCCGAGCACGCCGGTGGGCAGCTCACCCGCGCGGCGCACCAGCCACGGAGTGGTCAGCAGGGCCACCAGCGAGCTGAGCGGCAGCGGCGTGGTGCCCACCGACAACGTCACGAACATCAGCTCCAGCAGGGCGAGCAGCAGCACGTCGACCACCAGCACGGCCAGCACCAGCAGCCCGTCGACCCGGTCGGCCAGTCCGGAGGTGCGGTCGCACCGGTCGACCGCCGTCATGTTCCCGGTCATCCGGTCACTTCGATGCCCTCGAACAGGTCGGTCTCGGTGCCCAGCGCGCGGACCGACCCGGCGGCACCCACCAGGGTGTAGCACTCCACCACCGGCACCGGCTGGGCCAGCTCGTTGGTCAGCGCGAACGCCACCCGGCCGGCCCCCTCCCACACGGTGAGCTGGGTGGCGTGCGCCCGCAGCGCGGCGAGCTTGGCGGGCAGTTGCGCGGCGACGTCGACCCGCGCGGTCACCGAGCCGTCCGGTACGCAGGCCAGCTCGTCGGGCTTGGCCGGGCGCCACGGCAGGCCCGGCGCGTCGGCCAGCTCGGCCAGCGCGGCCTCGGTGTCGAACCGGGAAGCGACCGTCCAGTACACCTTGCGCACCGACTCCTGCCCGGCCGCCGCAGCCATGGTGATCTCGTGGGCCCGCACGTGGTCAGGATGCCCGTAGCCGCCACCGGGGTCGTACCCGACCACCACCTGCGGCCGCACCTCGTCCATGATCGCGGCCAGCGCGGCCACCTGGTCGGCCCGCGCGCCCGGCGCGGCGAACGCCCTCGGGTGCAGCGCCTCCGGCGGCGGCGCGCTGGCCAGCAGCCCGTGCCCGCCGACCATGCCGCTGTCCCGCCAGCGGCCGACACCGCCGAGGAACCGCTGTTCCACCGGGCCGAGCGCGGCCCTGGCGGCGGCCAGCTCGCCGATCCGGTAACCGCCGAGCTGGTCGGCCGCGCCGGCCACCAACCCGGCCAGCTCCGGCACCATCACCTCACCCTCCTCACCGAGCGTGCAGGTGACCAGGGTGACCGCGGTGTCGGGCCGGGCGGCATAGCGGGCGATGGTGCCGCCGGTGGTGATCGTCTCGTCGTCGGGGTGCGAATGCACGAACAGCAACCGACGACCGGCACGACGGGCGGGAGGTGGCACCGGCGCAGCCTACGTGCACCCGCGCCACCGGCTCGCGGTCAGGCGTTCTCCCACAGACGTAGCCCCCGACCGGCGACTCTCCGTGCCCGAACCGCCGACCGACCGGCCGGCCACTCTCCCCGGCCGAACCTCCGACCTGCCGGCCACGTGATCGACGTTTCGGTGGGAAAGCGGATGCTGGGTTTCCGTTTCCGCACCAGAACAGCGATCACGCGGCTCGCGGCGGTACCGCGAGGGCCGCGCTGATCTCGTCGAGCACCTCCCGCGGCCGGAGGTTCAGGTCGTCCCAGCCGAACCGGAGCACCGTCCACCCGGCGAGGACCACACCGTTCTGCCGTCGGCTGTCCCTGCGCTTGCGCTCCGCGCTGGAGTGCCACGCCCACCCGTCCACCTCGATGGCCAGTCGCAGATCGGGGAACGCCAGGTCCAGCACACAGCCTCCCAGCGCGTAGCCGAGCTGCCATCCGGTCACTCCGGCCCCGCGCAGCAGCTTGACGAGCAGCCGCTCCGCCTCCGACGCCGCCCGGTCGGCGGCCACCGCGAGCAACGTCGCCGCGGCCCGGGACCCACGGCGGCCGAGATTGCGGCAGTGGGCGCGGTACAGCGTCGGGAACCGCACGTGCCGCTGCAACGCCCGGTCCAGGAACTCCCCGCCACGCGGGCCGAGCGCCACCGAGGCCTCCAGCACCGTGAGCGGCGTATCGGAGACGCAGACCGAACGGACGACCACAAGATCGGTCTCCGCGAGAGTCCGCCGGCGCACCCGCACACCCGGTTGACGGCCGGGCTGCCGCTCCCGTGCGACAGTCACTTCGATCACCTGCGGACAGCCGTCGACCAGCCCCAGCCACCAGGCGGCGGCAAGCCCGCTGACCGCCGTACGCGGTCCCGCCCACAACGCGGCGGCACGCACCCTGGCGGCATCGGTCAGCGGGCGGTCGGTGGCCCGGTACACCCTCGGGTGCAGCCGTTCCCACCGTCCGCTGGTCACCCGGTAGCGCACCGAGCGCGGGCCCAGCCCGGCTGCCGCCGCCTGGGCCATGGAGATCACGCCGTCCTGGCGTCGCAACAACTGATCGATGCGCATGTAGCCAGGGTCGGCCACCGGACCCCCGCGCAGGGATAGAACGGTGAAACAGGCCCGATCACGGCCGGGCAGCGCCGGCGCGGTGATCGGCGTTTCGGTGAGAGAGCGGAAGCTGAGTATCCGCTTTCGCACCAGAACGTGGATCACCTCGGCAGAGACGGATAGGCGGGCGGCGTCGCGACGGACGGCCGCTGGGTGGTCGCGGCGGCCGGTCGGGCGGCCGGGGCGGCCCGGGCGGCTGGGTGGTCGGCGTTAGAGGGGCTCGGGGAAGTGGCAGGCGGCCAGGTGACCGTCCGGGCCGTGCGGCTCCAACGGCGGCTCCTCGGTGGCGCACACCTCCCGGGCCTTCCAACACCGGGTGCGGAACCGGCAGCCGGACGGCGGGTGCACCGGGCTGGGCACCTCGCCGGTGAGCACGATCCGCCGCCGGGCCCGCTCGGCGACCGGGTCGGGCAGCGGCGCGGCGGACAGCAGCGCCCGGGTGTACGGGTGGCGGGACCGTTCGTAGATCGCCTCCCGGGTACCCGTCTCGACGATCTTGCCGAGGTACATCACCGCGACTCGGTGGCTGAGGTGGCGCACCACCGACAGATTGTGCGCGATGAACAGGTAGGCCACGCCGAGCCGCTCGCGCAGTTCGGCGAGCAGGTTCACCACGCCGGCCTGCACCGACACGTCGAGGGCGGAGACGGGCTCGTCCAGCACCACCAGCCTCGGGTCCAGCGCGAGCGCGCGGGCGATGCCGATGCGCTGGCGCTGGCCGCCGGAGAACTCGTGCGGGTAGCGGTTGCGGTGCTCCGGGCTCAACCCGACGCATGCCAGCAACTCGTCGACCCGTGCCTGGTCGTGGCCTTCCGACCGGTGGATCTCGAACGGCTCGCCGACGATCCGGTTGACCGTCCAGCGCGGGTTCAGCGAGGCGTACGGGTCCTGGAAGACCATCTGCAGCTCACGCCGGACCTCCCGCATCCGCCGCGTCGAGACCTCGGTCAGCTCCTCGCCGTGGAACCGGACCGATCCCGAGGTCGGCTCGTGCAACCGCAGGATGCACCGGCCCACCGTCGACTTGCCGCACCCGGACTCCCCGACCAGACCCAGCGTCTCACCAGGGGCGATCTCCAGCGATACCCCGGACACCGCACGCACCTGCCCGACGGTGCGCGGCAGGATCGCCCCGCCGCGCACCGGGAACTCCTTCACCAGGTCCCGCACCGCGAGCAACGGCTCGGCGTGGGCACTCATCGTGGGGCCCCGCTCTCGTCGGACGCCGGAGTCCGCCCGGTCGTCGGGGGTGCCGGGGTGTCGGGGGTGAACAGGTCGGCGGCGGACGGGTCGTCCCCGAGCTCGGGCCAGCGGTGGCAGCGGGCGGCGTGCCCGTCGTCGACCACCAGCAGGTCGGGCTCGTGCGCGGCGCAGTCCGGCGCGGCGAGCGGGCAGCGTGGCTCGAACGTGCAGCCGGGTGGCAACGACAGCGGGGAGGGCGGGGCCCCGGGGATCGGGGTGAGCGGGCGACCCACGGACTCCGGGTTGGGCACCGAGCCGAGCAACCCGACGGTGTAGGGCATCCGCGGCCGCGCGAACAAGATGGCTGTTTCCGCTGTCTCCACCACGGTGCCGCCGTACATCACCTGCACCCGGTCCGCCATCCCGGCGACCACCCCGAGATCGTGGGTGATCAGCATGATGGCCGCGCCGGTGTCGTCGGTGACCGCGCGCAGGGTCTCCAGGATCTGCGCCTGGACCGTGACGTCCAGGGCGGTCGTCGGCTCGTCGGCGATGATCAGCACCGGGTCGTTGACGATGGCCATCGCGATCATCGCCCGCTGGCGCATGCCGCCGGAGAACTCGTGCGGGTAGGCCGCCGCGCGGCGGTCGGCTTGCGGTATGCCGACCCTCCCCAGTGCCTCGACCGCCACCGCCCGGGCCGCGCGCCGGGTCACCCCGTCGTGGTGCGCCCGGTAGGCCTCGGCCAGTTGCCAGCCGACGGTGTAGACCGGGTTGAGCGAGGTCATCGGGTCCTGGAAGATCATCCCGATGTCGTTGCCCCGGACCTGGCGGAGTTCGGTGTCCGGCCGGCCCACCAGCTCCCGCCCGGCGAACCGGATCGATCCGGTGACCGTCGCGGCGCGCGGCAGCAGCCCCATCACCGCCGCCGCGGTCACCGACTTGCCGCAGCCGGACTCCCCCACCACGCCCAGCACCTCACCCGCCGCCAACCGCAGCGACACCCGCCGGACCGCCCGCACCACCCCGTCCTCGGTACCGAACCCCACGGAGAGGTCCACCACCTCCAGCAACGCATCGAAGGCCCTGGTCATGCCCGCACCCGCTTCTGCCTCGGGTCCAGGGCGTCGCGCAGGCCGTCGCCGACGAAGTTGACCGACAGGGAGATCAGCACGATGAACAGGAACGGGAACCAGAACAGCCAGGGCAGCGTGGCGATCTCGTTGCGGTTCTCGTTGATCAGCAGCCCGAGCGAGGCGCTGGGTCGGCGCACCCCGAGCCCGATGAACGACAGCGCGGACTCCAGCAGCACCGCCTGGGCCACCGTCACCGTGGCGTTCACGATGATCACGTCCACGGTGTTCGGCAGGATGTGCCGGAACACGATCCGCGGCGTGGACGCCCCCAGCGCCCGGGCGGCCTCCACGAACTCCTTCTCCCGCAGCGACAGCACCATGCCCCGGATGGTGCGGGCGATCGGGAACCACGCGGTGAACAGCGCCAGGATCAGCGCGACGGTGAGCCAGTTGCCGCCGCTGGCCGCCGAGGGCGCGAGGGTGAACGAGTTGCGGGCCAGCACGGCGGTGACCACCAGCGGCGGGATGCACAGCAGCAGGTCGACCAGCCGGCTGACCGCGCTGTCCACCCAACCGCGCAGATAGCCGGCCAGCGCGCCGAGCACCACCCCGAGCACGGTGGCCACCAACGCCACCACCAGCGCGATCTGCAGCGAGAACCGGGTGCCGGAGATGATGCCGGCGAGCACGTCGCGGCCGATCCGGTCGGTGCCCAGGGGGTGCGCGCCGCCGGGCGGGACCTTCGGCGGGTGGACCGCGTCCAGCGAGCGGTCCCACAGCAGCGGCCCGGCGAACGCGAACAGCAGCAACGCGGCGAACAGCACCGACCCGGCCAGCGCCGCCCGGTGGCGCACGAACCGGCGGGCCACCAGCCGCCACTGCGAGGCCGCCGCCACCCCGACGAAGCCCGCGGCACCGTCGGGCGGACCACCGGGACCCGCCTGCCCCGGGCCACCCGGCGGGCCGCCCGGGGTGCCGGGCACCAGCAGGTCAGCCATATCGGATCCGCGGGTCGAGGTAGGCGTAGACCAGATCGGCCATCAGGTTGAACCCGATGATCACCACGGCGGTGACCATCATCCAGCCCTGCACCATCCACGGCTCCTTGTTGGTGATCGCGTCCACGATGAGGAACCCCATGCCGCGCCAGCCGAACACCGTCTCGGTGATCACCGCACCGCCGATGATCGTGCCCAGGTTCAGCGCGAACACCGTCACCACCGGGATCAGCCCGTTGCGCAGCGCGTGGCGAACCACCACCCGCGACGGCGCGAGCCCCTTGGCCCGCGCGGTCCGCACATAGTCCGCGCCCAGCGCGTCGAGCATCGAGGCGCGCTGGAACCGGCTGTAGAGCGCGAACTGGATCGCCACCAGGGACAGCACCGGTAACAGGAAGGTGCCGCTGTACTGGTAGGCCAGCTCACCCACCCCACCGGAGAACCCGCCGGGCGGTGGGCCGGCGGTGACGATCCAGCGGCCCGCCCCGATGCTCTCCAGCCAGTTGTTCAGCTCGATCCCGCCGTACTTCAGGATCACCGCGACGCAGAACAGCGGCATGGAGAACATCACGAATGCCGCCCCGGTGGCCCCGTAGTCGAACACCGAGTACTGGCGCACGGCGCCGAGCACGCCGACCGCCATCCCGATCAGCAGCGCCAGGATCTCGGCGACCAGCACCAGCCGCAGGGTCACCCCCAGCGCGCGGCCGATCTCCGGGCGGACCTCGACGGTGCCGTTGCCGGGCACCACCGTGGTCTTCCAGTCCCCGGTGACGAACCCGCCGGCCCAGTCGAGGTAGCGCTCCATGATCGGCCGGTCGTAGCCGATCCGCTGGTACTGGGCGGCGATCTCGGTGTCGGCGCGCGGGCGTTGCAGCTTCCACTCGGCCAGCGGGTCGCCCATCGCCGTGGTCAGCGCGAACGACAGGAACGACGCCGCGATCAGCAACGGGACCGCGATCAGCAGCCGCCGCGCGGCGAACCGGAGCATCCGGGGCTACTGCTTCCTCGGCCGCCGCTTCAGCGCTTCTGCCAGGCGAAGGCGTTCCACAGCGCCCCGCCGGTGGCCCCGACGTAGCTGACCGGCCCGATGTCGCGCACCGACGCGGAGAAGTCGGTGAGCGAGAACAGCGGCAGGGTGTGCAGGTCGCGGGCCATCAGCGCGTCGGCCTCGTTCAGCGTGGCCTGGCGCTGGGTGAAGTCGAGCTGGGTGTTGGCCTTGGCCAGCAGGTCGTCCACGGCCGGGTTGCTGTAGTCGTTGTAGTTGGCCGCCCCGCCGCGGGACTTGCTGGAGTAGTTGCCGGTGATCGAGGACTTGATCGAGCCGCCGACCCAGGCGAACAGCGCGGCGTCGAAGTCGCCGGCCGGGAGCAGCTGGTCGTTGAACGCCTCCTGCCCGTCACCGACCACCTCGATGCCGGCCGGCCGGCAGCTGCCGGCGATCAGCTGCACGGTCTGCGCCCGACGGTCCACCAGCTTGTGGCCGATCCGGATGCTGGCCCGCTGCGCGCCCTTGGCGTAGATTCCGTCCGGGCCGAGCACCCAGCCGCCGGTCTCCATCATCGTCCTGGCCGCCGGCACGTCGCCGGTGCCGATCCCGGCGTAGTGGTCGACGTAGCCGGCCTCGCCCGGGTTGAGCAGCACGTTGCCCAGCGGCGCGGCGTTGGGGTCGACGCCGCGGATCAGCTTGCCCACGATGTCCTCGCGGTTGACGCAGGCCGCGAAGGCCTTGCGCAGCTCCGGGTTGTCGCGGAACAGCGGGCGGGCCATGTTGAAGTCGATGTGCTCGAAGGTCTGGCCGGCCCGGGCGAACACCGTGAAGTCACCACCTGCGCGCACCTGCTCGGCGATCGCCGGGTCGGCCTGCGGCTGGATGACCTGGACCTCCTTGTTCAGCAGCTTCTGCACCGCCGACTGGGAGTCGGTGACCGCCGTGGCGGTGATCCGCGCCGGACCACCCGGGTTGCCCCACCACTTCTCGTTGCGGACCAGCACGATCTCCTGGTTGCGGGTGGCCCGCTCGATCCGGTACGGGCCGGCGCTCAGGGCCACCGCCGGGTCGAAGTCGGTCCAGCCCTTGGTGAAGAACTGCCCGGCCCGGCGGACCTCCGGGGTGTCCCGGTCGACCGGCACCTTGGTGATGTCCGGGATACCGGCGCGCTGCTCCAGGATGTGCGCCGGCAGCAGCTGGCCGCCCGATTGGGATGCGATCGACCAGAGGCCGCGGTAGTCGGCGTAGGGGGTGGAGAAGGTGGCGGTGACCGTCCGCCCGTCCGGGGTGCAGTCGAGCCGGGAGATCTGGTCGTAGCCGGTGGGGCCGGAGTCGAACACCTGGGCCGCGCCGTCCCTGGCCGGGCTGCGGGCGGCCAGGTACAGCAGGTACATGTCGTCGCAGTCGACCGGGGCGCCGTCCGACCACACCGCTTCCGGGCGCCACTTCCACTCCACCACCTGCGGGTTCTGCGAGGTGACGGTGACCGACTCCATGTAGTCGCGGTCCAGCTTGAGGGTGAAGTCGGCGTCGACGAAGTACGGCGACGGCGTCCACATCGGCACGAAGTACTGGTTGGCCAGGCTGTTGGCCGCGCCGGTGTTGTTGTTGTAGTCCTGGAAGCTCTCGTCGACGGTGATCGCCACGTCACCGAGGTCGGGCACCTGGGGCCGGGTGAACGGCGCGTCGGTGGCGCCGATCGCGTCGGGCGCCAGGTTCTGCCGCTCGGCCGGGCCGCCGCCGCTCGCGGTGGTGCCGCCGCCGCAGGCGGTGACCCCGGCGACCGCGAGCACGGTCAGCGCGGCGACCAGTCGGGAACGGTTGGTCATCGGCACTGCGGCCTCCCAGGATGGCGTGGCGCCGCAGATGGTGGCGACGGCGGTGCAGGGATTGTGGCCGACCGCCGATCAGTCGGCTACAGGTACCTGCCGAACCAGCCGGTGATCGCCTGCCAGGCCTGCCCGGCGGCAACCTCGTGGTCACGCGCGGCGGTGTCGTTGAAGAACGCGTGGTCCGCCTCCGGGTACACGATCGACCCGCGGGTGAGCCCGGCGGCGGCCAGCGTCGCGTCGGCCGCGTCCTTGCTGGCGTTCGCCCTGGAGTCGCGCTCGGCGCAGACCGCCAGCACGGCGGCCTTCGCCCGTCTGAAGTCGGGCTGCTCCGGCGCCGGGCCGTAGCACGGGACGGCGGCCGCCAGCCGGGCCTCGCCGCCGGCCAGCAGCCGCCAGACCATGCCCCCGCCGAAGCAGAACCCCACCGCGCCCAGCTTGTCGCCCGGGACCCGTCGGGCCACCTCGTCCAGGCCGGCCCGCAGATCGGCCAGCACTCGACCGGGGCTCACAGGCGGTCCACAGGCCCCGCAGACCGGGCGCACAGTCGGGCATGGCGCCGGACCGGTGGCGGCCGGGCCCCGGCCGGGCCCGGGGGGCGGCCGCCGGGCCAGGTCAGCCGGCGACCGGCCGCCAGTCGGGTGCGGAGGCGATCGGGCCGAGCAGCAGGGGCCCGGGCCCGATCCCGCCGGTCGCGCGGTCTCCCTCGGGTGTACTGGCCAGCGTGGTGACCACCTGGAACAGCGGGATGGTGGGCAGCTGCCGCCACAACACCGGGTCGATCACCGCGGCCGCCTGCTCGGCGGTGAGCCCGGTGCTCAGCGCCGCGTCGAGCACCGGCTGCAGGTCGGCCGAGCAGAACCCGGTGGCGTTGCGCGCGGGCCGGTCGACACCGGCCATCCCGGGCGGGCAGCCGAAGGCGGACACCGCCTCGGCCGCCAGGTCGCCGCCGACCTGCCTGGGCAGCACCTCGAGGTCGACCAGGGTGCCGGCCGGCGCCGGCTCGATCACCGCGGACGACGGCGCGCCGGACGACGGTGCGGTCGGCGGCAGGGCCACCTCGCCCGGCGAGGCCCCGGGCGAGGCGCCCCCGGCCGGGACAACCGGAACGGCGGTGCCCGGCGCGGAGATGGCCGGCGCGGGGGCCGGGCCGGGTGGCACCGGGGCCGACGGTGCGGCGCCGGCGGGCGGTCCGGCCGGCGCGGGCGCCGGGGGCAGGACCGGCTCGGTGTAGAGCACCGACCCCGGCGGGCTGACCACCTGGGCATCCACCCCGGCGGCCGCGAGTTGGCGGCGGGTCTCCTCGGCTACCTCGGCGAACCGCAGCCGCCCCGCCGGGGTGCCGATGGTGATCCGCAGCGGGGTGCCCAGCAACGTCCAGCGACCGGTGGCGTCCCGCTGGTACCCGGCGTCGGCCAGCAACGTCTCGGCCAGTTTCGGGTCCGGCCGGGACGGGGCGCCGGCGGGCAACGTGGGCCGGTAGCCGGAGGTGGTCGGGGCCAGCAGCTGCGAGTCGGCCCGCACCCCGCCGGCACCGTTGCCGGTACCCACCGCGATCAGCGCGTCCCGGTCGAGCATGGCCGCCACCGCGCGCCGGATCCGTTGATCGGTGAACACGCCGGCATCGGTGCGCAGCCCCAGCTGCACCACCATCGGCTGGGCGACCGACTGCAGCCGCGCGGCTGGCGGGGTGGCCGGCGCAGCCCCCGGCGCGGGGGTCGCCAGCTGGCGCAGGGCGGTCAACCCGGCCTCGTTCGGCCAGGCCAGCGCCACCGGCAGGGAGCCGCTGCGCAGGCCGTCGAGCATGCCGGTGGGATCGGACCGGCGCAGCACCAGGCTGTCCAGCACGGCCGGGGTGTCCCAGTAGTGGTCGTTGCGGGACAGCACCAGCTGGCCGCGGTCCCGGTCGACCGCGGTGAGCTGGAAGGGCCCGCCCGACACCGGGATGCTCTCGGCCAGCGCGCTGCTCCAGCTGCGCGGGGCGTTCTTCAGCAGGCTGGCCGGCAGCAGGTGGGAGAACAGCCGCTGCCACTGCGGGTAGGCCCGGGAGAACACCACGTCGACGGCCTTGCCGCCGGCCCGCGAGCGCACGTCGGTGATCAGCTGGTAACCGGCGGCGTCGACCACTCCGGGCTCGCGGCGCATCCGCTCCCACAGGTAGACGAAGTCCTCGGCGGCGATCGGGGTGTTGTCCGACCAGGACGCGGTCAGCGACAGCTCATAGCTGACGGTGAACGGCGCGGTGGAGACCACCTTCGCGCTGCTGGCCACCGTGGTGTCCAGGGTGGGCGTGCCGTCCGGGCCCGGCCGGAACACCGAGGGCAGCACCAGCGACGCCACCGCCGCCGACACCGGCGACAGGTCCGAGAGCAGGTGCGGGTTGAACCCCGGCCCCAGGTCGTCGACCGCGACCACCAGCTGGCGCTGCTCGGTGGGCACCGGAGGCGGCGGGGGCGGCGGGGCGGCCGGAACCGCCTCGGGCGGGAGCGCGTCGGCGCAGCCCCCGAGCAGGCCGGCCAGCACCAGCACCACCGCGAGCCACCGACCGGGGCAGCGTCGACCGAGGGCCAATCGCACGCATCGACCTCCTGCTCGCGTGGGCGGGACACCATCCTCCCAAACCCGCCCTACCGCCGGCCGGCAGGTCCGCCGGCCGGCGTGCCTACCGGGCCGCCTTGGTCCGGGACCGGGCGCGCGCCCGCAGGTGGGAGTCGAGCTCGGTCTTGCGCACCCGCACCGCCGTCGGCGTGACCTCGACGCACTCGTCGGAGGCGCAGAACTCCAGGGCCTGCTCCAGGTTGAGCACCGTCGCCGGGGTCAGCGTCTCCAGCACGTCGGAGGTGGAGCTGCGCACGTTGGTGAGTTTCTTCTCCCGGGTGATGTTGATGTCCAGGTCATCGCCCCGGCTGCTCTCGCCGACGACCATGCCGTTGAACACCTGGGTGCCGGGCGAGACGAACATCGTGCCTCGGTCGGCCAGCTGGGTGCAGGCGTAGGCGGTGACCGGACCGGAGCGGTCGGACACCAGCGATCCGCTGTGCCGGGTACGCAGCTCGCCGACCCAGGGCCGGTAGCCGTCGAACACGTGGCTCATGATGCCGGAGCCCCGGGTCTGGGTGAGGAACTCGGTGCGGAAGCCGATCAGGCCCCGGGACGGGACGGTGTAGTCCAGCCGCACCCGCACCTCGCCGTGGGTCATCTGGACCAGCTCGCCCTTGCGCGCGGCCAGCAGCTGGGTGATCGCGCCCAGGTGCTCGGTGGGCACGTCGATCGAGAGCCGCTCGTACGGCTCGTTCATCACGCCGTCGACGATGCGGGTGACCACCTCGGGCTTGCCGACGGTCATCTCGAAACCCTCGCGGCGCATCTGTTCCACCAGCACGGCCAGCGCCAGCTCGCCCCGGCCCTGCACCTCCCAGGCGTCCGGGCGCTCGGTGGGCAGCACCCGCAGGCTGACGTTGCCGACCAGCTCGGAGTCCAACCGGCCGCGCACCTGGCGGGCGGTGAGCTTGGTGCCGGGCTGCGGGTCACGCCCGGCCAGCGGCGAGGTGTTGGTACCGATGGTCACCGAGATCGCCGGCTCGTCCACCTCGATCCGGGGCAGCGGCCGCGGGTCGGCCAGGTCGGCGAGAGTGTCGCCGATCATCAGCTCCGGGATGCCGGCCACCGCGACGATCTCACCGGCGCTGGCCTCGTCGGTCGACTCGCGGGTGAGGCCCTCGGTGCGCAGCAGCTCGGTGATCTTGACGCTGGTCACGATGCCGTCCTCGCGGCACCAGGCCACCGTCTGTCCGCGCCGGAGCCGACCGGCCCGGATCCGACACAGCCCGATCCGGCCCAGGTAGGTGGTCGCGTCGAGGTTGGTGACGTGGGCCTGCAGCGGCGCGTCGATGTCGTCCGCGGGCGGCGGGACCGCGTCGACGAGCACCTCGAACAGCGAGGTCAGATCCTCGGTGTCCGGCACCGTGGCATCGGCCGGCCGCTCCCGGCTGGCCTTGCCGGCCCGGGCCGAGGCGTACACCACCGGCAGGTCCAGCAGGACCGAGGTCATGTCCTCGCCGAGCTGTAGCTCGTCAGCCAGCTCCAGCAGCAGCTCGAGGGACTCGTCGACCACCTCGGCGCAGCGCGCGTCGGCCCGGTCGGTCTTGTTGACCACGAGCACCACCGGCAGGCGCGCGGACAGCGCCTTGCGCAGCACGAACCGGGTCTGTGGCAGCGGCCCCTCGCTCGCGTCGACCAGCAGCAGCACGCCGTCGACCATGGACAGCCCGCGCTCCACCTCGCCGCCGAAATCGGCGTGACCCGGGGTGTCGATCACGTTGATCGTCATGTCCCGCCAGCGCACCGCGGTGTTCTTGGCCAGGATCGTGATGCCCTTCTCCCGCTCCAGGTCGCCGGAGTCCATCACCCGGTCCTGGGGTTCGCCGCGCTCACCGAAGGCGCCCGACTGCCGCAGCATCGCGTCGACCAGCGTGGTCTTGCCGTGGTCGACGTGGGCCACGATGGCCACGTTGCGGAGGTCGGTACGCACACACGTACGGGGGCGGTCTGGGGCCTGAGTGGGCACGCGGGTACTCCTGAAAGGGGGAAGGGCGGTAACTCCAGGATACCCGCACGGTTACCGCGCGCCGTCGCCGCGGCCCGGTGACCTGCGTCCCGTCCGGCCGCCGCGAAGCCGCTGCGGGAGCCGCCGACTCGCGCCGGCCCGCGCCACCGACCGCGCACCGCTCACCGGGTACCGCCCGCCGCGCCGGATCGGATCGGATCGTCAGGTGCGCAGAGCGACGGCCAGCGCGGGCAGCAGCTCCCGGTCCGCATCGAGCCAGTCCACCTCGGCCAACTCGTGCACAGCCACCCAGCGCAGCGCCGAGTGCTCCCGCGCGACCGGCTCGGTCGAGCCGGGGACGAGCGTCGCCAGGAACACCCGCAGCGTGGCCTCCGGCCGTGCGGTCGGCAGGGCCACATCGGCACCGAGTCGGCCCAGCACGTCGATCGACACACCGAGCTCCTCCCGGCACTCCCGGCGCAGCGCGGCCGCCTCGGACTCGCCGGGCTCGACCTTGCCGCCGGGCAGCTCCCACCGGCCGGCCAGCCGGGGCGGTTCGCCGCGCCGGGCGGCGAGCACCAGACCCTCCCGCACGATCGCCGCGCCGACCACCACCCGCGACGGCGACCCGCTCAACGGTCGGCGCCCGGAACCGGCCAGTGGACCCGCACCCGCGCCCCGCCGGCCGGGGCCGCGAGCATCGCGACGTCGCCCCCCCGGCCACCGACCAGCGCCGCGACCAGCGCCAGCCCGAGACCGGCGCCGCCGCTCACTCCACCCCGGTCGGCCTCGAGCCGGGTGAAGCGGTCGAAGACCCGGGTGCGGTCGGACTCGGGCACCCCCGGGCCGTCGTCGTCCACCGTCAGCCACGCGCTGCCCGACGCCGCCCGCACCGTGATTCTGATCATGGTCACCGCGTACCGCCGGGCGTTGGCCAGCAGGTTGTCCAGCACCAGCGCCACCTCACCGGGCGACGCGGCGGCCAGGACCGGCCCCGAGGCGCTGAGCAGCACGCTCGGCCCCGGCTCGTCGTGCGGTTCCACCGGCGCCGAGCGGGCGATCGCCGCCCGCGCCTGGTCGGCCAGGTCGACCGGGCTGGCCGGCGGCCGGGCCCCGGCGTCGGCGCGGGCCAGGGCCATCAGGTCGGAGAGCAGCTCGGACAGCCGGGCCGCCTCGTCGGCCACCGACCGCAGGGTCTCCCCGGCCAGGGCCGGGTCGGGGTGCAGCACCGCGACCTCGGCCTGCGCCCGGATCGCCGCGACCGGCGAGCGCAGCTCGTGCGCGGCGTCCCCGGTGAAGCGCTCCAACCTGGCCGACGCGTTGTCCCGGCGGGCCAGCAACTCGTTGAGCTCCTCGGCGAGCGCGCGCAGCTCGTCGGCGGCCGGGGGCACCGGCAACCGCCGGCCGGGTGGCAGGGTGACCGCCGCTGCACGCATCCGGTCCACCGGGCGCAACGCGAGACGAACCGCCGTCCACGCGGCCAGCGTCACCCCGAGCGCGGCCAGGGCGGCGGCCAGGGCCAGACCAACCGCGCCCCGGTTGAGCACCGAGGTGAACCCGACCAGGTCGGCCCCGGCGAGCACCAGCCGCGGCGAGCCGTCCGGAGCGGTCGCCAGCACGCCCAGCCAGCGCGACGGCCCGTGCGGCCCGAGCACCGTGGTCGACTCGGCGGCGGTCAGCCCGGGCAGTTCGGCCGCCGCCATGGGCAGCGGCCCGCCGCCGTCCAGCGGGCGACCGGCGGTGTCGGTGATCCGGATCTCCACCTGGCTCGACACCGCACCAGCCGACTCCTCGGTGGGCACGCCTGCGTTCGGCGCGGTCCCGGCGGTGAGGTGACTGGCCGCGACGGCGGCGGCCCGGGCCAGCTCGACGTCGACCGCACCGGTGACCGTGATGCCGATCAGCCCGGTGGCCATCCAGGCCAGGGCGCCCAGCGCGGCCACCGCGACCCCACCTACCGTGGTGGTGATCCGGGTGCGCAGGCTGCGCCGCCCCCACCAGCCCGACAACCCGCGCGGTGCCCGTGGACCCACCGACGTGCCGGCGCCGACCACCCCGCGATCGGCGGGACTGCGATCCGGGGTCCCGGTCGGGCTCCGGGCGCTGTGCGGGGGGACGGTCCGCCCGGGGGATCCGGCCAGACCGGAGCTCACCCCGGGGCTCCCACCCGGTAGCCGTGGCCGCGCACCGTGCGCAGCAGATCGTCGGCGCCCACGGCCTGCAGCTTACGGCGCAGGTAGCCGACGTAGACCTCCACCGCGTTCCGACTCGCCGCCTGCTCGCCGCCCCAGGCCAGCCGGAGCAGCTCGTCCTTGCTCAGCACCACGTCGGGCCGGCTGGCCAGGGCGTAGAGCACCGCGAACTCGCGCGGGCTCAGCTCCACCGACCGGCCGCCCCAGCTGACCTCCTTGGTGGCCGGGTCGACGTGGAGCTCGCCGAGGCGCAGCCGGCGGCCGCCGCCCCCGCGTTCGAACTCCCGGCGGCGAAGCAGCGCCCGCACCTGCGCGACCAGCACGACGAAGGAGAACGGCTTGACCAGGTAACCGTCCGCGCCGAGGTCGAGCCCGTCGGCCTGGTCGACCTCGCCGTCCTTTGCCGACAGCAGCAGCACCGGGGTGTCGACCCCCTGGGCCCGCAGCTGCTGGAGCACCCGGTAGCCGGACAGCCCGGGGATGATGATGTCCAGCACGATCAGGTCGAACCCGCCGGTGAGCCCGGCCCGCAGCGCCGTGGGACCGTCCGAGGCGGTGACGACCTCGAAGCCCTCCGCGGTCAGGCCGCGGTGCAGCGCGGTGCGCACCCCGGGTTCGTCGTCGACCACCAGCACTCTGGACATCACGGTCAAGCTACGCCCGCCGCCCCGGCCCCGGATCAGGGATTCTCAGGTTCTTCTCAGTGGGTTCCCCTGTCGCGCTCCGGTGCGGGATGATCGTCGGATGCCCCAGCTACTCGATGACGACGGTGTCCGGCGAGCCCTGCGCGACCTGCCCGGATGGGAGCGCGACGGCGACGCCCTGACCCGCACCGCCGCGCTGCCGACCTTCCCCGCCGCGATCGCCGTGGTGGACGAGGTGGCCGCGCTGGCCGAGCGGGCCGACCACCACCCGGACATCGACATCCGGTGGCGAACCCTCACCTTCCGGTGCTCGACGCACTCGGCCGGCGGGATCACCGACCTGGACGTCCGCCTCGCGGCGAGCATCTCCGCCGTCCTGCACAATGCTCAACCCGTGACCCAATGACCCGTTTGGCCTAGCAGTAATTCCACTTCGACTGCGCAGAGTAGAGATTCCCCTGAATGCGACTCGGCTTCCTCGCCCTATGTGATTAGTGTGGCGATGCTCTCCCGCGCCCAATGTAACGGAGAGTGCGGACCTCGACCCCTCCCCGAGCGGGTCCGCCCCGTCCACCTCCAGAAGGCCGAGTGTGTTCGACGACCACCTCCCCGCTCCGCTCCCCGGACGGTCACCCGTAGCCGAAACGCCGGCCGGCCAGGCCGGCGCGATCGTGCCACACGCCCGGGCGGCCGAGACCCGGACCAGGGTGGTCCTGCACCGGGCCGACCTGGCGGCGCTGATGGGCACGCCGGTACCGACACCCGGCCCGGCGCCCACGCCCACCGAGCCGCGCCCGGCCCGACGCGCGGCGCCGCCCCGGGTCGCAGTCGCGATCGGCGCGGTCGCCGGCGTCGGGGTCGCGCTGCGCGCGGTGGCGCTCTACGACACCCCGGCACCGCTCGCCGACGAGGCGAACCTGGTCACCCGGGTGGCCGAGCTCGCCGGGACCGGCTCGCTCGTCATCGGCGAGCTGTCCGTCCGGATCGGCGCCCTGGCCCCGGTGCAGTTCGTCGGCCTGACCCGGCTCGGCGGCGGTTGGGAACGCACCCCGAATGCGCTCGGCGCGCTGCGCGAGGTCAGCCTGCTGTGCTGGCTGGTCGCGGCGCTGTTGTGCTGGGTACTCGGTCGACGGCTGGGCCTGAGCCGGCCGTGGGCCCTGGCCTGCGTCGCCGCGCTGGCGCTGTGCCCCACCGGGATCGGCGTGGCGAGGCTGGCGGTCGCGGAGAACCTGGCCGTCTGCTGGGCGCTCGGCGCCCTGGTCCTGGCCGCCGGACCGCCCAAGGTCGGCCGGGCCCAGCTGCGGAGAGACCTGCTGATCGCCGGATCCCTCGCCGTCGCGGCGCTCACCGCGCCGCTGGCCTCGGTGTTCGCGCCGGTGGCCCTGGTCGTCGCCAGCCGGCACGGCGACCTGCGCCGGACCGCGATGCTCGGGGTGCTCTGCCTGCCCGGCACCGTGCTGGCGCTGACCGGATCGGGCGCCCTGGCTCCGGCGGTCGGCGCGGAAGGCCCGGCGAGCTGGCTCGCGGCCGGCTGGCTGGGCCGGGACCTGACCACCGTCGGTGTCGTGCTGGTCGTGGCGCTGATCGCGCTGTGTCTGGCGCGCTGGCGGGCGCTCGGCGTCGGGATCGTGCTGGCCGCGGTGCTGGCGGCGGTGCTGGGCCTGGCCGCCGACGCGGTCTACCCGCTGGTGCTGCCGCTGGCGGCGCTCGGGCTGGCCGGCATCGGTCAGCACCGCACCGGGTCGCCGACCGGTCACCGGTCCGGTTGGCTCCCACCCGCCGGGGTGGTCGGCGTCCTCGCGCTGGGCTGGTCGGCGAACCTGGTCGGGCTACCCGAGGCCAC
Organism: Pseudonocardia sp.; assembly: GCA_029263115.1. GTDB lineage: Bacteria > Actinomycetota > Actinomycetes > Mycobacteriales > Pseudonocardiaceae > Pseudonocardia. The sequence goes on along the minus strand of JAJCYC010000280.1, from coordinate 2,158 downwards.
CGCCCCACCCCCCACCGAATGGGCCCGGGACTGGCTGCGCGCCAACGTGCCGGCGACCGAGCGGGTGATGACCGACGACGTCCGGCGGGTGGCACTCACCGCCGGCGGGGACGACTGGGCCCGGGTCGGCACCCCCGCCGGGTGCGCCCGCCAGGCCTTGCTGTCCGCGGCCGCCACCCCGGCGGCGCGCTGCGCGGACGCGGACTGGTGGGTGCGCGGCGACGCGGACCAGGGTCGGGAACCACCCGGCCCGGGCGCCACCCTGGTTGCCCGCTTCGGCGGCGACGGGTCCGCCGACCGGATCGAGATCTGGTCCACCCGGCTGCCGGAGACGGCCCCGGACCGGGAGGCGCTGGGCCGGCGGGCCGTCGGCCAGATGCTCACCGCGTCCCCCCAACTGGAGATCTCCGACGATCTGGCCGAGCGCCTGCGCGCCGGAGCGCTCGACTCGCGGGCGGCCACCGCGCTCGGCGCGCTGCTCACCGAGCAGCCGGTCCGCCTGGTCGCGCTGCCGGAGATCGGCGGCGAGCAGGCGATCGGCCGGCCGCTGCGCCAGCTGCTGATCGCCGGGAGTCCCCGTCGCGGTCCGGCCGACGCCGAGCAGGGAATCGCCGCATTCTTCACCGCGCAGCTGACTCCGTTCCGGCCTTACTCCATGGCGACCACCCCGGACGGCGTGCTCGTCCGCTACTCCCCGCAGGGCCCGTCGGGTCTGCTCGACTCCCTGCTCACCCGTTGACCAGCACCCGACCCAACCCACCGAAGAAGGGCTCCACCGTGAACCGCCCCCGCAGAAGGTCCCTATCCGCCACCCTGGCCGCCACCGTGGCGGCCACGCTGCTCACCCTCGCCGGCGCGGGCGTCGCCCAGGCGGCCGTGGCCGAGGCCCCGGCCGCCGCACCGACCGGCTGGGTCCGCCTCGGACACCTCTCGCCGAAGACCCCCCCGGTGGACATCTACCTGGCACCGTTCGGCCAGCCCGAGAAGGTCGCCTTCCGCAAGGCCGCATACGGCAACGTGACGCCCTACTCGTCCCTGCCGCCCGGCGCGTACACCGTCTCGATGCGCCCGGCCGACGCCCCGGCGACCTCCACCCCGGCGCTCAGCGCCAACGTCGAGGTCAAGGCCGGCGTCTCCTACACCGCGCTGGTCTTCGAGAACGGCCAGGACGGCACGATCAAGCCCACCGTGCTCACCGACGACCTGGTGGCACCCAGCGCGGGCAACGGCAAGGTGCGCGTGGTGCAGGCGGTGACCGGCAAGGCTCCGATGGAGGTCGCCGCGGTCGGCGGGCCGACCCTGGCGACCGGCCTGAACTACGGCGACACCTCGCAGTACATCACGATCCCCGAGGGCCGCTGGACGATGGCCATCAAGGACGGCGCCACCTCCACCGACGCGACGCTCGACGTGCGGTCCGGCTCGGTGAACACCGTCGTGGTGGTCACCGCCCCCGGTTCCGGGCTGAAGCTGAGCCCGCTGCGCGACAGCGCCGGCAGCACCCAGGCACCGACCGGTGGGATCGACACCGGTGCCGGTGGCAGCATCCCGCAGCCGGCGGTCGCACTGCTGCCCGCGCTGCTGGTGGGCGCGCTGGCCGGTTCGGTGACCGTGCTCGTGCTGCGCCGCCGGGCCCAGGCCTGACGTCGTCCGGCGAGGAGATGACTCCACTCGGCACCCGGGCCGCGCCGGCCGTCCCGGCGCAGCGCTCGGGCCCGCCGCGGCCGTGGGCCGGCCCCTCCCCGGGCCGCCCACGGACCGGCCGACCGGCACCGGCCGCACCCACCTCCGCGCAGCCACCGACCGGGCAGCCACCGACCGGGCAGCCACCACCGTCCGTGTCCGGCCCCGGTCGAGCCCGGAGCCGGGCGCGACGGGCGCCGGCCGGACGTCCGGGCGGTAACGACCGGATGCTGCGGCGGCTGGCCGGCACGCTGGTGGTGCTCACCCTGGTGCACGGGGTGGCGGTCGGGGTGCTGCTCACCCCGCGTTCGGGATGGACCTGGGGGACAGCCCCGGTGCGCTCGCTGGTGGTCGACCCGGCACCGGCCGGAGACGCGGTGCCCTCGACGGAGCCGGTCCGGCGGGGCCCCCGCGGCCCGGCTCCGCGCCCGGCCGATGTCGTACCGCTGCCCGTGGGACAGTCGATGCCGGCGAA
>JAJCYC010000279.1 GCA_029263115.1 Pseudonocardia sp. | reverse complement strand
AAGAACTTCGGTGGCACCTCGGTGTTCGCCGGGGTGGGCGAGCGCACCCGTGAGGGCAACGACCTCATCACCGAGATGACCGAGGCCAACGTCATCAAGGACACCGCCCTGGTGTTCGGTCAGATGGACGAGCCGCCCGGCACCCGTATGCGGGTCGGGCTGTCCGCGCTGACCATGGCGGAGTACTTCCGGGACGAGATGAACCAGGACGTCCTGCTGTTCATCGACAACATCTTCCGGTTCACCCAGGCCGGGTCCGAGGTCTCCACGCTGCTCGGCCGGATGCCGTCCGCGGTGGGCTACCAGCCCACCCTGGCCGACGAGATGGGCGAGCTGCAGGAGCGGATCACCTCCACCCGGGGTCGGTCCATCACCTCGATGCAGGCCATCTACGTGCCGGCCGACGACTACACCGACCCGGCGCCGGCCACCACCTTCGCCCACCTGGACGCGACGACGGAGCTTTCCCGGCCGATCTCGCAGAAGGGCATTTATCCCGCTGTCGATCCTTTGACGTCGACCTCGCGGATCCTGGACCCGCAGTACATCGGCGACGAGCACTTCCGGGTCGCCAACGAGGTCAAGCGGATCCTGCAGAAGTACGCCGACCTGCAGGACATCATCGCCATCCTCGGTATCGACGAGCTGTCCGAGGAGGACAAGCAGCTGGTCGGCCGGGCCCGGCGGATCGAGCGGTTCCTCTCGCAGAACTTGATCGTCGCGCAGGCGTTCACCGGTCAGCCCGGCTCCACGGTGCCGCTCAAGGAGACCATCGAGTCGTTCGACAAGATCGCCAAGGGCGAGTTCGACGACGTGCCCGAGCAGGCGTTCTTCCTCTGTGGTGGTCTGGACGACCTGGAGAAGAACCGCAAGAAGCTGCAGGGCTGATCGCGATGGCGGAGATGACGGTCGAGCTGGTCGCCGTCGAGCGGCGGCTGTGGTCGGGCAGGGCGTCCTTCGTCTTCGCCCGCACGACCGAGGGTGAGATCGGTGTGCTGCCCGGCCACGAGCCGACGCTGGCCCAGCTGGAGACGGCCGGGCTGGTGCGGATCGACACCACCGACGGTGAGTCGATCACCGTGGCGGTGCACGGCGGGTTCCTGTCGATCACCCCGGAGGGGGTGACGGTGCTCGCGGAGAACGCCGAGATGTCGGACGAGATCGACGTGGAACGCGCCCGCGCGGCGGCGGCCAACGCGGACGGCTCGTCCGAGGACGGCGTGGCGGCCAAGGCCAGGGCCGAGACGCGGCTGAAAGCCGCGGGCGTGGCCGGCTGAGCACGGTTCCATCTCGAGCGGCGGGGCGACGGTGAGTGTCGAGACGGCCATCGCGGCCGCCCTGCTGCTCGGCCTGTTTCTGCTGGCCTGGTTGGCCTACCGCCGGCTGCGGCTGATCCGGGCCGGTGGCGTGGACGTGTCGTTGCGTCGGGTGCGTCCGTCGGCGCCCACCTCGGCCCGGGGCTGGAGCCTCGGCCTGCTGCGCTACCAGGGCGACGAGGTCGTCTGGTTCCGGGTGATCAGCCTGCGCGGTGACGCCGAGGTCCGGCTGAGCCGGCGGGACCTGGAGATCACCGACCGCCGGCGGGCGTACCCGTCCGAGGAGGGTGTGGTCCCGGTCGACGCCACCGTGGTGCGCTGCCGCGAAGGCCGGCGGACCGTCGAGCTGGCGATGGGCGCCGAGGTGCTCACCGGGTTCCTCTCCTGGCTGGAGGCGACGCCGCCGGGCACCTTCGGCATCCGCAAGGCGTCCTGAGGCCACCCCAGGGGTCAGGCCCGGGCGGTGGCCCGAAGCCCTGCATCGCTTCGTCGTCCTCGGTGATCCCGCGCAGCGCGGTGATGGTGGCGTGCCCGGCGGCCAGCAGTGCGCTGTCGGTGCCTTCCTCGGGCTCGTCGCCCACCTCGAACTCCGCGATGCGCAGCCCCTGCTCGCCGACTTCCTCGACGCGGCTGCGCACGATGCCCGCTTCGGCCAGCCGGGCCGCTCTCGGGGCGTCTTCCGCGTTCCGGGGCGCGTCCGGCACGTTGACCGAGTACACCGCGCCCGGGTCGCCCCGGCCCCCCAGCTCCAGCAGCATCGGCACCAGATCGGCGGCCGAGGGCCAGATCGGCTCCCGGATGGGTCGCAACGGCAGGTCCAGCGACACGGCAACCCCGACCGCGCCGTGGATCCCGGCGGTCAGGGCGGCGCCGACTGTGCCGGAGTGCAGCACCATCCGCCCGACGTTGGCGCCCCAGTTGATCCCGGAGAGCACCAGGTCCGGCCGGGGGTCCAGCCACCCGGTCATCGCGGCCATCACGATGTGACCGGGCTGCGCCTGCACCGCCCACGCCGGCGTGTCCGGCAGCCCGGGCAGGGCGCGGCGGTGCACCACCGTGCGGCCGTCGCGGCGGACGGCGGTGATCGCGGCCGAGGCGCCGCTGGACTGCTCGGCGGGCGCGGCGATCACCAGGTCGGCACCGTGTGCGCGGACCGCGCGGGCCAGCGCGAGCAGGCCGGGCGAGTCGATCCCGTCGTCGTTGGTCACCAGCACCCGCACCCGCTCAACCCCGCTTCCAGACGTCCACGCACACCCGTTCGGCCAGTGTCCGGATGGCCTCGCCGCCACCGGTGCCCAGGCCCCGGCGCACCACGTTCAGCGCACCACAGGCGGAGCCGACGCGCAGCGCCTCCCGGACCGACGCGCCCCGCACCAGAGCGGCGACCGTCCCGGCGGTCAGCGAGTCGCCGGCGCCCTTGGGCTCGGCCGGGTGCAGCCGCGGTACCTGGATCTCCAGCACCTCGTCCTCGACCAGCGCCAGGGTGTTGTCGGCCGCCCGGGTCACCACGACCGACCCGGCGCCCTGCTCGCGCAGCTCGTGCATCGCCGCGACCAGTGCCTCGGGCTCGGTGGAGTCCGCCCGGCCGTCCTCGAGCAGCTCCTCGTGGCTGACCTTGACCAGGAACGGACCGCCCTGCAGCACCGCGTCGAGCCGGTCACCGGCCAGGTCGGCGGCCACCCGGCAGCCGTTGGCGGCCAGGTCGGTGGCCAGCCGTCGGTACAGCGTGGACGGGATCACCCGGTCGGCGTTCGGCCCGGCCAGCAGGGCGGTGCCGTGAGTGAGGCCGGCGGCCAGGGTCGACTCGTACAGCTCGTCCTGTTCGTGCCGGTCCAACGGCCCGCTCGCGGCCTCGGCGATCGCGGTGCGTTCGTCGTCGCGCCGATCGTGCACGTAGCCGCCGTTGCGGGTGGCCGTGCGTACCGCCCGCACGGTCACCCGGTAGCAGATGTGCCAACAGCTCGCCGGTCTCGCCGCCGAGGGTGGTGCACAGCTCCACCGAGACATCCAGGGCGGCCAGCATTCGGGCCTGCCACACGCCCTGGCCGCCGGCGTGCACGTGGATGTCCGGCTCGCCGCCGCGATCCTCGACGGTGACGGTGAGCAGCGGGGCGGGGGCCAGGACGACCACGGTGGGGGGCACGAGGCTGAGTTACCCTCCCGGAACCGGTCCTACGCGGGCTGCTCCCCGCCGCCGGGGCGCCACTTCACGTCGCCGCCCGGGTTGGCCACTCGGCCCAGGATGAACAGCAGGTCGGACAGCCGGTTCAGGTACTTCGCGGTGAGCGGGTTGGTCCGCTCGCCGTCCACCTCCAGCAGGGCCCAGGTGGTGCGCTCGGCGCGCCGGGCCACGGTGCGCGCCACGTGCAGGTATGCGGCCGCCGGGGTGCCGCCGGGCAGGATGAACGAGTCGAGCTTGGCCAGGCCGGCGTTGAACTCGTCGCAGGCCCGCTCCAGCCGCTCCACGTAGACCTCGGTGACCCGCAGCGGGGGGTACTCCGGGTCCTCGACGATTGGCGTGCACAGGTCCGCGCCGACGTCGAACAGGTCGTTCTGCACCGCGCGCAGCACGGTCGCCAGTGACTCGGCCGGGGAGCCGACGGAGAGCACCACCCCGATCGCGGCGTTGCACTCGTCCACGTCGGCGTAGGCGGCCAGCCGGACGTCGGTCTTGGCCACCCGGGAAAAGTCGCCCAGCCCGGTGGTGCCGTCGTCGCCGGTCTTGGTGTAGATCCTCGTCAGGTGCACAGCCATGCGATCAGCCTAGGCGGTGGTGACGTGGCGCGCGGCTACCAGACGACATCCAGCGCGGAGCCGCGCCGGGCGTAGTCGTGGATGAGCCGATCCTTGGTTACCAGTGGCGCCCGCAGCGTCTCGGCGGTGGCCACGATGAGCCGGTCGGCGGGGTCGCCGTGCAGGTCGCTCATTCCGGCGGCGGCCACGGCGGTGGACGCAAACTCTCGGCACGTCGCCATGTCACTGTCCCGCCCGTCCGCGCCCGGCGGCGGACAGATAGCGTGGCGCCTCGTGGGTGAGCACTTCCGGGTGAACGGTGGCGCGCGGCTGACCGGTGAGGTCGAGGTCGTCGGCGCGAAGAACAGCGTGCTCAAGCTGATGGCCGCTGCCCTGCTGGCCGAGGGCACCACCACGCTGACCAACTGCCCGGAGATCCTCGACGTGCCGCTGATGGCCGATGTGCTGCGCAGTCTCGGCTGCGAGGTCGAGGTCGACGGGGCGTGCGTGCGGATCACCAGTCCGGCGATGCCGCTCGCGGAGGCCGACTACCGCTCGGTGTCCCGGTTGCGGGCCTCGGTGTGCGTGCTGGGCCCACTGGTGGCCCGCTGCCGGCGTGCGGTGGTACCGCTACCCGGTGGCGACGCGATCGGCTCGCGGCCGTTGGACATGCACGCCAACGGGCTGCGCAAGTTGGGTGCCAGTACCGAGATCAGCCACGGCCGGGTCGTGGCGCACGCCGCGGACCTGCACGGGGCGCAGATCTGGCTCGACTTCCCCAGCGTGGGCGCCACCGAGAACATCCTGATGGCGGCGGTGCTCGCCGAGGGCACCACGATCATCGACAACGCCGCGCGCGAGCCGGAGATCGTCGACCTGTGCAGGATGCTGCAGCAGATGGGCGCGAAGATCGAGGGCAGCGGCAGTTCGACGCTCACCGTGCACGGGGTGTCCACCCTGCAGCCCACCGACCACCGGGTGATCGGCGACCGGATCGTCGGCGCCACCTGGGCGTTCGCCGCGGTGATGACCCGCGGCGAGGTCACCGTGCGCGGCGTCGACCCGCACCACCTCGACCTGGTGCTGGACAAGCTGCGATCCGCCGGGGCACACACCAGCACCTGGGTCGACGGGTTCAGCGTGGCGATGCACGGCCGGCCGGGCGCGGTCGACTTCGTCACCCTGCCCTACCCGGGGTTCGCCACCGACCTGCAACCGATGGCGATCGCGCTGTCCGCCGTCGCCGACGGTACGTCGATGATCACCGAGAACGTGTTCGAGGCCCGGTTCCGGTTCGTCGACGAGATGGTCCGGATCGGCGCCGACGCCCGCACCGACGGCCACCACGCGGTGGTCCGCGGTGTCGACCGGCTGTCCAGCGCCCCGGTGTGGGCCTCGGACATCCGGGCCGGGGCCGGGTTGGTGCTGGCCGGGCTGTGCGCGGACGGGGTCACCGAGGTGTGGGACGTCGAGCACATCGACCGCGGCTACCCCCGGTTCGTGGAGAACCTGCGCTCGCTCGGCGCCGACATCGCCCGGGTCGACGCCGAGCCGAGTCGCTGACGATCGAGGTGGCCGCCCCGGCGGAGCGACACAGGCTGAGAGGGCCGGTGCGGCTGGCGGCGCGGATCGGTCTGGTCTCCAACGGGGTGCTGCACCTGCTGGTGGCCTGGCTCGCCGTGCGGATCGCCCTCGGCGGCCGGGGCCGTGCCGACCACATCGGCGCGCTGCAGGCGATCGCGGCCGAGCCGTTCGGCCGGGTGGTCGTCTGGCTGGTGGTGGTTGCGTTCGTCGCGGTGGTGCTGTGGCGCCTGCGGGAGGCGTGCTGGGGGTTCCCGGCCGCGCCCGACCGGACCGTCAAGCGGCTGTTCGCGGTGGGTCAGGTCGCGGTGTTCGGCGGACTCACAACCCTCGCCCTGCGAGTGGCCACCGGCTCACCCGGCGGCACCGGTGCGGAGGGCGCCACGGCGGCGGTGCTGCGGCTGCCCGGCGGTCGCTGGCTGGTGCTGGGTGTCGGGTTGGTCGTGCTGGTCATCGGGGCGTTCATCGTGGTGCAGGGGGTGCGGTTGAAGTTCACCGCCGACCTGGATCTGGCCGCCGCCGGCCCGCTGGCCGTCGGCCTGGTGCGGTGGCTCGGCCGGGTCGGCGCGGTGGCCAAGGGGGTCGCCACGATGGTCATCGGCGTGCTCGTCGGGGTCGCCGCGATCACCTACCAACCGGCCCGGGCCGAGGGCCTGGACGCCGCGCTGAAGACCATCGCCGCGCAGCCCGCGGGGGCCTTCGCCCTGGTGGTGGTGGCTGTCGGCCTGGCCAGCTTCGGCGTGTTCTGCTTCCTGGACGCGCGCTACCACCGGGTCTGACCGGTCGCCCGCCGGCCGAGGCGAGTGTGAGCGGGAGTACGCGGTCGGGGCAGGTCAGCGACCGTAGGATGGGCGACTCACCGACGAGCGGAGGCATCAGCCGTGCCGTACCCGACCGACCGCGAGTCCGACCGTCCCTGGGTGATGCGGACCTATGCCGGGCATTCGTCCGCGGTCGCGTCCAACGAGCTCTACCGGCGCAACCTGGCCAAGGGCCAGACCGGGCTGTCGGTCGCGTTCGACCTGCCCACCCAGACCGGTTATGACCCGGACGACGAGCTGGCCCGCGGCGAGGTGGGCAAGGTCGGGGTGCCGATCAGCCACATCGGTGACATGCGGCAGCTGTTCGACGGCATCCCGCTGGCCGACGCGAACACCTCGATGACGATCAACGCGCCGGCCATGTGGCTGCTCGCGCTGTACGTCGCAGTCGCCGAGGAGCAAGCAGAA
>JAJCYC010000278.1 GCA_029263115.1 Pseudonocardia sp. | reverse complement strand
GCACTGTCGGTGGTGTTCGCGGTGCTGATCGGGCTGACCACCGCCCTCGCGGTGCCGGCCGTGGGGGCGATCCTGGTGCTGGCGGTGATGGTCATCCCGGGGGCGGCCGCGGTGCAGGTGTCGGCCAACCCGGTGGTGGTGGCGCTGCTCGCGGTGGCGATGGCCGAGGTGGCGCTGCTCGGCGGGGTGCTGCTGTCGCTCGGGCCCGGGCTGCCGATCTCCGGCTACGTCGCCACGATCATCTTCCTGTGCTACCTCGGCTGCCGGCTGGTCGGACGGGTCCGGGGTGGACGGACCCGGGCGGCCGTCGCGCTCTGAGTCCGGTGACGCTGGTTCGCAGGCGATGTGGCGACCCGGGACGACGGTGGAGGTGCCCGTGCGGACGATCCTGACGATGCTCCGGCCGGTGCGTGGACGGATGACGCTGGCGCTCGTGCTGCAGACGCTCGGGGCGGTGGCGGCGGTGCTGCCGTTCGTCGCGGTGGCGGAGCTGGCCAGGGCCCTGCTGGATCCTGGCGGGCTGGGTCCAGGCGGGCCGGACCCCGGCCGGGTCTGGACCATCGCCCTGGTCGGCGTCGGCGCGTTGGTGGCCCGTTCGGCGCTGACCATCGGGGCCGTCGTGCTCACCCACTTCGCGGACAACGACCTCGGGCTGGTGCTGCGCCGCCGGCTGGCCGGATGGCTGGGTCGGCTGCCGCTGGGCTGGTTCACCGAGCGCAACTCCGCGTTGGTGCGCAAGTCGGTCAACGACGACGTCACCGCGATGCACCACCTGGTCGGGCACACCCTGCTGGACCTGACCGCCGCGATCGTGGTGCCGCTGGTGTCACTGGTCTACCTGCTGGTGGTCGACTGGCGGCTGGCGTTGCTCACGCTGGTGCCGGTGGTCCTCGGGATGGGCCTGTACGCCCGGATGATGGCCGGTGCGATGGCGCAGTACCCGGAGTACGACCGCGCGGTGGGCCGGATCGGCGCCGGGGCGGTGGAGTTCGCGCACGGCATCGCGGTGGTCAAGACCTTCGGCCAGGCCGGCCGGGCGCACCGGCGCTTCCTGGACGCGGCCGACGACTTCGCCGCGTTCTTCCTGGCCTGGGTACGCCCGATGCTGCGTGCGTCGGCGGCGATGGAAGTGCTGCTCTCCCCGGTGTTCATGCTGCTCTGGGTGCTCGGCGTGGGCACGGTGTTCGTCACCGCCGGCTGGGCGGCCGGGTTGGACGTGCTGCCGTTCGCGCTGCTGGCGCTCGGGCTGACCGCGCCGTTGCTGACCATCGGGTACTCGGCCGAGCAGATCCGCACCGCCAACCGGGCGGCGGCCCGGGTCGCCGGGCTGCTGGCCACCCGGGCACTCCCGGAGCCCACGCACCCCCGCGAACCGGACGGCACGCACGTCGAGTTCGACCGGGTCTCGTTCGGCTACGACCAGCGCACCCGCGCGGTCGACGGGGTCAGCCTGGAGCTGGCGCCGGGCACGGTGACCGCGCTGGTCGGGCGGTCGGGTTCGGGCAAGACGACGCTGGCCACGCTGCTGCCCAGGTTCGTCGACCCGGACGCCGGCGAGATCCGGATCGGCGGGGTGGACCTGCGCGAGCTCAGCACCGACCGGCTCTACCGGCTGGTCTCGTTCGTCTTCCAGGACGTGCAGCTGCTGCGGGCCAGCGTCCGGGACAACATCGCGCTGGCCCGCCCCGAGGCGACCGAGGCCGACGTGTACGCGGCCGCCCGGGCCGCGCAGATCCACGATCGGATCACCGAGCTGCCCCGGGGCTACGACTCGGTGGTCGGCCAGGACGCCAGGCTGTCCGGCGGTGAGGCGCAGCGGGTGTCGATCGCCCGCGCGCTGCTGGCCGACACCCCGATCCTGGTGCTGGACGAGGCGACCGCGTTCGCCGACCCGGAGTCCGAGGCGGCCATCCAGGACGCGCTGTCCGAGCTGGCCGCCGGGCGGACCCTGCTGGTCATCGCGCACCGGCTGTCCACGATCACCGACGTCGACCAGATCCTGGTGCTGGACGCGGGCCGGGTCGTGGAGCGCGGCCGGCACCCGGAGCTGGTGGCCGCCGGTGGTCACTACGCGCGGGCCTGGGCCGCCCACGAACGCACCGCCGGCTGGACACCGCACCCCGCAGGCGAGGGAGCCGGCCGATGATCCGCCGGTTGTTCGGGGTGCTCGACGAGCCGGCCGCCGCGCTGCTGCGCCGGATGCTGATCGGGCTGTTCGCCGGCGCGGTGCTGCAGGGAGTGGCGTTCACCCTGCTGGTGCCGGTGCTGCGGGCGCTGATCGGCCCGACACCCGTCGACGCCTGGGCGTGGCTGGCCGTGCTCGCGGTGGTCTGGGCCGGCCATGCGGTGTGCTACCGGGACAGCCTCATGGCCGGCTACCGCACCGGAACCGGCCTGTCCCGCACCCTGCACCACGCCCTCGGCGACCACGTCGCCCGGCTGCCGCTGGGCTGGTTCACCGCCGCTCGCACCGGTGAGCTGGCCCAGCTCACCGGCAAGGGGGTGCAGAACATCATGGGCACACCCGCGCACCTGCTGCGGCCGGTGGTGACCGCGTTCGTCACCCCGCTGGTGGTGGTGGCGCTGATGTTCGTCTTCGACCGGCGTCTGGCACTGGCGGCTCTGGTCACCCTGCCGGCGATCGCCTGGGCCTATCGGTGGACCGGTCGGCTGGCCGCCGGGGCCGACCACGCCAACGACGCCGCGGCCACCGAGGCGGGTGGCCGGGTGCTGGAGTTCGCCCAGACCCAGCCGGTGCTGCGGGCCTTCCGGCGCACCGTGGACGGCCACCGGATGCTGGACGCCGCGCTGGTGGCCAAGCGGGACGCCGGCCGAGCACTGCTGCTGCGTATGGTGCCGGGGCTGGTGTCGTTCGTGCTGGTCCTGCAGCTGGCGTTCACGGTGATCCTGCTGGTCGGCTGCTACCTGGTACTCGGCGGCACGCTCGGCGCGGCGGAGCTGATCGCGCTGCTGGTGCTGGCGGTGCGCTTCCTCGAGCCGATGGCTGCCGCCGCCGACCTGGGCGCGGCGATCCGGATGGCGGGCAACGCGCTGTCCCGGGTCGAGGCGGTGCTGGCGGTGCCGCCGCTGCCCGAGCCGGCGGAATCCGGCCCGGCACCGGGCGGTTCGGAGGTCGAGCTGGTGGACGTGCACTTCGGCTACCGCCCGGGCGAGCCGGTGCTGCGCGGGGTGTCGCTGCGGGTACCGGAGCGGGGGATGACCGCACTGGTCGGGCCGTCCGGCTCGGGCAAGACCACGATCACCCGGCTGGTGGCCCGGTTCTTCGACGTCGACACCGGCAGCGTACGGATCGGCGGGGTGGACGTGCGCGAACTGACCACCGAGGCGCTGATGTCCCAGATCTCGCTGGTGTTCCAGGACGTCTACCTGTTCGACACCACGATCGAGGACAACGTCCGGGTCGGACGTCCGAATGCCGGCGACGACGAGGTCCGGGCAGCCGCGCGGCTGGCCCGGGTGGACGAGATCGTGGACCGGCTGCCGGACGGCTGGGCAACCCGGGTCGGCGAGGGCGGCGCGGCGCTGTCCGGCGGCGAGCGGCAACGGGTGTCGATCGCCCGGGCCATCCTCAAGGACGCGCCGATCGTCCTGATCGACGAGGCCACCGCGGCGCTCGACCCGGAGAACGAGGCCGCAGTGCAGGACGCGCTGAGCGCGCTGACCACCGACCGGACCCTGCTGGTGATCGCGCACCGGCTGCAGACCATCGCGGCCGCCGACCAGATCGCGGTGCTGGACGCGGGGCGGATCGTCGAACTCGGCCGGCACGACGAGCTGCTCGCCGCCGGTGGCCGCTACGCCGGATTCTGGGCCGAACGCAGCCGGGCCCGGGGCTGGCGTCTGGCGTCGTGGCGGTGAGGGGTGGTGCCGGCCGCCAACGGAGCCGGCTCCTCAGTTGAGTGTCTGGGCGGCCATCACCGCGCGGTCGGCACCGGGCAGCGTCCCTGGCCGGAGATCGGCCGGCGGCGGGCCGGTGAGCGGGCCGCCGCCGGCCAACCACCGGCACACCGCCCGCCGCTCGTCCGCCGCGGTCAACGGGCCGAGCCACTGACCCGGGCCGACCACCCGCGGCTCGCCGTCCCACCGCAGGTGCACACTGATCACCGGGCCACCCGACCAACGCGCCGGCTCGCGGAGGCTGATCAGCACCCCACCCCGGGACCGGGCCACCACCGCGCGCAGCTGGGCGAGGAACTCCGGGGACCGCTCCGGGTCGGTGGCCAGGATGACCGCGTACCCGTCCGGCCCACCGGGCGGAGGCTCGAACGGTTCACTGTTGGGAGAGCCCACCTGCCGCATCGGCTACCACTCACCGTCCTGCTCCGGGGCCCGGCGCTCGCCGAACTGTTGCGGGGTGGTCTGCGGGGTGGTGTCGTCGCACGGGTCGGTGTGCCACCAGCCGAACGGGTCCGGCAGCCCGGACCAGGCATCCTCCCCGCCGGCCAGCTCGGCATCGGTGAGCAGCGCCGCCCGCAGTGCGGCGCCGATCTCGTCGACGTCGGCCTCGTGCACCAGGATGGACAGCTCCTGCGCCCGGTCGCCCCAGCGGACGTGCCAACGCAGCGCCGCCTGGGCATGCCGCTCCGGCTCGGCCCGCTGCCAGGCCTCGGCACCGCCGGCGGCCAGCCAGTCACCGGCATAGCCCACCTGCAGGCCACCACCCGCCGACTCCAGCCACAGCACCGCATCCGGTCTGGTGGCCAGCCAGACCCGGCCGCGGGTGCGCACCACCCCGTCCAGCAGCGCGTCGATCGCCTCGTGCAGCCGCTCCGGGTGGAACGGCCGGCGCGCGGTGAACACCAGCAGTTCCACCCCGGCGCTCGCCTCCAGCGGCGGTTGCCCGCGCAGCAGCGGGGCGTGCGGCGACTCCGGGCGGCCCCGGCGCGAGCCCAGCGGCAGCACCCCGAGCAGCAACCGCGAGTCCAGCTCGTCGAGCGCCAGCCGGCAGGCCAGCGGGGTGAGCCGGGCCAGCACCGCGCCGGTGCGGGCCTGCAACCACCCCTCGGCGCTGCCGGCGCAGACGAGCAGGTCTGCAACCTCGGCCTGGCCGACCACCAGCTGCGCGATGGTCCGCTCGTCGCCGGGAAGCTCGGCCAGCCCGCGTTCGGCGAGCTCGTCGGAGCCGGTCGCATCCCGCAGCCAGCTGCCCACGTCCAGCACGGTGATCACCCCGCGCAGGTCCACCGCATCGGTCACCGGCGACCCGTCGACCAGCACCCCCAGGATCGCTCCGCACACCTGGTCCGGCTCCAGCGCCGGGTCGAGGTGCAACACGATCCGGTTCACCCGTGGCCGGCGACCCAGCTCACGCAGCATCGGCAGGATGTCCTCGCGCAGCGTGCAGGACAGGCAGCCGTGCGCCAACTCCAGCAGCGACACCCGGTCTGTCTCGCCCAGCCGCAGCCGCCGCACCACCACCCCCCGGCTCACCTGCGCCAGGTCGTGGTGCAGAACCGCCGTACCCGGATCGTCCGCCCGGATCCGGGCGATCACCCGCTCGGCGCCCACGGCGGCGTCCCCGGTGACCCCGCCGGCCAGCACGATCAGCTCGGCCCGTCCGGTGCCTTTCATGTGGCTCCTTCGGTGGCCCCGGCCCGTTCGGTGCAAGTGTTCGAGCGCGAGGTGCGCCGCTTCGGCACGGCCATCAGCGCGACCGCCCGGCCGCGCCGCCGGTACCGCTTCCACTTCCGGCGCCCCCGCCGCGCCGGCCGTAGCGGCGACGGAACTTCTCCACCTGGCCGGCCTGGTCAAGGACCCGCGCCTTGCCGGTGCAGAACGGGTGCGAGGCGGAGGTGATGTCGACCGAGATCAACGGATAGATGTTGCCGTCGGTCCACTCGATCGTCCGGGTGAAGTTCGCGGTGGAACGGGTCAGAAAGACCTCGCCGGTGGATCGGTCCTGGCAGACGACGGGGTGGTAGTCGGGGTGGATGCCGGGGTTCACGGCTGGCCCTCCTGGTGCGATCGGCGTGCCGGGGTCTGTCAGGCTCAGCCTAACTGAAAACGAATGTCGTTTGCACTAGGGGGACCGTGGCGAAGAGCACCGACATCCGGCCGGTGATCAAGCTCAGATCGACCGGCGGCACCGGGTACACGTATGCACACCCGAAAGGTCGACACCGTCGACTGGAAGGACACCTCGCTGCTGCGCACGTTCATCTCCGACCGCGGCAAGATCCGGGCCCGCCGGGTCACCGGGCTCACTCCCGGCCGGCAGCGCGAGGTGGCCACCGCGATCCGCAACGCCCGGGAGATGGCTCTGCTGCCCTACCCCGGTGCGACCCCCGCCTCGCCGAGCAGAAAGGGCTGACCTGCGTTGTCCCGGCACTGCCAGCTGACCGGTCGCAAGCCCGGTTTCGGCAAGTCCGTCTCGCACTCCCACCGGCGAACCAACCGTCGCTGGGACCCCACCATCCAGGACCGCCGCTACCGGCTGCCCGGCGAGGGCCGCTACGTGCGATTGAAGCTGAGCACCCAGGCGATCAGAAACGTGGACCGGGACGGCATCGAGACTGTGGTCGCGCGCCTGCGCAGAACCGGAGTGCGGATCTGATGGCCGAGCGGAGCACGATGGTGCGCAACGAGCAGCGCCGGCTGGTGGTGGCCGCTACGCCGAGCGACGCATCGAGCTGAAGGCGATCATCGCCCGGCCGACCACCGGCCCGGACATCCGCGACGCGGCGGTCCGCGAGCTCAACCGACCGGACGGCCGGTGCGCTTCGAGCTACAGGTCGTCGTCGCGCTGCGCCTGCTGGCGATCGTGTGCGATCTGCGCCTCGACCTGCGCCTCGAACTGGGTGCCCTGCTCTTGTTCACGCAGCCGAGAGAGCAGGAGCAGGGTGACCCCGTAGCCGACGGCGGTCATCAAGAAGATCACGCCAATCCTGCCGATCACCGACTGGACACCTGCATCGGCGCTCAGACCCAGCGAAGAGGTCAGAAACACCAGACCCAGCATGACGAGGTGGAAAAAGCCGATGACCAGCGCGGCAACTTTGCGGGCCTGGGCCAGATCCTCGTAGACCTCGTCGAGGTAGGCGGGGGCCTTGCGCCTGAGCAACTGGCCCATCGTCACCACGATGAGCACCCCGATCACCAGGATCATCAGATAGGTGCCGCTGTTCATCAGTACCCCCTTAGACCAGGTGATTACCCGTGAGGCGGGACTTCAACCACTGCCATCACATCGGTCCGGCCCAAGACGATCTATGCGCGGGCCGGACGCTCGGCCAGCAAGCTCCGCATCACGGGTCGTGCAACGTCCACAGCGATGTCTCCGGCACGTCGTGCGGTGAGCTGCCGTCCACCCGCTCGTGACCGGCGCCCGTTCATGCCCGCGCCGCCCCGACCGGCTCGGCCTCGGCGGGTCCCTCGGCGGCCGGCAGCAGGCAGGCCCGGAATCCGGCCTCCAGCTCGGCCCGGTCCAGGTCGCGGCCGATGAACACCAGCCGGCTGCGCCGGGACTCGCCGTCCCGCCACGGCGGCCCCAGCTCGCTGTCGTGGCGCATGTGCACCCCTGGAAGACGTAGCGCCGGTCCACCTCCGCCAGGTTGCGCACAGCCTTGCTGCGCAGCAGGTTCGGGCCGTATCGGCCGAGCACGTCGCCCAGCCAGATGTTCAGCCGCGACCGGTCGAGCGGGCCGTCCGCGGCGGTGCCGACGCTGGTGATGGTGCCGTCGTGCCGGTGCTGACCGGGGTGCGCCGCCGGCTCCTCGTCGTCGTAGGCCACGAGAGCCTGGCCGAGCAGGTTGTCCAGCTTGAACGCAGGGTGGTCTTGCCGGAGCCGAGGAAGCCGGTCAGCACGGTCACCGGTATCCGGTCGTCGATCACGGTCGCCATGACACCAGTGGAGCGACTTTGGCAACCATTTCAAATAGGTGCGGACGCATGGGTTCCCGTGACGTGGGTCGCCGCTCGGGCGCGGTGTCGCCCGAGCGGGGGGCGAAGATCCCCACCCGTCGGTCGGCCGTGACCATCCGAGGCCCCCGGTCGGGAATGCCGAATCCGAACCGCCCCGCGAAAACAGATGTCATTATCGACAACCATGACGAGCGGCCGACCTCCCGGCTCCCCCGCGTCGATGACAGAATCCGGCCCGCGCACCGCCGACCCGGGCTCCCGGTCCGGACCGGCCCGCTGGCGGCCGACGTCGCTGGAGGTGTTCTGCGCGATCCTGGTCGGCGCGCTGTTGCTGCAACGGCCGCTGACCGATGCGCTGAGCGCCCCGGTGGTGCGCACCGCCGCGACCGTGTTCGTCGCGGTCTGCGTACAGGCCCTGCCCTTCCTGGTGCTCGGCGTGCTGCTGTCCGGCCTGATCACCGCCTTCGTGCCGCCGTCGGCGCTGACCCGGATACTGCCCCGGCGGCCGGCGCTGGCGGTGCCGGTGGCCGGCCTCGGCGGGGCGTTGCTGCCCGGTTGCGAGTGCGCGTCGGTGCCGGTGGCCCGGCGGCTGATCGGGCAGGGCATGCCGGACGCGGCGGCGCTGGCGTTCCTGCTCGCCGCGCCGGCGGTGAACCCGGTGGTGCTGGTGTCCACCGCGGTGGCGTTCCCCGGCGACCCGGAGATGGTGGGTGCCCGGTTCCTCGGGTCGCTGGCCACCGCGGTGGTGATGGGCTGGCTGTGGACGTCGTTCGGCCGCGCCGGGTGGATCGCCGACCGGGTGCGCCGCCGGGTCACCCCGGCCGCCGGCACCGCGCGGTGGATGGTGTGCGTGGAGACCGCCCGGCACGACCTGGTCACCGCCGGTGGGTTCCTGGTGCTCGGCGGGCTCACTGCGGCGGTGCTCAACGTGACGGTGCCGACCGGCTGGACGGAGAGCCTGGCCGGCAACGTGGCGCTCGCGGTGATCGTGCTGGCGCTGCTGGCCGTCGTCCTCGCCCTGTGCAGCGAGGCCGATGCCTTCGTGGCGGCGTCGCTGTCCGCGCTGCCGCTGCTGCCCCGGCTGGTGTTCCTGGTGGTCGGGCCGGCGGTGGACGTCAAGCTGATCGCGCTGCAGTCCGGCACGTTCGGCCGGGGGTTCGCCGCCCGGTTCGCCCCGGCCACCTTCGTGGTAGCGGTCGGTTGCGGCGTGCTTGCCGGGCTGCTCGTCCTCGGCGGTGCCCGGTGAGGCGCGACACGCAGAACGTGGTGCTGGTGCTGCTCGGCGGAGCACTGCTGAAGATCGCCGCCAACGACGTGTACCTGCGCTACGTGCGCCCGGGCCACCGGTGGCTGCTGATCGCCGCCGGGGCGGTCATCCTGACCGTCGCGGTGGTCACCATCGTCCGCGACCTCCGTGCCACCCGGACCGGCCGTCCGGTCGGCGGCGACGAGCACGACTGCGACCACGGGCACCGGGAGCCGCGCAGCACCTGGCTGCTGGTCCTGCCGGTGCTGACGATCTTCCTGGTGGCCCCGCCGGCGCTCGGCGCGGACTCGGTGCGGGTCGCCGGCAACTCGGTGGGCGCCCGCCCGACATCGCTCGGGTTCGAGCCGCTGCCGCCCGGGGCGGCGCCGGAGGTGGCGCTGGCCGACTTCGTAGCCCGCGCGGTGTGGGACGAGACCGGCGAGCTCACCGAGCGGGACGTCACCCTGACCGGGTTCGTGGTCCGCCGGGACGGCTCGGTGCACCTGGCCCGCATGATGATCGCCTGCTGCGCGGCGGACGCCCGGCCGATGCTGGTCCGGCTGGGCGGCCTGGACTCCGACGCCCCGGCCGACCAGTGGCTGCGGGTGCGGGCCCGGCTGGTGGCCGGCACCGCAAGCACGCTGGACGGCTACACCCCGGCCGTCCGGGTGCTGGAGGCCACCCCGATCGCGGCGCCGCCGGACCCCTACGAGTTCTGACCTCTATCGCAGACTGTCGAGGTCGATCTCGGCGGGGAACGGCTCGGTCACGCCGAACCGGCCGGTGAGCTCGCCGCCGTCGGCGTACCCGAACTGCCTGGCGAGGTGGCAGGTGATCACCGACACCGGCTCGGACAGGTCGACGATCCAGTAGTGCGGGATGCCTGCGTCGGCGTACTCACCCCGTTTGGTCACGTTGTCGGTGCGCTTGGAACCGGGCGAGACGATCTCCACGGCGAGCACCACCTCGGACGCCCGGATCACCCCGCCCTCCCGGTCGATCCGCTCCAGGGCGGTTCGAGGCGCCACGAGGACGTCCGGTCGACGGGAGAACCCGGGCGCGTCGGGCGGCGCGAGCTGCAGGTCCACATCCACATCGGTGACAGCCACCAGGTCGGCCGGAAGTTGCTGAGTCAGCGCCAGCCACAACCGGCTACCTGCCAGGTTGTGCCGGGGGGCCGGACTCGGGTTCAACTCCAGCCGCCCTTCCGCCAACTCCGTGTAGCCCGGCTCGGTCTCGCCGAGAGCCAGGTACTCGACGATCGTGTACAGCCTGGGCACGGGCAGTGGCTGTGCCATGACGCCGACCTCCTCCCGACCACCACGAGTGTGGCACGTGGCCCCGACAGAACAGCGGATGTCAGCGGGCGGCGTGACGGGGGCCGTCCGACCCGCGGATCAGCGCAACGCGCGGCGGCGGCGGGCGACCTCGGCGAGCAGTACCCCGGCGGCCACCGAGGCGTTCAGCGATTCCACCGGCCCGGACATCGGGATCGACACGGTGACGTCGCAGGTCTCGAGCACCAGCCTGGACAGCCCTCGACCCTCCGAGCCCACCACCAGCACCAGCGGGTCGCCGGCCAGGTCGAACTCGTCGATCGACACCGACCCGTCGGCGTCCAGCCCGGCCAGCATCAACCCGGCGGTCGCGTACTCGCGTAGCGTGCGGGTGAGGTTCGTGGCCCGGGCCACCGGGATCCGCGCGGCGGTGCCGGCCGAGGTGCGCCAGGCGACCGCCGTGATCCCCGCCGAGCGACGCGCCGGCAGCAGCACGCCGTGCGCGCCGAACGCGGCTGCCGACCGCACCGCCGCGCCGAGGTTGCGCGGGTCGGTGACCCCGTCCAGCGCGACGATCAGCGGCGGCCGGTCGGACCTGCGGGCCAGCTCCAGGAGCTCGTCGGGGTGCGCGTACTGGAACGCCGGCACGGTCAGCCCGACGCCCTGGTGCAGCGCGCCGGACGCCATCCGGTCCAGGTCCATCTTCGGGACCTCGAGGATCGCGATGCCGGCGTCGGCGGCCAGCCGGACCGCCTCGGCGACCCGCTCGTCGGCGCTGGTGGCCTGGGCGACGTGCAGCGCGGTGGCCGGCACCCCGGCCCGCAGGCACTCGACCACCGGGTTGCGGCCGAACACCGTCTCCGGGCCGTCGGTGTCGGCGCCGCCCCGGCCGGGCCGCCGACCGCCGGCCTGGCCGGCCTTCGCCGCCGCCGCGTCCTGGTGTGCCGCCCTGCGCTGCGCCGGGTGTCCGGGGCGCATCTCGGCGGGCGGAGTGGGGCCCTTGCCGCGCAGCGCCCGGCGGCGCTGTCCGCCGGAACCGACGACCGCGCCCTTCTTGGTGCCGTCCTTGCGGATCGCTCCGCGACGGCGTGAGTTGCCGGCCATGTGTCTACGAGTCCTTCAGAGTCCAGGTGGCGCCGTCCCGGGTGTCCTCGACGAGGACCCCGGCCGCGAGCAACCGGGCCCGCACCGCGTCGGCGGCGGCGAAATCGCGTCGACCGCGGGCTTCGGCGCGCTCCGCGATCAGGTCGTCGATCAGCTGAAACAACGCCTTGGTCGCGCCGTCCTCGACGCCCGATCCGACGCGCCACTGCTCACCGAGCGGGTCGAGCCCGAGCACGTCGGTCATCGCCCGCACGCTCGCCGCCGCACCGGACGCCGCCGGGTGGTCGCCGGCGTCCAGCGCGGAGTTGCCCTCGCGGACCACTCCGTGGATGGCGGCCACTGCGCCCGGGGTGCCCAGGTCGTCGTCCAGCGATGCCGTGAAGTCGGCGCACAGCGCGCCGTCGGCGGCCGGTGCTCCGACCCGCTCGCGCACCCGGTGCAGGAACGACTCGATCCGCCGGTAGGCGGCCACCGCCTCGGACAGCGCGGCGTCGGAGTACTCGATCATCGACCGGTAGTGCGGGGCGACCAGGTAGTAGCGCAGCTCCGCGCCACGCACCCGCTGCAGCAGCACGTCGATGGACAGCGTGTTGCCCAGCGACTTGGACATCTTGTCGCCACCGAGAGTGACCCAGGCGTTGTGCGTCCAGTACCGGGCGAACCCGTCGCCGGCCGCCCGGGACTGCGCCTGCTCGTTCTCGTGGTGCGGGAACACCAGGTCCAGCCCGCCGCCGTGGATGTCGAACTCCGGCCCCAGGTAGGTGGTAGCCATCGCCGAGCACTCCAGGTGCCAACCCGGCCGGCCGGCGCCCCACGGGGTGGGCCAGCTCGGCTCGCCCGGCTTGGCCGCCTTCCACAGGGTGAAGTCGCAGGCGTCGCGCTTGCCGGTGGGGTTCCAGCCCTCGCCCTGCTGCATCTCGGCCAGCCGCTGCCCGGACAGCGCCCCGTAGCCGTCCCAGGAGCGCACCGCGAAGTAGACGTCGCCGGTCCCGTCGTCGGAGCCCGGGTAGGCATGCCCGGAGTCGATCAGCCGCTGCATCAGCTCGACCATCTGCGGCACGTGTCCGGTGGCCCGGGGCCCGATCGACGGCGGCAGGCAGCCCAGCGCGGCGTATGCGGAGTCGAACGCGCGCTCGTGGGTGGCCGCCCACTCCCACCACGGCCGGCCGGCCTCGGCGGCCTTGGTCAGGATCTTGTCGTCGATGTCGGTCACGTTGCGCACCAACGTGACGTCCAGACCCTGCCGTTGCGGGCCGCCGCAGCTCAGCCAGCGGCGCATGACGTCGTAGTTCAGCCCGCTGCGCACGTGCCCGATGTGCGGCATCCCCTGCACGGTCGCACCACAGACATAGATCGACGCGGCCCCGGGACGCAGCGGAGTGAACTCCCGCAGGCTTCGGGTGGCGGTGTCGAACAGGTGCAGACTCACCGTTTCCATGGTACGGGCCGGCCGAGAGTGAGCTCACAGCGGTCGTTGGCGTGGACCGACCTCTGGCTCGCGGCGTGCTCTGCCAACTCGTCCAGGGCGGCCTCCTGTGTGGTCAGCACGGTGTGGGCCGATCGAGAGGCGGGCGGGTTGGCGCTACGTTCGCGTTGCGACGGCCACCAACAGGGCGGAGGCGATCGCGGCGATCCCTTCGCCGCGGCCGGTCAGCCCCAGGCCGTCGGTGGTCGTGCCAGACACCGCGACCGGCCCGCCGGCGGCCGCCGAGAGCACCTCCTGTGCCTCCGCGCGGCGTGGTCCGATCCTCGGTGAGTTGCCGATGACCTGCACCGATGCGTTGCCGAGTCGCCAACCGGCGTCCTCCACCAGCGACCGCACGTGGGCCAGCAGGACCGCCCCGTGCGCACCGGCCCACCGGGGGTCGCCGGTACCGAACACCGTGCCCAGGTCGCCCAGCCCGGCCGCGGACAGCAGCGCGTCGCACAACGCGTGCGCGGCGACGTCGCCGTCGGAGTGCCCGTCGCAGCCGTCCACGCCGTCCCAGTACAGCCCGACCAGCCAGCATTCCCGCCCGGCGGCGATCGGGTGCACGTCGGTGCCCAGCCCGACCCGGGGTATCGGGTTCATCCGGCTCCCACCAGCAGTTCGGCCACCCGCAGGTCCCACGGTGTGGTGATCTTGAAGGCCAGTGGGTCGCCGAGGACGGTGTGCACCGGCTCACCGAGCCGCTCGACCAACCCGGCGTCGTCGGTCGCGGTGTGGTCGGCGGGATCGGCGAGGTCGTAGGCCCGCCGCAGCACCGAGACCTCGAACGCCTGGGGGGTCTGCACCGCGCGCAGGACCGAGCGGTCCACCGTGACCAGGACCGCGCCGGAGCCGTCGACGCGCTTGACGGTGTCGGCCAGCGGAAGCACCGGTACCACCGCCGGCAGGCCCGCCGCCACCGCATCGACCAGCCGGACCACCAGTGCGGGCGGGGTCAGGGCTCGGGCGGCGTCGTGCACCAGAACCGTCGAGGTGTCGGGCCGCCGCCGCAGCCCGTGCTCCAGCGCGGCGCGCACGGACGACGACCGATCGGCGCCACCGATCACCACCACGACCCGGCCGTCGGGCCACAGCCCGCGAGCCAGTTCGAGATCCGCATGCCGCACGGCCACCACGACGTCCGACACCACTCCGGACGCGAGCAGCCCGTCGACCGCGCGCACCACGAGCGGAACCCCGCCCAGGTGCACCAGGGCCTTCGCCATTCCGGCCGCGAGTCGAAGACCCTGCCCCGCGGCCGGGACGAGCGCCAGAACACTCACGCTCCGACCCTCGCCGCTCAGGCTCGTACCGTTCCCGACCCGCCGCGCGTCAGGACGCCGCGGCGAGCACCTCGTCGAGCAACAACTCGGCCTTCTCCTCGTTGGTGCCCTCGGCCAGCGCCAGCTCGCTGACCAGAATCTGCCGGGCCTTGGCCAGCATTCGCTTCTCGCCGGCGGACAGGCCGCGGTCCTTCTCCCGACGCCACAGGTCGCGCACGACCTCGGCGACCTTGTTCACGTCGCCCGAGGCGAGCTTCTCCAAGTTGGCCTTGTACCGCCGAGACCAGTTGGTCGGCTCCTCCGTGTGCGGCGCCCGGAGTACATCAAAGACCTTGTCCAGGCCTTCCTGACCGACCACGTCCCGGACACCGACGAACTCGGCGTTGTCCGCGGGGACGCGTACAGTCAGGTCACCCTGGGCCACCTTGAGGACGAGGTACTTCTTCTCCTCGCCCTTGATGGTCCGGGTCTCGATCGCCTCGATGAGCGCGGCACCGTGGTGCGGGTAGACGACGGTTTCTCCGACCTTGAAAACCATGTGCGACCTGCCCCTTTCGCTGACTCAAGGTTAACACGCCTGTGCGGCGCGTCGCTCACCGGGATGCCTCGTCGTCGCAGGTCAGGGGGTTGACAACAGCGCAAGATCGTGCAAGCGAGGTCATCATCGGCCGGATCCCCGGACCCGCCGCAACCACGGTGCACGGCCTGTCGGGGGGGTCGACTAGGCTTCGCGCAGGTCATCCGGTACGCAGCCGGAGCCTGGGAATGCACAGCCGTTTGATGCACAGCCTTGACATGCCCAGCCGCGCGAAAGGACCCGCCTACCATGCCGTCCACCGTGCCGTCCGACGTGCAGCACCCCGGGGCCCACGTCGGCCGGGTCACCCCGCCGGTCCCGGCCACCGGTCGTGGCCGCACTCCCGGCGCGGTTCTGCTGCTCGTGCTGCTCGGCCTGCTCGCCCTCACCGGGTGCAGTGCCGGCGCGATCACCCAGACCTCGGGCCAGGCCTCAGGGGTCAACGGCGTCGCCGGCCAGACCGGCAACGTGGTGGTGCGGGACGCCACGATCGAGTTCACCGGCGAGCTCGCCGGTGACGTGTACCGGCAGGGCCGCGCGGCGCCGCTGAGCATGACGTTGGTCAACACCGGCGCGATCGCCGACCGGCTGGTCTCGGTGTCCAGCCCGGTCGCCGCTTCCGCGCAGGTCGTCGGCGACGCGGTGCTGCCGGGTGGCAGCGCGGTCACCGTCGGGAACAACTCGGGCGCGGCCTCCTCCGCGCTGGCCGGTCGGACCATCGCGATCCGGCTGGTCGGGCTCAACCAGCCGGTCCGCGCCGGGCTGACCTACCCGGTCACCCTGCGTTTCGAGCGGGCCGGCCAGCTCACCGTCCTGGTGCCGGTCGGCTACCCGACCGGCGAGCTGGCCGAGCGCAAGTAGCCCGACCATCGCGCGCCAGGCCCCCGGGGTCCGCACCGCCCGCACCGCGCACCGCTGTGCCGACTGTGGCCACGAGGTGGCAAAGTGGCACGGCCGCTGCCCGGAGTGCCAGAGCTGGGGCACCCTGGAGCTGGTCACCCTGCCCCCGGCCGCGCGGCGGGTGGCGGCGGGTGCGCCGGCCACCCCGGCCCGGCGGATAGCCGACGTCGCGCTCGACTCCGCCACCGCCCGGCCCACCGGCGTGCCCGAGTTGGACCGGGTGCTCGGCGGCGGACTGGTGCCGGGGGTGGTGGTGCTGCTGGCCGGTGAGCCGGGCGCCGGCAAGTCCACCCTGCTGCTGGAGGTGGCCGCCCGGACGGCGGCCGGCCCGGACGGCAACGGCGGGGGCCCGGTGCTCTACGCCACCGGCGAGGAGTCGGCCGGGCAGGTGCGACTGCGCGCCGAGCGCACCGGCGCCGTGCACGACGGGCTCTACCTGGCAGCCGAGTCCGACCTGGGCGCGATCATCTCCCACCTCGACACCCTCAAGCCCACGCTGCTGGTGGTCGACTCGGTGCAGACCGTCACCACCGCCGGGGTGGAGGGCTCGCCCGGCGGGGTCACCCAGGTCCGCGCGGTGACCGTCGCGCTGACCTCGCTGGCCAAGGAACGCGGGCTGCCGGTGATCCTGGTCGGGCACGTCACCAAGGACGGCTCGGTGGCCGGCCCCCGGGTGCTGGAGCACCTGGTCGACGTGGTGCTGCAGTTCGAGGGCGACCGGCACTCCGCGCTGCGCATGGTGCGCGGGATCAAGAACCGGTTCGGCCCGGCCGACGAGGTGGGCTGCTTCGAGCTGCGCGACGACGGCATCGCCGGGGTCACCGACCCGTCCGGGCTGTTCCTGGCCTCCGGCGGCGGCCGGGCCGCCCCGGTGCCGGGGACGGCGGTGACCGTGGCCATGGAGGGCACGCGGCCGCTGCTGGCCGAGGTGCAGGCGCTGGTGGCCGGCACCGGCATCCCGTCGCCGCGGCGCGCGGTCAGCGGGCTGGACTCGTCGCGGGTGTCCATGGTGCTGGCCGTGCTGTCCCGCCGCGCCGGGGTCGTGCTGCACGACGCGGAGGTCTACACCGCGACGGTCGGCGGGATGCGGATGACCGAGCCGGCCGCCGACCTGGCGATCGCGCTGGCGGTGGCCTCGGCGAAGGCCGACGTGGCGCTGCCGGCCGGGCTGGTGGTGCTCGGCGAGCTGGGGCTGACCGGGGAGATCCGCCGGGTCACCGGCGCCGACCGCCGGCTCGCCGAGGCGGCCCGGCTGGGGTTCGACACGGCCCTGGTGCCCGCCGGCTCGATCGGCCGGGCCCGCGACGGCGCCCGGCCGGGCACACCCGCCTCGCCGGCGAAGATCATCGAGGTGGCGCACCTGGGGGAGGTGCTCGGCCTGCTGCGGCCCGGCTGAGCACGCCCACCTCACCTGGTGATGGTGAACGGGGTCGGGCCGCTGCTCAGCGAGCCGAGCTTGCCGACCAGCTGGTAGTCACCCGGCCCGACCGCGCTGCGCTGCGCACCGCAACCCGGGTTCGAGGTACGCCCGGCCCACTGCACCGCAGACACCTGCGGCTTGCCCGGCTGCAACGTGCGGACGTCCGCCTTCTTCGCCGGGAAGCAGTCGTTGCTCGACCAGAGCCGGGCCTGCTTCGGCCCGGTGACGACCAACTCCTGCAGGCCCGCGTCCAGATCCCGGGTGCACGCCTTGTCCCCGACGTTGGTCACCAGAAGCTGGAAGCGCGGTTTGGCGCCCATCTTGAACGACTTCGCCCCGGACTGGGCCAGCACGCTGATCACCCGGTCCGGACACGGCGCGACGACCGGCGCGGCCGGTCGGCCCGGCTGGCGGGCGGCGTTCGCCGACGGGTTCGCCGCCCGGGCGGCGGACAGCCCGCCCGGCACCGCCTGGCTACCCGGGGTGGTCTGACTACCCGGGGTGGTCTGGCTACCCGGGGTGGTCTGCGCACCCGGGGCGGCCGGTGTTCCGCGGGCCCCCGGGGCGGCGGAGCTGCCCGGGACGGCGGATCCCGGGGTCACCGAGGTTCCGGGCGCGCCGGGGGCACCCGGCGTCGCGGCGGTTCCGGGCACACCCGGCGTCGCGGAGGCGCCGAGCGCCCCGGGTGTCGCGGGCGCACCGGGCGTTCCCGGAGCGGCCGGGGCACCCGGCGTGGTCGCCGGACCGTCGGGCAGCACGCTCGGGGTCCCCGGTTGGACGGACCCGGCCGGCAGCCCCGGCTGGGTGCCGATCGGCTGCGGGACACCGGCGGGTTGCGGCGAGCCGGCCGGCTGCCCGGGCTGCGGCGCGACCGACGGCGGTACCGGGTACCCGGACGGCGGTGCGACCGGCTCGCCGGCGGTCGCCTCGTGGAACCGCAGCGGCTGCGCACCGGTCGTGGTGAACTCCGGCACCGCCTGATCGTCGGCGGCGGGTCGGCTCGGACCGGAGAACGCCCAGAGCATGAACAGGGCCAGGGCGACCACCGCGGCGATCGCCGCGCCGCGACGGCGCCAGTACACGGCAGAGTCTGAGTCGTTCATGGTGGCAAGGTAAAGGTTTCCTTGAGGTAGACCCGGTAATGACCACGGCGAGTCATCGACCTTCTCGATCGACCACCTGAAAGTGGGAGCACATCGGCGCTCCCTTGCTCGGATCACCACGGACGGTGTACTCATAGCGTGCTGCGCATGAGCCTCGAGCCCTTCTGGCCGAGCCGCCGCGCCTCGCATTTCGACGAGTTCTGTCCGTCGCACACCTGATCGCCGCCCGACCCGCTCGCGCCGCGCTCCCGGTTGTCCCGCGCGCCGATCGTGGCGGGCCGCCGTCCGACCGCGGTCCCCGGCCACCCGGCGACCGGCCCGGTCGCCCACCCGCCCGCCGACTCCAGGAAGGCATGCTCATGTCCGTCACCGACGAACTGCTCGCCAACAACGCCCGATACGCCGAGTCCTTCTCCGGCCCGCTGCCCCTGCCGCCGGCCAAGCACGTCGCCGTGGTGGCGTGCATGGACGCCCGGCTGAACGTGTACGCGATCCTGGGCCTGGGCGAGGGCGAGGCGCACGTCATCCGCAACGCCGGCGGCGTGGTCACCGACGACGAGATCCGGTCGCTCACGATCAGCCAGCGGCTACTGGGCACCGAGGAGATCATCCTGATCCACCACACCGACTGCGGGATGCTCACCTTCACCGACGACGGGTTCAAGCAGTCCATCCAGGACGAGACCGGGATCAAACCGGGCTGGTCGGCCGAGGCGTTCGGCGACCTGGACACCGACGTCCGCCAGTCGATCGCCCGGATCAACGCCAACCCGTTCGTCCCGAAGAAGGACGCCGTGCACGGGTTCGTCTTCGACGTCGCCACCGGGAAGCTCAACGAGGTCGTCTGAGCCCGACCACAACGTCCGGGGCTCCCCCGAGCCGAGTCAGTCCGCGGACTCACCGGGAACGGGGCACCCAGTTTGCATGCTCCGCATGCGATCCGGGTGCCCGTTTCTCGAGAGGACCCGGCCCGGACCGTTGCCTGGCAGCCGGCGCCGGCGGGGCACACTGTGCGGCGTGCCCGCCGCGCTGCCCGAACTGCTGGTCCCGTGGTTCGACGAGCATGCCCGCGACCTGCCGTGGCGCCGCCCCGGGACCACGCCGTGGGGAGTGCTGGTCAGTGAGTTCATGCTCCAGCAGACCCCGGTGAGCCGGGTCGCGCCGATCTGGGTCGAGTGGCTGAGGCGGTGGCCCCGGCCGTCCGACCTCGCGTCGGCGGGCCAGGCGGACGTGCTGCGGGCCTGGGGCAAGCTGGGGTACCCGCGGCGGGCGTTGCGGCTGCACGCGGCGGCCACCGCGATCGCCGAAGTGCACGCCGACCGGGTGCCCGACGACCTCGATGCGCTGCTCGCGCTGCCCGGGGTGGGCCCCTACACCGCCCGCGCGGTGCTCGCGTTCGGCTACCGCCGCCGGGCCGCGGTGGTGGACACGAACATCCGGCGGGTGATCGCCCGCGCGGTGCACGGCGCGGGCGACGCGGGCCCGGCGCGCACCGCCGCCGACCTCGCCGACGCCGACGCGCTGCTGCCGGCCGACGACCCCACCGCCGCCCGGTTCTCCGCCGCGCTGATGGAGCTCGGGGCCTGCGTCTGCACCGCCCGTCGACCCCGCTGCGCGACCTGCCCGGTGCGTCAGCGGTGCGCCTGGCAGGCCGCCGGTCGGCCGGCCTACACCGGTCCGGTCAAGCCGGCGCAGCGGTTCACCGGCACCGACCGCCAGGTCCGGGGGCGACTGCTGGACGTGCTGCGCGACGCCCCGGGCCCGGTGACCAGGGCGGCCCTGGACGCGGCGTGGCACGACGCCGGGCAGCGCGACCGGTGCGTGTTGTCGCTGCTCGACGACCGGCTGGTCGAACAGTTCGCCGACGGTCGCTTCGCGCTGCCCGGGGAGAGCGGGCCCTCCGGGGCGGCCGGGTCCGGCCCGAGTGACCGGCCCTAGTGGTCCACTAGACTCCGGCGGTGGCAGAGGCCCTGGACTTCGTCCTCGACGACGAGCCGGCAGAGATCGTCCGGCGGATGCGGGCCCGGCTGGCGACGGTCGGCTGGCCGGTGTCGGACTCCGATCCGGCGGTCCGGTTCGCGCTGGCCAACGCCATCCCCAAAACGGTGCGCGCGCAACTGGCCGAGGATCTGCGGCTGCTCGTGCTGCCCGAGCTGTGGTTGGCCACCGTGGGCAACGCGCTGACCGGCGAGCCGAGACTGGTGCTTGCCGCTGTCCCGGACGCCGAACTGCTCGCCGCGCACACCCTGGTGCACGACACGCTGGCCGGCCGGGTCAAGGGTGCCGCGGCGCGCTACCTGCCCGGCCAATGGGTGCCGCACTGCCCGCTGACCGTCGAACTCACCCACGGCCAGGCCGGGCGGGCGATGTCCAACCTGGGCGCCATCCGGCCGTTGCGGGCGAAGGTGGCCGCCGTCGGCATCACCGACACCCGCACCGGCGTGTTCCACCCGCTGCGCGGCTCGTGAGGAACTCGCCCACCAGCTCCCGGAAGCGGTCCGGGGCGTCGTCGTGCAGCAAGTGCCCGGTGCCCGGGACCAGCACGTGCCGGGCGTCGGGCAGCACCACCGCCATCTCCGCCATCTGGTGGTTGGCGACCGGCGACTCCTCGGCCTGCAGCAGCAGCGTCGGGCAGCGCACCGCGCGCACCCCCGCCCAGAAGCTCCGGGTGCCCCACTCGGCGGCGATCCGGCCGGCCTGCTCCGGGTCGGTGAGCAGCCGGTAGCCGTCGGGGCCCTCGCGCACGCACTCGGCGAGGTAGTCCCCCACCGACGGCCGGGGAAAGCCGAACGCGTCGCGCACCGCCGCCACCGACGGGAAGGTCGGCGGCATCGCGGCGAACCAGGACGTCCAGTCGTCCGGGGTGGCGCCGCGGTGGTCGGGCGCCATGTCCTCCACCACCAGCGCCTCGACCAGATCCGGGCGCAGCGCCGCCAGCTCCCAGCCGTGCAGCCCGCCCATCGAGTGCCCGATCACGGTCAGCGGGCCGAGCGTCAGGGTCTCGACCACCTCGACCAGATCGGCGACGAACCGCTCGGTACGCCAAGGGCCGGTGGCGGGGGAGTCCCCGTGGCCTCGGGCGTCCACCCCGAGCACCCGCCCGTGGTCGGCCAGCCACCGCGCGTGCGCCCACCAGGTACTGGCCCGCCCCATCAACCCGTGCAGCAGCAAAATCGTCCGCGAGTCTCGCGATCCGACCCGGCGAGTCTCGCGCTCCGGTTCGGCGAGTCTCGCGCTCCGGCTAGCCACTCCGGGCCCACCGAACTCGGTCACCGCGATCTTCGTGCCGTCCGAGACGGTGACATGGGTACGCACATGAGTAGATTAGGCACATGGCCGTGGTGAAGATCAACGCAATCGAGGTCCCGGAGGGCGCCGGCCCGGAGCTGGAGCGGCGCTTCGCCAACCGGCTGCACGCCGTCGACGGCCAGCCGGGCTTCATCTCCTTCGAGCTGCTGCGCCCGGTGTCGGGCGACAAGCGCTACTTCGTGCTGACCCACTGGGAGGACGAGGAGTCGTTCCAGGCCTGGCGCAACGGCCCGGCGATCGAGGCGCACGCCGGCGAGCGTGGACGCCCGGTCGGCGGTGGCGAAGCAGCCGGACACGGCCACGGGCAGGCTCCGGTGTCCACCGGGGCCAGCCTGCTGGAGTTCGAGGTGGTCCAGTTCTCCCGCGCCGACGACCAGGCCGACCAGGGCTGAGCACCGCCGAGCTGGCCCGCGCCGCCGAGCTGATCGCCGGCGCGGACGCGCTGCTGTTCTGCGCCGGCGCGGGCATCGGAGTCGACTCCGGGCTGCCCGATTTCCGCGGCACCGATGGGTTCTGGCGCGCCTACCCGCCCTACCGGCGGCTCGGGTTGGCGTTCGAGGAGCTCGCCGACCCGGTGCACTTCGCCGGCGACCCCGAGCTGGCCTGGGGCTTCTACGGCCACCGGTTGGCGCTCTACCGCCGCACGGTGCCGCACCGCGGGTTCGAGGTGCTGCAACGCTGGGCGGCGACCCGCCCGACCAAGGTGTTCACCTCGAACGTGGACGGTCAGTTCCAGCGCGCCGGGTTCGGCGACGCGGCGGTGACCGAGTGCCACGGCTCGATCCACCACCTGCAGTGCCTGGCCGGCTGCCGCGACGACATCTGGCCGGCCGACGAGGTCGAGGTACGGATCGACGAGACCTGCATGCGGGCGGTCTCACCGCTGCCGTCGTGCCCGCGCTGCGGCGGGCTGGCCCGGCCCAACATCCTGATGTTCGGCGACGGTGACTGGTTGCCCGCCCGGACCGACGCGCAGGCCCGGGCGCACGCCGACTGGCTGCGCGGGCACCGCGGCGCACGGGTCACCGTGGTCGAGGTCGGGGCCGGCACCGCGGTGCCCACCGTCCGCCGGCACGCCGAGCTGGCCGCCGCGGCGTCCGGGGGGCTGGTCCGGATCAACACCCGCGAACCAGGAGTCCGGCACGGTCACGGCGTCGAGCTGCCGATGACCGCCCTCGACGCGCTCACCGCCCTGGACGCGCTGACCACCGGCTGACCCGCACCGCGCTCGGCACGGCGCCCCATGATCGGCACGGGCCCCATGATCGGCACCGCGCCTTGTTCAGTTGATCACCGTCGTCGTGCTGGATGTGGAAGATCGGGATGCCGGCCGAGCGGGCCCGGTCCAGCAGCTGGGCGGCCTGGCCGATGGCGGACTGGACGTTCGCCAGCTCCATCACGCCCCGGGTGTAGGTGTTCTGCAGGTCGATCATGATCAGCGACGACTCGGAGAGCGCCGCCGGCTCCTTGGGCAGGCCCACCAGGTTTCGCAGGGTGGTCGGTTCAGCCATGTGCACTCCAGTTCGATTCGGCTCAGCGGCGGCCCAGGCAGATCTGGCGTACGCCGCGCAGGCGTATGCGACCGCTGCGCGGCGTACGCCGGCTCTGTGCGAGCGCCGGGTTTGATCGCGGCTCACACCCCGTTCAGGGCGGCCGACTCCTCGTCGGAGAACAGCCGGGAGCGGATCATGAAGCGCACACCTTCGGGCGCCTCCACGGAGAATCCGCTGCCTCGGCCCTGCACCACGTCGACGGTGAGATGGGTGTGCTTCCAGTACCCGAACTGCGACTCCGACATGTAGAAGCCGATCGGCGCCAGCCCCTCGACGGTCAGATCGCCGAGGTGCACGTCGGAGCCGCCGATCTTGAAGTCGCCGTCCGGGTAGCACATCGGCGAGCTGCCGTCACAGCATCCGCCGGACTGGTGGAACATCAGCGGACCGTGCAGCTCGGTCATCTTGACCAGCAGCCGCGCGGCGGCGGACGTCAGCGCCACCCGGGCGGTGCCGGAGTCCGGAACCTCCGGCACCACCTCGGGATCGTTCATCAGAAGAAGCCCTGGGCGTTCGGCGAGTAGCTGACCAGCATGTTCTTCGTGTTCTGGTAGTGGTCGAGCATCATCTTGTGATTCTCCCGGCCGACACCGGACTGCTTGTAGCCGCCGAACGCCGCGTGCGCGGGGTAGGCGTGGTAGTTGTTCACCCACACCCGTCCGGCCTGGATGTCCCGCCCGGCCCGGTAGGCGACGTTGCCGTCACGGGACCACACCGCGGCGCCGAGGCCGTAGAGCGTGTCGTTGGCGATCTTCATGGCATCGTCGTAGTCGGTGAACCGGGCCACCGATACGACCGGGCCGAAGATCTCCTCCTGGAAGACGCGCATCGAGTTGTTGCCCTCGAAGATCGTCGGCTGCATGTAGTAGCCGCCGGACAGCTCGCCGCCGAGGTCGGCCCGCTCGCCACCGCAGAGGATCTTGGCGCCCTCCTGCCGGCCGATGTCGATGTAGGACAGGATCTTCTCCAGCTGGTCGTTGGACGCCTGCGCACCGATCATCGTGTCGGTGTCCAGCGGGTGGCCCTGCTTGATCTGCTCGGTGCGCTTGACGCAGTCCTGCAGGAACTCCGGGTAGATCTCCTGCTGGATCAGCGCCCGGGACGGGCAGGTGCAGACCTCGCCCTGGTTCAGCGCGAACATCGCGAAGCCCTCGAGCGACTTGTCGTAGAAGGCGTCGTTCTGCGCGGCCACGTCGTTGAAGAACACGTTCGGGCTCTTGCCACCCAGCTCCAGGGTCACCGGGATCAGGTTCTCCGACGCGTACTGCATGATCAGCCGGCCGGTGGTGGTCTCCCCGGTGAAGGCGATCTTGCGGATGCGCTTGTTGGACGCCAGCGGCTTACCGGCCTCCACGCCGAAGCCGTTGACGATGTTCAGCACGCCGGCCGGCAGCAGGTCGCCGACCAGCTCGTTGAGCACGTGGATCGAGGCCGGGGTCTGCTCGGCCGGCTTGAGCACCACACAGTTGCCGGCGGCCAGCGCCGGCGCCAGCTTCCAGATCGCCATCAGGATCGGGAAGTTCCACGGGATGATCTGCCCGACCACGCCCAGCGGCTCATGGAAGTGGTAGGCGACGGTGTCCTCGTCGATCTGCGAGAGCGACCCCTCCTGCGCGCGGATCGCCCCGGCGAAGTAGCGCAGGTGGTCGATGGCCAGCGGGATGTCGGCGGCCAGGGTCTCGCGGCAGGCCTTGCCGTTCTCCCAGCTCTCCGCGATGGCGATCATCTCGAGGTTGGCCTCGATGCGGTCGGCCATCTTGTTCAGGATGCCGGCGCGCTCGGCGACCGAGGTCTTGCCCCAGGCCGGCGCGGCGGCGTGCGCGGCGTCCAGCGCGAGCTCGACGTCCTCGGCGGTGCCCCGGGCCACCTCGGTGAAGGTCTCGCCGGTGATCGGGGTCGGGTTCTCGAAGTACTGCCCCTTCACCGGCGCGACGTACTCGCCACCGATGAAGTTGTCGTAGCGGGACTTGAAGGTGACCGGGCTGTCCGGTTGGCCCGGAGCCGCATACCTCGCCATGTTCGCCCTTTCGCTCGATGCTCGATGCTCTGGTGGCCGACGTTAGGCCGGTGGGGGTTGCAGACACGTTGCACAGGTCACACCGGGAGTAGGCTGGACCTGGTAGGCGTCGAGGCCGAGAGGGGACGTCGCGGATGGGTCTTCCCACGCAACGGCCCGCCGACCCGGTGGTCCGGGCCCGGCTGCTCGCCCGGATCCGCGAGGCGGTACTCAGCGGCTCGCCCGTGCCCCAGCAGCCGCGCGCGGTGGTGTCCGACTCCTGGCGGCGCTCGCTGGCCGCGCGGGTCAACCCGGAGTCCGACGGCCCGCCGACGGTGTACGACCGCCGCGAGGTCGCCGAGCTGCGTGCCGGGCACCCGCTCGCCGAGACGCTGCCGCTGCTGCGCGAGACGCTCGTCGCGATCGCCGACGAGGCGATGCACATGATGATCGTGACAGACGCCGACGGGCACATCCTGTGGTGCGAGGGTCAGTCCGGGGTACTGCGCCTCGCCGAGGACGTGGGCCTGGCCGTGGGCACCCGCTGGTCCGAGGACGCCATCGGCACCAACGCGATGGGCACTGCGCTCGCCGAGCGGCGGGCGGTACAGATCCACTCCGCCGAGCACCTGGTGAGCACCTACCACGCCTGGACCTGCGCGGCGGCCCCGGTGCGTGACCCGGACACCGGCGAGATCGTCGGCGCGGTCGACGTGACCGGACCGGTGCCCACCTTCCACCCGTCGACCGTCGCGCTGGTGGCCGCCGCCGCGAAGCTCGCCGAGGGGCAACTGCACACCCGGATGCGGCTGCGCGACGAGCACCTGCGCGCCCGCTGCGCCCCGGCGCTGGCCGCGCTGCGCGGCGGGCCGGGCGTGCTGGTCACCTCGACCGGTCGGGTGCTGGCCGGCGAGCCCGGCGCCCATCCGCCCGGCGAGCTGCCGGGCCGGTTGACCCTGCCGACCTCGCCCGGCCGGATCGAGCTGCCGGACGGTCGCGCGGCCACCCTCGAACCGCTGGCCGGCGCCTTCCTGCTGCGGCTACCCGCGGCGGGCACGACCGCAACGCCCCCGGCCGGAACCCGCCCCGCGGTGCCGGCCGCCCGGCCGCCAGCCGCGCCCGCCCCGGAACTCGAGCTGACCTTCCTCGGTGCGCCCCGCCCGACCGCCCGGGTGGACGGGCGGCTGGTGCGGCTGTCGCAGCGGCACGCCGACATGCTGACCATGCTGGCCACCCACCCGTCCGGGGTCTCCGCCGATCAGCTGGCCACCGGGGTCTACGGCGAGCGCGGCAACCCGGTGACCGCCCGCGCCGAGATCCACCGGCTGCGCGCCCAGCTCGGCTCGGACGCGGTGCAATCGCACCCGTACCGGCTGCACGCCAGGCTCACCGCCGACTTCCTCACCGTGCGCCGCGAGCTGCGGACCGGCCACGTGCGCGCCGCGGCGGCGGCCTACCGCGGCGAGCTGCTGCCCGCGTCGGAAGCGCCGGCGGTGGTGGAGCTGCGCGAGTCGCTGTTCAGCACGCTGCGCCGCGCCGTGCTCGACCGCGACGATACCGAGGCGATGTGGCTGCTCGCCGACTCCGGGCCCGACTCGGCCGGCGCCGACTCCGCCGGTGCCGACGACGTCGAGCTCGCCGAACGGCTGGCCGTCGCCCTGCCCGCGTCCGACCCCCGGCACGCCGTGGTCGCCGCCCGGCTGTCCCGCTGGGACCCGTGAGTCAGGCCAGGGAGACGCCGAGCGCGGCGCCGACACCGTAGGTGACCGCCGCCGCGGCCAACCCGAGCAGCATCTGGCGCAGCCCGGAGCGCAGCGCGCCGCGCCCGGTGAACAGCGTGGTCGCCGCGCCCAGTACGAACAGGCCCAGCCCGCCGACCGTCGCGGACACCGCGACCCCGGCGGGCTGGGCCAGCCAGACGAACGGCAGCACCGGCAGCACCGCACCGAGGGCGAACAGCCAGAAGGATGCGCCGGCAGCTACCCACGGGTTGCCGCCGCGGTCGTCCGGGTCCAGCCCCAGCTCCTCGTGCGCCATCACCTCCAGCGCACTGTCCGGGTCGTCGAGCAGCCGCTTGGCCAGGGTGAACGCCTCCTCCTCCGGCACACCCCGAGCCTGGTAGATCAGCCGCAGCTCCTCGACCTCCTCCTCGGGCAGGGTGGCGATCTCGTCGGCCTCGATGGCCAGCTGCCGCTGCGCGAGCTCACGGGCGCTCTGCACCGACACCCACTCGCCCACGGCCATGGAGAACGCCCCGGCCAGCAACCCGGCCAGGCCGACCAGCAGCACTCCGCTGTTGGTGATTCCGCCGCCGGCCACGCCGCTGCCGGCCACCCCGGTGACCAGGCTGAGGTTGGACAGCAGGCCGTCGTTCGCACCCAGCACCGCCGCGCGCACCGCGTTGCCGCCGGGGGTGCGGTGCCGCCCCTCCAGCCGGGCCAGCGACCCGCCGGGCACACCGCCGCGGATCTCGCCGAGCAGGAACGCGTGCGAGCGCTCGTCGGTGGCCATCGAGGTACCGGCGGCCTCCACCTGGTCGTCGTACATCGCCCGGCCCAGCCGCTCGGTGCGGGCCACCGTGGGCACCAGCACCGACGCCCCGAACCGGCTGGCGAGCAGGATCAGCGCCCGGGCCCGCGCGGACGGCCGGTCCGGTGGCGGCGATGCGCCGTGCTCGCGCAGCCGGGCGGCCCAGAAGTCGGCGTGCCGCGCCTCGATCTCGCCGAGCCGGCGGTACACCTCGGCGAGCTCCGCGCTGGGCTCGGCGTCGGCCATCGCCCGGTACAGCGCCGCCCCGTCCACCTCGTCGCGGTGGTTGTCCCGCCACCGCCTGACGTCCGCCCGATCAGCCGTGGACCCCATACCGGCAGGGTACGTCCGCGTGTCGCTGCACCGCTCACTCGACGACAGCCCGGTATGCCGGTCACCCGGTGCGAATGTGGCTGGCGCTGGTGCACGCCCGAGACCCCGCCGCGCCGCGCGCACGTCCAGCTCGGGTAGCGGCACGGATCCCGCAGGGTGCGGGGGAACGGCAGCGGCCCCCCCCCCGCTTAGGGGGGGGGGCGCCGGGCGGCGTGCCAGCCGACAGCTCCGAGGGGCCGGCGGGCCCCGCGGCGGGCCCCCTGACC